>NZ_JBSFFI010000004.1:136472-285006 GCF_053596035.1 Streptomyces sp. NPDC001781 | reverse complement strand
GCGGCGTCCGGTGCGGTGCATCGCAAGGCGGAGCATCGCCCGCGTACTGGATGTACTCGGGCGACGCGACAACGCGGCGAGGTGCCGTGCCGGACGCCGCGAGCCGGTGAACCTTCCCGGTCACAGCACTAGCGCGCGGTCCCTCCCTTCGCCGGCGCCGGCAGGAAGCCCGTGCGCTGGAACCAGGTGAGGTAGCGGGTGAGCACCTCGTCGGTCAGGTCGGGCTGGTGGACGCCCAGGGTGTCCACCGCCTTGGCCGTCTGGTGGGAGTCGAAGCGCCGCCGGTCCATCGCCTCATGCCGGGTCTGCGGCTCGTCCCCGAGGAAGAGCTGGGCCGCGTTGTCCGGGTCGGCGGCGACGCGGGCCTGCCACTCCTCGACGGGGACGGTGGCGAGCTCGTGGCCGAGCCGGGCGGCCGCCGCGAACACGCGGCCCAGGTCCGGGGCGTCCGGGTTGGTGAAGTGGTAGACCTCGCCGCCGGGCTGCACCGCCCCGGCGAGCGCCACGACCGCCCGGCTGACGTGGTCCACCGGCACCCAGTCGGTCGAGCCGTACGGCAGGTCGGGCACGGCGCCGGCCTGGAGGCAGCCCTTGATGAGCTGCCAGAGCAGGTCCCGGTCCTGGCAGGCGCCGGTGACGGTGTCGCCGCTGATGCGGCCGGGCCGGTGCACGGTGACCGGCAGTCCGCGTTCGGCGGCGAGTCGGACCAGTCCCTCCGCGACCCACTTGCTGCGGGCGTAGCCGTCGGGCAGCCCGGCCGGCGGGCCGGTCGGGGTGGACTCGGTGACGACGACCGGGTCGGGTCCGGTCGCGGGGGCGAACACGCTGGTGGTCGAGACGTAGTGCAGGCCCGGTGACGCCGAGTCGGCGAGCAGCCGCAGCAGTTCCTCGGTGCCCGCGACGTTGGGGGCACGCAGATCCCCGTACCCGGCGGCGAAGTTGACGCGCGCGCCGTTGTGCAGGACGGGGCCGAGCCGGCGGACCAGCGCGGCGCGGTCCTGCGGGCTCAGGCCGAGGCCGGGGGCGGCGAGGTCGCCCGGCACCGCGTTGATCAGGGTCTCGTAGCGGGGCTGCCAGAGACCGTAGTGCTCCAGGTTGGCCCGCAGCCGCTCGGCGGCCCTCCGCGGGTCCTCGGCGCGGACCAGGCAGTCGACCGGGCCCCCGGTGCTCTCGAGGAGGTCCCGCAGGAGGAACGCGCCCAGGAACCCGGAGGCACCGGTGAGCAGCGGGCGCGCGCCGGGGCGGACGCTCCTGCGCCCGGTGGCCGTGATGTCCGGGGCGAGCCGTACCTCGGCGGCCAGGTCCGGCCCGCTGCCGTACCCCTGCTCCTCGGGTGTGCGCTCCAGCAGGCGGGCGACGCCCTCCACGGTCGGCGCGGCGAAGAGGTCCCGCAGGGAAAGGCGCCGCCCGCAGTGTTCCTCGATGCGCTGGGCGAGGGTGACCGCGAGCAGGGAGTGGCCGCCGAGGGCGAAGAAGTCGTCCCGGACGCCGACCTGAGGCACACCGAGGGTCGTGGCGAACACCGCGCACAGCGCGCGCTCCAGATCGGTGCGCGGGGCGGTGCCCTCCCCGGCGGCGGTGCGCCCGGGTGCGGGAAGGGCCTGCCGGTCGGTCTTGCCGTTGGGGGTGAGGGGCAGGGTGTCGAGCGTGACGTAGGCGGCCGGAACCATGTGGTCGGGCAGCGTCTCGGCGAGTCCGGCGCGCAGTCCGGCGGCGTCGGGGACCCGCTGCCCCTCCTCCGCGACCGTGTAGGCGACCAGGCGCCGGTCGCCGGGGCGGTCCTCGCGGACCATCGCGCAGGCGGAGCCGATACCGGGCAACGCGGTCAGAGCGGCCTCGATCTCCCCGAGCTCGATACGGAAACCGCGCAGTTTGACCTGGTCGTCGACGCGCGAGACGTAGACGAGTTCCCCGTCCCCTGTCCAGCGGGCCAGGTCACCGGTGCGGTACATCCGGCCGCCCGCGGGGTCGAAGGGGTCGGCCACGAACCGGGTCGCGGTCAGGGCTGTCCGCTCGTGGTAGCCACGGGCGAGGCCGGCGCCGGAGACGTACAGCTCACCGACCACGCCGGGAGGGACGGGGGCCAGCCGGCCGTCCAGGACGTGGACGCGGGTGCCGTCGAGGGGAACGCCGATGGGCACGGTGCGGTCGGGGGCGAGGGGGCCGTCGGCGTGCTGGAAGGCGCTCATGGTGGCGCAGACGGTGGTCTCGGTGGGCCCGTAGGCGTTGACCAGGTGCCGGCCGCGCGCCCAGGTGTGCACCAGGTGCGGCGGGCACGCCTCGCCGGCCAGGGCGACGGTGATGCCCTCGGGGAGCGAGTCGGGCGGCATCACCGCGAGCGCGGCGGGCGGCAGGGTGAGGTGGGTGACCCCCCGCTGCCGGACGGTGCCGGCCAGGGCCGGGCCGGGCAGCAGGGCGTCGCGCTCGTCGATCTCCAGGCAGGCCCCGGTGAGCAGGCCCATGCACATCTCCCAGAACGCCGCGTCGAAGCTGACGGACGCCAGGTGCAGCACCCGGTGGCCGGGACCGACCCGCAGCCGCTCGGCGTGCGTCCGGGCCAGCGCGCCGACTCCCTGGTGGGTGACCACGACTCCCTTGGGAAGGCCGGTGGAACCCGAGGTGTAGATGACGTACGCCGGGTGCGCCGGGTCGGGATCACCGGGGACGGGAGCGGGCACCGTGTCCCGCGCGAGGTCGGCTGCGTGGACGTAGGGCACCGGCAGCTCGGGCAGCCGCTCGAGCACCTCGGGGGTGGCCAGCAGCAGGCGCGGCCGGGAGTCCTCGACCATGTGGGTGAGGCGCCGGGCCGGATAGTCGGGATCGAGCGGTACGTACGCCGCGCCGGCCTTGAGGACGCCGAGCAGGGTGACCAGCAGCATGCGGTCGCGGGGCAGCGCGACGGCGACCCGGTCCTCCGCGCCGATGCCGCGCGCGGCGAGGCCGGCGGCCACGGAGTCCGCCAGAGCGTCCAGTTCGCGGTAGGTGAGCGTGGTGGTGGCGTCGCGCACCGCCGGGGCGTCCGGGGTGCCGTGCACCCGGCGCCGGAACAGTGCGGGGACGCTCGCGGGCCGTTCGGCCTCCGGGCCGGTGCCCCAGGCGGTGAGACGGGCGCGGTCGGCGCCGGTCAGCACGTCGTAGGCGCGCAGCGGGCGGTCGGGGTCGGCGGTCACGGCGTCGAGCAGCCCGGAGAGGCGCTCGCCGAGGGCCTCCACGGTGTCCGCGTCGAAGAGTTCCGTCGCGTAGTCCACGGCGGCCCGCATGGCACCCGGTGCGCCCCGGTCGTCGTGGGTCTCGGTGAAGGTGAAGGACAGGTCGAACTTGCTGACGTGCAGCTCGACCGGGACGGGGCTCACGGTGAGGCCGGGCAGCTCGACCGGGGTGGCCGGGCTGTGGTTCTGGAGGACGAGCATGGTCTGGAACAGCGGGTGGTGGCTCTGCGAGCGCGCGGGATTGAGGAGCTCGACCAGCCGCTCGAAGGGCAGGTCCTGGTGGGTGTAGGCGGAAAGGTCGAACTCCTTTACCCGGTCGAGCAGTTCACGGAAGGTGGGGTCGCCCGAGAGGTCGGTGCGCAGGACGAGGGTGTTGACGAAGAAGCCCACCAGATCGGTGGCGGCCTCGTCGGTACGCCCGGCGACGGCGGTGCCGAGCGGGATGTCCTCGCCCGCTCCGTGCCGGGAGAGCAGCAGGGAGAGGGCGGCCTGGAGGACCATGAAGACGCTGCATCCGCTGGTGCGGGCGAGGTCCGCGATCCGCCGGGCGGTGCCGGCGTCCAGCGTGAAGTCGTGCGTGGCGCCGGTGTGGTGGGGCACGGCGGGGCGCGGCCGGTCCCAGGGCAGGTCGATCAGCTCGGGCAGCCCGCCCAACGCCCGCTTCCAGTGGTCCAGTTGGCCGGACAGCACGCTGTCGGGGTCGTCCTCGCCGCCGAGGAGGGCCCGCTGCCAGAGGGCGTGGTCCACGTGGTCGACCGGCGGCGCGGTCCACTGCGGGGCCGCTCCGCCGACGCGGGCGCGGTAGGCGGTGCCCAGGTCGCGGGTGAGGGGTGCGAGGGAGGAGCCGTCGGCGGCGATGTGGTGGACGACGAGGACGAGGACGTGTGAGTTCTCGGTCAGCCGCAGCAGTGTCGCCCGGAGCGGGAGTTCGGTCTCGATGTCGATGGCCTCGGCGGCGGTCTCCGCCACGGCCGCGCCGAGCCGGTCCTCGCCGGCGTCCCGGACGGTGAACGGCACGCTCCGCTCGCCCGGTTCGGTGATCCGCTGGTGCGGGCCCTCCCCGGCGGCCGGGAAGAGGGTGCGCAGCGCGGAGTGCCTGGCCACCACGTCGTCCAGTGCGGCGCGCAGGGCCTCCTGGTCCAGCGGCCCGTCGAGACGCACGGCGAAGGGGATGTTGTAGGTGGCCGAGGGGCCGTCGAACCGGTGCAGGAACCACAGGCGCCGCTGGGCGTACGACAGCGGCAGCACCTCGGGGCGCGGCTGCGGGACCAGGGCGGGGCGCGCCGGGCGGTCGCCGTCCGCGAGGACGGCGGCGAAGGAGGCGACCGTGGGGTGCTCGAAGAGGGTACGGATCTCGGTCTCGGTGCCCAGCGCGGTACGGACACGGCCGACCAGCCGGGTGGCGAGCAGGGAGTGGCCGCCCAGGGCGAAGAAGTCGTCGTCGACGCCGACCCGGGGCACGCCCAGGACGTCCGCGAAGAGTTGGGCGACGATCTCCTCGTGCGCCCCGCGCGGCGCCCGTCCCGGGGCGCCCGGCCCCGGACCCGTGGGCGCGGGCAACGCGGCCCGGTCCACCTTGCCGTTGACGGTCAGCGGGAGGGCGTCGAGCGGCTGGATGGCGGACGGCACCATGTAGGAGGGCAGGTGGCGGCCGACGTGCGCGGCGAGCAGGCCGGGGTCCGCGGTGCGGCCGGGGGCCGGTACGACGTACGCGGTGAGGGTGCGGTCGCCGGGGAGGTCCTCGCGGACCAGGACGCAGGCGGCGCGCACGGCCGGATCGGTGCGCAGGACCGCCTCGATCTCGGCGGGCTCGATGCGGTGGCCGCGCAGCTTGACCTGCTGGTCGGCGCGGCTGACGTAGTGGATCAGGCCCGCGCCGTCCCGCCGCACCACGTCGCCGGTGCGGTACATCCGGGTGCCGTCCCCCTCGAAGGGGTCGGCGACGAACCGGGTGGCGGTGAGGCCGGGCCGCCCGAGGTAGCCGCGCGCCACACCGGGGCCCGCGATGTACAGCTCGCCCTCGGCGCCGGCGGGTACCGGGCGCAGGGCCGCGTCCAGGACGTAGGCCCGCATGCCGTCCAGCGGGCGGCCGATCGCGGGCATGCCGGACGGGGCGCCGGCCGGGACGCGGTGGAGGGTGGCGAAGGTCGTGGTCTCGGTGGGGCCGTAGGCGTTGAGGACCGTGGTGCCGGGGTGGGCCGCGGCCAGCCGCTGAAGCACACCGGGCGTCGCGGCCTCGCCGCCGGCGGCGGCCAGCCGGAGCAGGCCGAGGGCACCGGGATCGGTCTCGGCGACGACGTTGAACAGGGCGGTGGTCAGGAAGGCCGCCGTCACCCCGTACCGGGTGACGAGGTCGCGGAGTGTCTCCGGCTGGAGCGTTCCCGGAGGGGCCACGACGACTCGGCCGCCGCTGAGCAGGGGCGCCCAGATCTCGAAGGTGGCCGCGTCGAAGACGTACGCGGAGTGCATGAGCACGGCGTCGGCGACGCCGTCGGCCCAGGTGCGGTCGGCGGCGAGGGCGGTGATGTCGGCGTGGGTGACACCGACGGCCTTGGGCAGGCCGGTGGAGCCGGAGGTGAACATGACGTAGGCGAGCCGGTCGCCGCCCGGCACGGCGGGCAGGGCGCCGGGGGCGAAGGGGCCGCCGCTGACGACGCGTCCGGCCGAGTCCACGGTGAGGACGGGGATGCCGAGTCCGCGCACCCACGGGTCGTCCCGCGTGGTGCCGTCCACGACGAGGGCCCGCAGCGGGGCGGACTCGGTGACGCGGTCGAGGCGGTCGGCGGGCCAGCGCGGGTCCAGCGGGACGTAGGCGGCGCCCGCGCGCAGTACGGCAAGGGCGGCGGTGACCTGGGCCGAGGAGCGGCCGAGCAGGATGCCGACGCCGTCCTCCGGGCCGGCCCCGGAGCCGGTCAGGGCCTTGGCCAGCCCGGTGGACAGCTCCTGGAGCTGTCCGTAGGTCAGCTCCTCGCCCGCGCCGGTGACGGCGATGGTGCCGGGGTGGTGCACGGCCCGCCGGGCCACCATGTCGGGCACGCTCAGGTTCCGGACGTCGAGGCGGAGCTCCGCGCCCCGTCCGGCCGCCAGCAGTTGCTCCCGCTCCCCGTCCAGCAGAAGCGGCAGATCGTCGGCCCGTACGTCGAGGCCGTCCGCCATCCGGGTGAGCAGGCGGCGCATGCGGGCCACGGTCTGCTCGATCGCGGTGCGGCCGAGCAGGGCGGGGCGGTAGCCGAAGGTGACGCGGAGGCTGTCCTCGCCGGGGGCGATGGTGAGGGTGAGCGGGTAGTGGGCGGCGTCGGTGCCCTCGATCCCGGTGACGGTGAGGCCGGCCATGCCCTGCTGGGCGGTGCGCAGGGCGTCGGCGTCGAGCGGGTAGTTCTCGAAGACGGCGAGGGTGTCGAAGAGCCGGTCCAGACCCGCGGTCTCGCATATCTCGGTGAGCCCGGCGTACTGGTGGCCCAGCAGCCCGGCCTGCTCCTCCTGGAGACGGGTGAGCAGCGCGGCCAGCGACTCGCCGGGCTCGGGGCGCAGCCGTACCGGAACGGTGTTGATGAACAGGCCGATCATCGTCTCGATGCCGGGGATCTCCGGCGGCCGTCCGGAGACGGTGGTGCCGAACACCACGTCGGAGCGTCCGGTGAGGTGGGCGAGCACCAGGCCCCAGGCGCCCTGGACCAGGGTGTTCAGGGTGAGCCGGGAGGCGCGGGCCGTCTCGCGCAACCGGTGAGTGGTGTCCCGGTCCAACTCCAGTACGAGGGTCTCGGGCAGCTCGGCGGAGCCGGGCCCCTCCGGCGCGTCCCGGCCGGCGAGCAGGGTCGGCGTCTCCAGCCCCGCCAGCGCGCCCCGCCAGGTCTCCAGCGTGGCCGCCCGGTCCTGGGCGGCCAGCCAGGCGAGGTAGGTGCGGTACGGGGTGACGCGGGGCAGCGCGAGGTCGTCGCCCTGGTGGGCGTACAGCTCGAACAGTTCGCGGACCAGGAGCGGGACGGACCAGCCGTCGAAGAGGAGGTGGTGGCTGGTCATCACCAGCCGGTGCCGGCCGGGCCCGGTGTGGACGAGGGTGAACCGCATCAGGGGCGGTGTGGTGAGGTCGAAGCGCCTGACGCGGTCCTCGGCGAGGAACGCCTCCAGCGCCTCCGGGCCCGCGGCACCGCCGGCCGGGGTGAGGTCCAGCTCCTCCAGCGGTACGGGGACCCGCGCCGCCACCGCCTGCACGGGCTGGTCCAGGTCCTCGTGGAGGAAGCCGACCCGGAGGTTGGCGTGGCGGCGCAGCAGGGTGCCGATGGCCGAGCGCAGGGCGAAGACGCTGACGGTGCCTTCGAGGTCGAACACGAACTGGGTGGTGTAGACGTCCACGGCCTGGGAGTCGTAGAGCGAGTGGAAGAGCATGCCCGCCTGCAACGGCGTCAAGGGCAGTACGTCCTCCAGCTGGAACCCGGTCACTTGCGTCCACCCCACCTGTTCTGAAGTCGGTCGATCTGAGCCTGGTCGAGGGAGACCAGAGGAAGGTCGGACGGCGTGTAGCCGCCCGCGTCGGGCTGTTCGGCGTGTTCGGCGACGGCGCGCAGGGCGCGGGAGAAGGCGTCGGCCAGGTCCGCCACGTCCTCCTCCTTCAGGAGGTCGCCGGGCCAGGCCCAGCGGGTGACGAGGACGGGACCGTCGGGGCGGTCCTCGGTGTGCGCGTTGATGTCGACGACGTGGTGGACGGGCATGTCCGGGTCCTGGCTGCGCGGCTGGCCCCCGTCGAGGAGGATCTCCCAGTCGCCCGCGCTCCCCGCCGGACTCGCGTACCTGCCGAGGTAGTTGAAGCCGATCTGCGGGGCCTCGGCGGTGAGCCGGTCACGGGTGGCGGGGTTGAGGTGCCGGAGCATGCCGTAGCCCACGCCGTGGTCGGGTATCGCCCGGAGCTGTTCCTTGATCTGCTTCACGGCGCGGTCGATCAGGGTCGCGTCGAAGCGTCCGGGGTCGAGGAGCCGGCCTGGGCCGGGGTCGAGGCGGACCGGGTAGAGGCTGGTGAACCAGCCCACGGTGCGGGAGAGGTCGATGTGGTCGGCGAGCTGCTCCCGGCCGTGGCCCTCCAGGTCGATCAGGACACCGGTGTCGTCCGTGCGGCCGGTGCCCCGGTCCTCGCGCCAGCCGCGGATCGCGAGGGCGAGCGCGGTGAGCAGCACGTCGTCCACCCCGGCGTGGAAGGCTGCGGGCGCGGTGGTGAGCAGCGGGCCGGTCCAGCGGGTGTCCAGCCGGGTGGTGATGGTCCGGGTGTGCTCGGCGGTGTCGCGCCCGGCGTCCAGCGGCCGGTGCCCGAGGCGCGGGTCCGGGGTGCTCAGTACGTCTTCCCACAGCGGGAGTTCACGCTCCCGCTCGGGGGTGCGCGCCTGGGCCGCGAGCAGGCGCGCCCAGCTCCGGTACGGCGTGGCCACGGACGGCAGGGGCGTGGGCGTACCGGTGACCGACCGCCAGGCGGCGGCGAGGTCGGCGCCGAGCACCCGCCAGGAGACCGCGTCGACGGCCAGGTGGTGGACGACGATCAGCAGCCGGCCGGGGGTGTGCGCTCCCGCGTCGGCCCAGACGGCCTCGATGACATGGCCGTCGGCGGGCCGCAGCCGGGCGCGGGCCTGCTCGCCCGCCTCGGCGAGCGCCGCGGTGGCGGCGTCGGGGCCGAGCCCGGTGGCGTCGAGCCGGGTGAGGCGTTTGCGTGCCTGTACGGCGCCGGGCGGCTGCGCGTAGAGGAAGGGCTCCTCCTCGGTGGACCGGGTGACCCGCATCCGGAGCATGTCGTGGTGGTCGATGAGGAGTTGGAGGGTGGCGGCGAGGGTTTCCTCGTCGGCGTCGGCCGGGGTGCGCAGGACGGCGGACTGGTTGTAGCCGTCCGTGGGGCCGGGCCGCTCCAGGAACCAGGCCGCGATGGGCGTGGGCGGCATCTCGCCGGTGCCCGACTCGGCGGGTTCGGCCGAGTCCGCCGTCAGCACGGTGGCGGCGGCCGCGATGGCCTCCGGTGTGCGGTGCACGAAGACGTCGCGCGGGGTGACGGCCAGCCCGGCCTGCCGGACCCGGCTGACGAGCTGGATGGACAGGATGCTGTCGCCGCCGAGCGCGAAGAAGTCGTCGTCGGTGCGGACGGTGGCCGCCCGCAGCACGGAACCGAACACCTCGCACAGCACGCGCTCGCGCTCGGTGCGCGGCTCCCCGCCCGGCCGGGTACCGGTGGTGCGGGCCGGTGCGGGCAGGGCGCGCCGGTCGGTCTTGCCGTTGGGCATCAGGGGCAGCGCGTCCAGGCGCACGAAGAAGGCGGGTGTCATGTACGGCGGCAGCACCTCGGCCAGCCCCCGGCGCAGCGCGTCGTCGGCCACGTCGGCCGCTCCCCGGCCGGGTACGACGTAGGCGACCAGGCGGCGTTCTCCCGGCTGGTCCTCGCGTACGACGGCGCAGGCGGCGGTGACGCCCGGGAGGGCGGCGAGCGCGGTCTCGATCTCGCCGAGTTCGATGCGGAAGCCGTTCAGCTTGACCTGGTCGTCGGCGCGGGAGACATAGGTGAGCAGGCCGTCCGCGTCGCGCCGGACGAGGTCGCCGGTGCGGTACATCCGGCTTCCCGCGGGCCCGTACGGGTCGGCGACGAAGCGGATGGCGGTAAGCCCGGCCCGGCCGAGGTAGCCGCGCGCCAGCCCGTCGCCGGCGATGTACAGCTCGCCGGTGACACCCGGCGGCACGGGCTGGAGGCGGGCGTCGAGCACGTGGGCGCGGGTGTTGTCGACGGGGCGTCCGAGCGGCACGCTCCCCTCGGCGGTGCCGGAGTCGTCGTCGGTGTGGTGGTGGGCGGTGGCGTCGATGGTGGTCTCGGTGGGCCCGTACAGGTTGTGCGGCTCGGCCCGCCAGGCGTCCCGGACCCGGCGGGCCAGGGTGCGCGGCAGGGGTTCGCCGCCGCAGAGCACGGCCCTGAGGGTGGCCGGAGCCTCCTCGCCGGCCGTCTCGGTGAGCACCAGCGAGAGGTGCGAGGGAACGAACTGGGCGATGGTGGCCCCCAGTTCACGCATCCGCCCGAGCAGCCCGGCGGGGTCGTGGTTGAGCGCTCCCGGTACCGGGCAGGTCGAGCCGCCGTGCAGCAGCGGCAGCCAGGTCTCCCACACCGACGCGTCGAAGCTGGGTGAGGTGCGGGCGAGGACCCGGTCGTCGCCGGTGAGAGCGAGGTGGCCGGCCATCCACGCCATGTGGTTGGTGAGCGAGGCGTGGGTGACGACGACGCCCTTGGGGCGGCCGGTGGAGCCCGAGGTGTAGATGACGTAGGCGGCGTCGCGCGGGTCGGGCACCGCGGCGGGCGGCGCGGTGCGACCGGTGGACCAGACGGACGGGTCGTCCAGCGTGAGCGCGGGAACGTCCGGCCGGCGGTCCCGGACCCGGTGGGCGTGGGTGAGCAGCAGGACCGGGCGGGCGTCGGAGAGGGTGTACGCGATGCGTGCCTCGGGGTGGTCCAGGTCGAGGGGCAGGTAGGCGGCCCCGGCCTTGGTCACGGCGAGCATCGCCACCGCCTGGTCGGCGGTGCCCTCCAGGGCGAGGGCGACGAGGTCGCCCCGGCCGATGCCCCGGCCGCGCAGATGGTGCGCGAGGTCGTTGGAGAGGTGGTCGAGTTCGGTGAAGGTGAGGGTGCGGTCGGCACCGCGGACCGCGACGGCGCTCGGGGTGCGTGCGCACTGGGTGCGGAACGCCTCGGGGGCGGTCCGCGCGGGCACCGGCCGGACCGGTCCGAGGGCCGCCCGTTCCAGCCGCTGCCGCTCGGACCCGCCCAGCACCTCGGTCTCGTGCACCCGCCGGCCGGGGTCGGCCGCGAGGGAGGCGAGCAGGTGGGTCAGCCGGCCGGCGAGGGAGTGGGCGGTGGCGGGGTCGAACAGCTCGGTGGAGAACTCCAGCACGCCGTCGAGCCCCGCGGGGTGTCCGGCGCCGTCCTCGGTCTCGGTGAAGGTGAAGGTCAGGTCGAACTTGCTGATGCCGGTACGCACCGGCTGCTCGGAGACGGTGAGACCGGGCAGCTCGACGTCGGCGCCGGCCGTGTTCTGGAGCACCAGCATGGTCTGGAAGAGCGGGTGGTGGTTCTGCGCCCGCTCGGGGCTGAGGGCGTCCACCAGCCGCTCGAAGGGCACGTCCTGGTGGTCGTAGGCGGCGAGGTCGAACTCCCTTACACGGTCCAGTACTTCCTCAAAGGTGGGATCGCCGGTGAGGTCGGTGCGCAGCACCAGGGTGTTGACGAAGAAGCCGACCAGGTCGTCCAGCGCCTCGTCGGTGCGGCCGGCGACGGCCGTGCCGAGCGGGATGTCCTCCCCTGCGCCGTGGCGGGACAGCAGCACCGCGAGGGCGGCCTGGAGCACCATGAAGAGGCTGCACCCGCGGGCGCGGGCGAGCGCGGCGAGGGCCTGGTGGGTGGCGGCGTCCACGGGGAAGGCGAACGCGTCGCCCCGGTGCCCGGTGACCGCCGGGCGCGGCCGGTCGCCGGGCAGCTCCAGCAGCTCGGGGGCTCCGGCCAGCGCCTCTCGCCAGAAGGCGAGTTGCCGGGCGGTCCGGCTGTCCGGGTCCTCCTCGTCGCCCAGCAGAGCGTGCTGCCACAGGGTGTAGTCGGCGTACTGGACGGCGAGTTCGGCCCAGCCCGGCTCCTCGTGGGCGAGCCGCGCCCGGTACGCCTCGCCGAGGTCGCGGGCGAGCGGCGCGAGCGACCAGCCGTCGCCCGCGATGTGGTGCAGGACCAGGACGAGGACGTGCGCCTCGGCGCCGAGCCGTACCAGCCGGGCCCGTAGCGGTGCTTCGGCGCTCACGTCGAAGGCGTGGGCCACCTCGGCGGCGAGCACCTCGTCCAGGCGGGCGGGGTCGGCGTCGCGGGGCGTGAGGTCGATGTCGGCGGTGCGGGCGTCGAGGATGAGCTGGCGCGGCACGCCGTCGGTGTCGGGGAAGACGGTGCGCAGGCTCTCGTGGCGCTCGACCACGTCGGCCAGCGCGCTCTCCAGCGCGTCGGCGTCCAGCGGGCCGTCGAGACGCAGCACGAGCGGCACGTTGTAGGTGTCGCTGGGCCCCTCGAACCGGTTGAGGAACCAGAGCCTGCGCTGCGCGAAGGACAGCGGCAGCGGCTCCGCCCGGCGCTCGGCCCGCCGCAGCGGGAGACGCGCCGCCTCGGCGCCGTCCAGCACCGCGGCCAGCGCGGCCGGCGCCGGGTGCTCGAAGAGGGTCTTGACGGGGACCTCCACGCCGAGGGCGGCCCGGACGCGGGCGGTGAGCCGGGTGGCGAGCAGGGAGTGGCCACCGAGTGCGAAGAAGTCGTCGTCGGGGCCGGCCGCCTCCAGGCCGAGCACGTCGGCGAAGAGTCCGCAGAGGATCTCCTCGCGGGCGGTACGGGCGGGGCGCACGCCCACCGGCGCGTACTCGGGCACGGGCAGCGCGCGCCGGTCCACCTTGCCGTTGGGGGTGAGCGGGAGCGCCTCCAGCAGGACGAGGGCGCCGGGCACCATGTAGGCGGGCAGCGACCGGCCGACGGCACGGGCGAGGTCGGCGGGGTCGGGGTTCGCGCCGTTCGCGGGGACGACGTAGGCGACGAGGCGCCGGTCGCCCGGCGTGTCCTCGCGGACCACGGCGAAGGCGTCCGCGACCCCCTGGCAGGAGGCGAGGGTGTTCTCGATCTCGCCCAGCTCGATCCGGTAGCCGCGCAGCTTCACCTGGCCGTCGGACCGGCCGACGTAGGCGATCTGGCCGTCCGGGGTCCAGCGGACCAGGTCGCCGGTGCGGTACATCCGGCCGCCCGCGGTGTCGAACGGGTCGGCGACGAACCGGGTGGCCGTCAGTCCGGGCCGTCCCGTGTAGCCGCGCGCCACTCCGTGTCCGGCGAGGTACAACTCCCCCACCACGCCCGGCGGTACGGGGCGCAGCGAGTCGTCCAGGACGTGCAGGCGCATCCCGTCCAGCGGGCGGCCGATGGGCGGGGGCCCGGCGGGCAGGTCTGCGGCCACCGGATGGCGGGTGGCGAAGGTGGTGGTCTCGGTAGGGCCGTACACGTGCAGGACACGGGTGTCCGGCGCGAGGGCCGCGACCCGCTGCATGGCGTCCGGGGAGGCCAGTTCACCGCCGGCGCACACCAGCCGCAGACCGGTGAAGGCACCGGGGTCGGTCTCGGCGATCACGTTGAACAGCGCGGTCGTCATGAAGACGGCCGTGGCCCCGTGGGTGTGCACCGCGTCGTCGAGGGCGCGGGCGTCCAGCACGCCCGCGGGCGCGACGACGATCCGGCCGCCGTGCAGGAGCGGGGCCCAGATCTCGAAGGTGGAGGCGTCGAAGACGTACGCCGAGTGCATCAGCACGGCGTCGGCGGCGCCCTCGCGCCAGGCGGAGTCGGCGGCCAGCGCGACCACGTCGGCGTGGCTGACGCCGACGCCCTTGGGCAGGCCGGTCGAGCCGGAGGTGAACATCACGTAGGCCAGCGCGGCCGGACCCGGTACGGGCACCGGGCGACCGGGCCGCGCGGGCGCACCCCGCAGGACCCGGCCGAGCCGGTCCAGCACGACGACCGGTGTGTGTGCGGCGGCCGCGCGCACCCAGGGTGAGTCCTGGGTGTCCTCGTCGGCCAGGAGGACCTTCACACCGGCGGCCCCGGCGACCTGGTCGAGCCTCTCCTCGGGCCAGCGGGCGTCCAGCGGGACGTAGGCCCCCGCGGCGCGGACGGTGGCGAGGGAGGCGGTCACGACGGCCGGGGACCGGCCGAGCAGCACGCCGACGCCGGTCTCGGGGCCGACACCGAGGCCCGCGAGGGCGGCGGCGAGTCCGGCGGAGAGGGCGTCGAGTCCGGCGTAGGTGAGGCGGTCCTCGCCGGCGGTGACGGCCACCGCGTCCGGGGTGCGCGCGGCCCGGGCCGCGAAGAGCGCGGGCAGGACGGCGGGCTCGCCGGTGGCGGGCAGGGCGCGACCGGTGCCCCAGCGGGTGACGCGGGCGCGCTCGTCCGGCGTCATCAGGTCGTGCTCGGCGACCGGGCGTCCGGGTTCGGCCGAGACCCGCTCCAGCAGGCGCAGCAGCCGGTCCGCGAGGTTCTCGACCGTACCGCGGTCGAACAGCGCGGTGGCGTACTCCACCCCGGCGCCGAGACCGCCGTCCCGGTCCTCGGTGAAGGCGAAGGTGAGGTCGAACTTGCTCAGCCCGTTGTGCACGAGCCGGTCCTCGACGGCGAGGCCGGGCAGGTCGGGGCGAACGCCGTCCTGGTTCTGGAGCACCACCATGGTCTGGAACAGCGGGTGGTGGTCACGGGCCCGGACCGGGTTGAGGTGCTCCACCAGCCGCTCGAAGGGCACGTCCTGGTTGGCGTACGCGGCGAGGTCGAACTCCCGGACGCGTACGAGGAGTTCCCGGAACGTCGGGCGGCCGGAGAGGTCGGTGCGCAGCACCAGGGTGTTGACGAAGAACCCGACCAGGTCCTCCAGTGCCTCGTCCGTGCGGCCGGCGACGGGCGAGCCGAGCGGGATGTCGTCGCCCGCGCCGTGCCGGTGCAGCAGGGTGGCCACGGCCGCCTGGAGCACCATGAAGAGGCTGGTGCCCGATTCCCTTGCCAGCCGCTGGAGTCGCCCGTGCAGCTCGGCGGGCACCTCGAAGGCGTGCACGCCGCCCCTGGGGTCGGCGGCGGCCGGGCGGGGCCGGTCGAGCGGGAGGTCGATCAGGCCGGGCATGCCGGCGAGCGCGGTGTTCCAGTGGTCCAGTTGCCCGCGCAGCACACCGTCGTCCGCGGGCTCGCCGCCGCCCTCGCCGAGGAGGGCGCGCTGCCAGAGGGTGTAGTCGGCGTACTGGAGCGGGGTGCCGAGGGTGAGCCCCGGACCGGCGCCCTCGAGGCGGGCGCGGTAGGCGGTGCCGAGATGGCGCGCGAGCGGGGCGAGCGACCAGCCGTCACCGGCGATGTGGTGGACGACGAGGACCAGCACATGGTGTTCGGGCGCCGAGCGCAGCAGCAGCGCGCGCAACGGCAGGTCGGCCGTGACGTCGAACGTCTCCCGCACGGCTGCCAGTACGGCCGCGTCCATGTCGGCCGGCGCCGTGCTCACCACGGGCAGCGCGGGCGTGGCCGCCTCGGCGGGCAGGACCGTCTGGTACGGCACTCCGTCCCGCTCGGGGAACACCGTGCGCAGCGCCTCGTGCCGCTCGACGACGTCGCCGAGCGCGGCCCGCAGGGCGCCCGGGTCGAGGACGCCGTCGAGTTCGAGGACGAGCGGGATGTTGTAGGTGGAGCTGGGTCCCTCCAGCCGGTTGAGGAACCACAGCCGCCGTTGGGCGTAGGACAGCGGCAGCGGCTCGGGGCGGTGAGCCGCGGGCAGCACGGCGGGGCGGGTCCGGCCGGGGGTGTCGAGGGCGCGGGCCAGGCCGGCGACGGTCGGGTGCTCGAAGAGGGTGCGTACCGCGACCTCCGCCCCGAGGACGGCGCGGATGCGGCTGACGACCCGCATGGCGAGCAGGGAGTGGCCGCCGAGGTCGAAGAAGCTGTCGTGCGGGCCGACGGCGGGGCGGTCCAGCACGTCGGCGAAGATCCCGGCGAGGAGCTCCTCCTGCGGGGTGCCCCGGCCGGGCGCCGTCTGCGTCTCGGTCTCCGGCCCGGGTTCGGGCAGCGCGCGCCGGTTCACCTTGCCGTTGGGCAGCAGCGGGAGTTCGTCCAGGACGACGACGGCGCCGGGCACCATGTAGTGCGGCAGCGTCTCGGCGAGGTCGTCGCGCAGGGTGAGGGCGCGCGCGGCCCCGTCACCGGTGACGGCGTACGCCACCAGCCGGCGCCGGCCGGGGGCGTCCTCGCGGATGACGGCGCAGGCCGAGATGACACCGGGACGGGCGAGGAGCGCGGCCTCCACCTCTCCCAGCTCGATGCGGAAGCCCCGCAGTTTGACCTGGTCGTCGGCACGGGAGACGTACTCGATCAGCCCGTGCCGGTTCCACCGGACGAGGTCGCCGGTGCGGTACATCCGGGCGCCGGTGGTGTCGAACGGGTCGGCGACGAAGCGCTCCGCGGTCAGGCCGGGGCGCCCCAGGTACCCGCGCGCGAGGTTGGGCCCGGCGAGGTACAGCTCGCCGGTGACCCCGGTCGGTACGGGGCGCAGCCGGGTGTCGAGGACGTAGGCGCGCATGGTGTCGACGGGCCGGCCGATCGGCACGGTGTCCGCCGCGTGGCCCTCCGCGGCCTCGGCGACGCGGTGGGCGGTGGCGTCGATGGTGGCCTCGGTCGGGCCGTACAGGTTGTGCGCCTCGGCGTGCCAGGTGCGGGCGATGTCGTCCGCCAGGGCTCGGGGCAGGGGTTCGCCGCCGCACAGGACGGCGCGCAGCGCGGGCAGCGGTGCGGCGTCGGCGGCCTCGGCGAGGACCAGCGCGAGGTGCGACGGCACGAACTGGGCGACCGTGACACCGAACCGGTCCATCCGGTCGACCAGCGCCCGCGGGTCCTGGTTGACGCCGTCCGGCAGCACGCACACCTCGGCGCCGTTCATCAGCGGCAGCCACAGCTCCCACACGGAGGCGTCGAAGCTGGTGGAGGTGCGGGCGAGGACCCGGTCGCGCCGGGTGAGCGACAGGTGTCCCGCCATCCAGGCCATGTGGTTGGCGAGCGCGCCGTGCGGCACGGTCACGCCCTTGGGGCGCCCGGTGGAGCCCGAGGTGTAGATGACGTACGCCGGGTCGGCGGGGCGGATCGGCTGCCCCGGCTCGCCTCCGAGCGAGCCGAGCCGGTCCGGGTCGAGCCGGTCCGGGTCGAGCCACGGTACGCCGGTGGGCGGAAGCGTCTCGTGGACGTCGCGCGTGGTGAGCAGCAGGACCGGGCGGGCGTCGGTGAGCATGTGCCGGATGCGGACGGCCGGGTAGCGCGGGTCCACGGGCAGGTAGGCGGCACCGGCGCGCAGGACGGCCAGCATGGCGACGACGGTGGTGGCGGACGGCGGCAGGGCGAGCGCGACCAGCGTCTCGCGTCCCGCTCCGCGCTCGCGCAGCGTGTGGGCCAACGCGTCGGCGCGGGAGTCGAGTTCGGCGTAGGTGAGGCTGGTTTCCGCGTCCCGTACGGCGGTGGCGTCCGGGGTGCGGGCGGCCCAGTCGCGGACCGCTTCCGGGGCGGTGACCGCGGGGAGCGGGCGTCGGGTGCCGTGGCCCTGGGCGAGGAGGCGGTCGCGTTCGCCGGGGCCGAGCGGGTCGAGGTCGCCGAGGCGCCGGTCGGGGTGCCGGACGGCTTCGGTGAGGACGCGGGCGAACCCGTCGCACAGGTCGCGGGCGGTGGCCTCGTCGAAGAGGTCGGTGGCGTACTCGAGGTAGCCGCCGATGCCCCGCGCGGAATCGGACCGGCCGGCCGAGGCGGCGTTCTCGGTGAGCGAGAAGGTCAGGTCGAACTTGCTGATCCCGGTGTGCCCGGAGCGGTCGCGGCTGACGATGCCGGGCAGGTCGATCCCGGCCCGCTCCTGGCTCTGGAGGACCAGCATGGTCTGGAAGAGCGGGTGGTGGTCGCCGGACCGCTCGGGGTTGACCGCCTCCACGAGCCGCTCGAACGGGATGTCCCCGTGGCCGAACGCCGCGAGGTCGAACTCCTTTACCCGTCCAAGGAGTTCCCGGAACGTCGGGTCGCCGGACAGGTCGGTGCGCAGCACCAGCGTGTTGACGAAGAAGCCGACCAGGTCGTCCAGCGCCTCGTCCGCGCGCCCGGCGACGGCGGTGCCGAGCGGGATGTCCTCGCCGGCGCCGTGGGCGCCCAGGGTGACCGCGAGGGCGGCCTGGAGCACCATGAAGGGGGTGCAGCCGGCCGCGCGGGCCAGCCCGACGAGCGCGGTGTGCGCGTCGGCGGGCAGCTGGAAGGGCACCGCGCCACCGCGGTGGCTCGGGACGGCCGGGCGCGGCCGGTCCAGCGGGAGCTCGAGCAGGTCGGGGGCGCCGTGCAGCGCCTGGCGCCAGAAGGCGAGCTGCCGCCCGGCGAGACTGCCCGGATCGCCGTCCTCGCCGAGCAGCTCGCGCTGCCACAGGGCGTAGTCGGCGTACTGCACCCGCAGCGCGGGCCAGTCGGGGGTGTCCTCCCCAGCCAGCCGGGCCCGGTACGCGGCGCCGACGTCGCGGCTGAGCGGGGCGAGGGACCAGCCGTCGGCGACGACGTGGTGCGGGACGAGGACCAGGATGTGCCGGTCGGCACGCAGCCGCAGCAGTCCGGCGCGGAAGGCGACGCCCCCGGCCAGGTCGAAGGGGGCACCGGCCAGCCGGGCGACCGCCTCCTCGGCCCACACCTCGGCGTCCGCCCGGGCCGGGGGCTCCTCCACGGCGAGCGGGACCAGTTCCGCGGCGTGCGCGGCGTCCAGAATGATCTGGCGGGCGACCCCGTCCTCCTCCGCGAACACGGTGCGCAGGCTCTCGTGCCGGGCCACCACGTCGGCGAGGGCGCCGCGCAGGGCGTCGGTGTCCAGCGGGCCTTCGAGGTCGAGGACGAGCGGCACGTTGTAGGTGTCGCCGGAGTCCTCGGCCCGGTTGAGGAACCAGAGCCGCGCTTGCGCGAAGGAGAGCGGCACGGTGCCGGGGCGGTCCTGCGGGACGAGCGCGGGGCGGGCCTCGCCGGAGGTGTCGAGCACGGCGGCCAGCGAGGCGACCGTGGGGTGCGCGAAGAGGGTGCGCAGGTCGAGTTCGGCGCCGAGCGCGGCGCGGACCCGGCCGGTGAGGCGGGTGGCCAGCAGGGAGTGGCCGCCGAGGGCGAAGAAGTCGTCGTCGACGCCGACCGCGTCCAGGCCGAGCACGTCGGCGAACAGGCCCGCCAGCACCTCCTCGTGAGCGGTGCGCGGGGCACGCCCGGCGGCCGTGGCGGCGCGGGGGGCGGGCAGGGCACGGTGGTCGAGCTTGCCGTTGGCGTTGAGGGGCAGCGCGTCGAGCAGGACGAAGGCCGACGGCACCATGTAAGCGGGCAGCGCCCGGCCCACGGTACGGGCGAGCGCGGCGGCGTCCGGGGCGGTGCCGGGTTCCGGTACGACGTAGCCGACGAGGCGCGGGTCGCCGGGCGCGTCCTCACGGACCAGGACGCGCGCGGAGCGTACGGCGGGGTCGGCGAGCAGGGTGTTCTCGATCTCGGCGGGCTCGATGCGGAACCCGCGCAGCTTGACCTGCCCGTCGACGCGTCCGGCGTACTCGATGTCGCCGTCGCCGGTCCAGCGGGCGAGGTCGCCGGTGCGGTACATCCGGGCGCCGTCCGCGCCGTACGGGTCGGCCACGAACCGGGCGGCGGTGAGCCGGGCGCGGCCCAGGTAGCCGCGGGCGACGCCCGGGCCGCCGACGTACAGTTCGCCGACCACGCCGGGCGGCACCGGGCGCAGGCGGTCGTCGAGGACGTAGGCGTTCATGCCGTCGAGGGGGCGTCCGATCGGGGGGACGCCGGCCGTGCCGGCGGTGACCTGGTGGCGGGTGGCGAAGGTGGTGGTCTCGGTGGGGCCGTAGACGTTCAGCACCCGGGTGCCGGGGGCGGCCTCGGCGACCCGCCGGGTCAGGCCGGGGGCCGCCGCCTCACCGCCGGTGGCGACCAGGCGCAGTCCGGCGAAGGCGGCCGGGTCGGTCTCGGCGACGAGGTTGAACAGCGAGGTCGTCAGGAACAGCGAGGTGACCCCGTGCCGCTGCGTCATGTCCGCAAGGACGCGCGGCTCCAGGCCGCCGGGGGGTGCGACGACCACCCGGCCGCCGTTGAGGAGCGGCACCCAGATCTCGAAGGTGGAGGCGTCGAAGACGTACGCGGAGTGCATCAGCACCGCGTCCGGGACGCCGTCCCGCCAGGCCGAGTCGGCGGCCAGCGCGAGCACGTCGCCGTGCGTGACACCGACGCCCTTGGGGAGGCCGGTGGAGCCGGAGGTGAACATCACGTAGGCGAGGCGGTCGCTCCGTTCCACCTCGCTCGGGGTTCCGGGCCGTTCGGGGGCGCCCCGGAGGAGGCCACCGCGCTCGTCGACGACGAGGACGGGAAGGGTGGCGGCCCGCTCCTCGACCCAGTCCGTGCCGGCGTTGGCCGCGTCCACGACCAGGGCGCGGACCCCGGCGGTCGCAGCGACGCGCTCGAGCCGCTCGGCGGGCCACGCGGCGTCCATCGGCACGTACGCGGCACCGGCGCCCACCGCGCCGAGCGTGGCCGTCACCACGGCGGCCGAGCGGTCCACCAGTACGCCCACGCCGTCCTCGGCACCCACGCCCCAGCCGTTCAGCGCGCCGGACAGGGCGGTGGCCGCCTCGGCCAGCTCACGGTAGGTGAGGGTGTGCGCGCCGGCGACGACGGCCGGGGCGTCCGGGGTGCGGCGGACCTGCGCGGCGAACGCCCGCGGGAGCGTGTTCTCCCCGGCGGGGAGTTCGCCCCCGCGTCCCTGCGCGAGCATCTCGGCGGTGGCGGTGTCGTCGAGCAACCGGATGTCGGCGAGCGGGGTTTCGGCGTCCGCCCCGGCCAGGGCCGTGAGGAAGGAGATCACGGCGTGCTGGTGCAGCCGGACGTCGTCCGGGTGGTACAGCTCCGGGTTGGTGTCGAAGCCGATCAACGGCCCCTGCCCCTCGGATCGTTCGGAGACGAAGAGGGAGATGTCGTCCACCGGGCCGATGGACAGCAGCCGGGAGGTGGCGGGGCTGCCACCGAAGTCGAGGCCGTACTCGAAGCCCATGATGTTGACGACGGCGTCGGTGAGGCGGGCCCCGCCGTCGGCCACGTTCAGCTCGCGCGCGAGCTGTTCGCGGGAGAAGCGGCGGTGGCGCATCGCGCCGCGCATCTCGGCGGCGACCGCGCGGACCAGCGCGCCGACCGTCATGTCCGGGGTCACGGCCAGGCGCAGCGGCAGGATGTTGGACGTCATGCCCACGATGTGACGCAGGCCCGCGTGCCGTCCGTGGGAGGCGAGGCCGATCCGGACGTCGTTCGTGCCGGTGACCCGGGCGACGTAGGCGGCGATCGCGCTGACGACGACGGCGGTCCAGGTGGTGCGGCTGTCCCCGGCCAGCCGGCGCAGCTCCTCCAGGACGGTGACCGGAAGGGTGTCGCCGGAGTGCAGCTCCACCGGTGCGTCGGAGGCGTCGCCCGGGGCCGGGGCGTCGGTGCGGCGGCGGACGAGGGGTGCGGCGGCGCGGGTCCCGTCGCCGGAGGTGTCCCCGGCCGGGGTGGTGAAGCGGCCGGTCCAGTAGGCGCGGTCGGCCTCCGTGCGGCCGGAGGCGCGGTGGGCGGCCTCCTCGTCGACCAGGTCGCGCAGGGGTGCTGCGGTGATCTCCTCCGTGGAATCGCCCCGCACGGCACGGCTGTAGAGGTCGGCGACGGTGCGGGCGAAGAGGGCGCCGCTGAGGCCGTCGACGGCGATGTGGTGGTAGCGGATGTACCAGTAGTGCAGTGCGGGGCCGAGCCGGAGCAGCGCGAAGTGGTGCCGGGGGGCGGTGAGGCGGTCGACGGTGGCCATGTCGTCGGCCATGTACCGCTCGGCCGCGGCGGTCGGCTCCGCCTCACCGCTCAGATCCACCCGGTGGAGCCGGCTCGGGGCGTCCGGACCGGGGCGGACCACCCGCTGACGAATCGTTTCACCCTCTGTGACGAACTCCAGGTGAAAGCTGTCGTGGAGGTGGACCGCACGGTCCACAGCGACGGCGAATAACTCCTCGTCGAGGCCGCCACGGATCTCCAGGCATTCCCCGATGTTGTATTTGGGGCTGTCCGGATCGACCAGTTGCCCGTACCACACACCCTGCTGTGCGGTGGTCAGTTCGAACGATTCGTCGGGCGTCGCGGCGAACGCGGCCGAGCGGTATTCAGGCATGCGAGATCAACCTTTGGGGAGAGGTTCCGGGGACGGTGAGGAATGCCGGGGCAAAGGAGCCCGCGCACGGCGGTTCGCCCCCATGACGTTCCTGTGACGGTGAAAAGAAGAAAGTGCGGATCCGAGATGTCGAACACGGCCGCGCCCATCCGCACTTCCGATTACCGGCGCACGAGCGCCCGTCGCATCCACGCGCGTCAACCCTGCGGCCGGGCAGGCCGCCGGGACCCCCGCGAGCGGGAACGGGAACCGGCGCGAGCGTCTCGCCGGCGTTGACGGTCGTACGGCGCACCGGCCCGACGGCCTCCCGGGGCGAGAGCGGCGCCCAGGGGGTCACATCGCGGCGAGATACCGTACGACCAGGCATGACACCCCGGACGGGCCGGGGCCGCGGGCCGACCTATCCTTCGGCCGCCATCGCCCGCACCAGACTGGCGGGCCGCATGTCGGTCCACCGGCCCTCGATCGCGTCCAGGCACTCCTGGCGCGACCCCTCCGGGCCCTCGACCCGCCAGCCGCCCGGCACGGCGAGCGTCGCCGGCCAGAGCGAGTACTGGCCCTCATCGTTCACGAGCACCAGGAACCTGCCCGATTCATCGTCAAAAGGATTGATCACGACGCCCCCCTTGGCAGCACGTACATCGGCTTGTTTCTCCGAGTCGCCACGCATTCCCTTCCCACGGCTCCCGGACTGCTCGTTCGATCCGCCACAGTGCGTCAGATCGAACGGAGGAGCAAGTCGCTCCACCCCCGAGATGACAGTCCCGAGCGGCCGGTAGGAACCAGACTGCCCGGACCCTGTTCATTCACACTCATCACACTAAGGGAAAGTCCACGAGCGAAGGTACTCGATCGATCGATTACCGATGGGTAATAGAGTGCGCAATAACCTCTCGTGCTGCCTTTGGCATATGCCTGAACGTTTTCGGTGTCGAGCAATTGGCCAGCAGACGCCAGGACTGCGGCGGTTCGATCGCATATGACACAGGCTGATCCGGCCGATCTGCGCATGCGCCGACCCGCTCTCACCTGAGCGCATCCGACTCCGGCCCACGCACCCGTGCGCCGACCGTGCGCCCCGTTTTCGCCCGTAACCCGCTGCCGTAACGTCCGGATCCGGACACGGAAGCCGTGGAACAGACCTCGCACCCGGTTTTCAGGACGACCGGTATCCGGCCAAGCCGCGAACCGCGCCCCGCTCGAAGCCTCAGGGGGCTGTTATGGCTGACGGTTGATCAATAACCTTACGGAACACGCCATTCCCGGTCTCGACGGAGCATCATGACGACTGCGGCACAGATACCCGACATCCTCTCGCCCGAGTTCGCGGCGGACCCGTACCCGGCCTACCGGCTGATGCGGGAGTCCGCGCCGCTCATCTGGCACGAGGCGACGCAGAGTTACATCGTCTCGCGCTACGAGGACGTCGAGCGCGTCTTCAAGGACAAGGACTCCGAGTTCACCACCGACAACTACGACTGGCAGATCGAGCCGGTCCACGGCAGGACGATCCTCCAGCTCAGCGGCCGTGAGCATGCCGTGCGCCGGGCCCTGGTCGCCCCCGCCTTCCGCGGCCGGGACCTGCAGGAGAAGTTCCTGCCCGTCATCGAGCGCAACTCTCGCGAACTGATCGACGCCTTCAGGCACTCCGGCTCCGCCGACCTCGTCACCGACTACGCGACCCGGTTCCCGGTGAACGTGATCGCGGACATGCTGGGCCTGGACAAGGCCGACCACGCCCGCTTCCACCGCTGGTACACGGCCGTCATCGCCTTCCTCGGCAACCTGTCCGGCGACCAGGAGGTCGCCGCGGCCGGCGAGCGCACCCGGGTGGAGTTCGCGGAGTACATGCTGCCGATCATCCGCGAGCGCCGCGAGAGCCTCGGCGACGACCTGCTGTCGGTGCTGTGCGCCGCTGAGGTGGACGGGGTGCGGATGAGCGACGAGGACATCAAGGCGTTCTGCAGCCTGCTGCTCGCCGCCGGCGGTGAGACCACGGACAAGGCGATCGCCAGCATCTTCGCCAACCTGCTGAGCCACCCCGACCAGCTCGCCGCCGTCCGGGCCGACCACAGCCTGATCCCGCGGGCGTTCGCGGAGACCCTGCGCTTCACCCCGCCGGTGCACATGATCATGCGGCAGTCCGCGACCGAGGTGAAGCTCAGCGGCGGCACCGTGCCGGCGGGTGTCACCGTCACCTGCCTGATCGGCTCGGCCAACCGCGACGAGAACCGCTACCGCGAGCCCGACCGGTTCGACATCTTCCGCGAGGACCTCACCGCCACCAACGCCTTCTCCGCGGCCGCCGACCACCTGGCGTTCGCACTGGGCCGGCACTTCTGCGTGGGCGCGCTGCTCGCGAAGGCGGAGGTGGAGATCGGCGTCGCCCAACTGCTGGACGCCATGCCGGACCTGCGCTTCGCCGACGGCTTCGACCCGGTGGAGCAGGGCGTGTTCACCCGCGGACCCCAGGCGCTCCCGGTGCGGTTCACCCCCGCCGCCTGACCCGCGCACCGCTGGGCCCCCTCCGCTCGGGGCCCAGCGGGCCACCGGCTATCCGTCGACCGGGGTGAACCGCACCGGAAGGGTGGTCAGCCCCCGCATCCAGATGGACGACCGCCAGGTAAGCGTGTGCGGGTCCACCGCGAGCACCAGGTCGGGAAGCCGCTCGAGCAGCGTCTCCACGGCGGTGCGCGCCATGACGTCCGCGAGCAGCGGCGCCGGGTACGGGCACCGGTGCTCGCCGTTGCTGAACGACAGGTGCGCGGCGTTCTCCGCGCCCACGTGGCCCTCGGGCCACAGACTCGGGTCGGTGTTGGCGGCGGCGAGCCCGAGGACCAGGCAGTCACCCGCCCGGATCTGGCGCCCGCCGAGCTGGGTGTCCCGTACCGCCCAGCGGCCGATGAAGTTCTGGGTGGGCGTGTCCAGCCAGAGCACCTCGTTGAGCGCCTCGCCCACGCTGACCCGGCCGCCGGACACGCTGAGCTCGAACCGCTCGTCGGTGAGCAGCAGACGCAGCGCGTTGCAGATCCAGTTGGCGGTGGGCTGCTGCGCGGCGGCGATGACCGAGATCAGGTCCTGGACGATCTCCTCGTCGCTGAGCCCCGCCGGGTGCAGGACCATGCGCGAGGTGACGTCCTTGCCGGGGTCGGCCCGCTTGTCCCTGACCAGCCGCGCGAGCCGCTCGCCCACCCGCCCGTAGGCCGCCACCGGGTCGTCGCCCTCGGCGGCGTCCAGGGAGATCCGCAGGTCGTCCACGAGCTGCTGGGTGTCGGCGCCGGAGATCGGCATACCGCACATCTGCACCACGGCCCGCATCGGCAGGGCGTGCGCGTAGGACGTCATCAGCTCGGTCTGGCCGCTGCCCGCGAACCGGGCGATGAGCTCGTCGGCGATCAGCTCGCAGTCACGGGCCAGCTCGAACTGGTCCACGCCGGAGAGCGCCTCGGTGATCACCCCGGCGCGGCGCCGATGCTCATCCCCCTCGGTGAACAGCACGGAGGGCTGGTAGCCGACGAAGGGCATCAGCGGCCAGTCCGGCGGGATGTTGTCCCACTGGTTCCAGCGCCGCGAGTCCCGCGCGAACAGCTCGTCGTGGCTGGTCACCCGTGCGACCTCGTGGTAGCCGAGCACCAGCCAGGCGGGGATGCCGCCGTCCAGCAGGACGGGCGCGACCGCGCCGTGCTCGCGGCGCATCGCCCGGTACATCTGCGACGGGGTCTGCTGGTACTCCAGGCCCGTCAGGCGCACCGCGTCGGTGTGCGCGGGGCAGCCGGGCGGCGGTGCCGGGTGCGCGGAGAGGGGGCCGGGTTCGGTCACGGGGTCGCCTCCTGGGCCGTGGCCAGCGTGTACACATGGTTCACGAGAGTGATCAGCACGTCCTTGCCCGACTGCCGCAACCGCGCGTCGCAGTCGAGCATCGGCACGTGGGCCGGGAGCGCGAGGGCCTGCCGGATCTCGTCCAGGGAGTAGTGGCTCGCGTCGTCGTCGAACCGGTTGACGGCCACCACGAAGGGCGTGCCGTGGTGTTCCAGCCGGTCTATCGCGTACCAGGAGTCGTCCATCCGGCGGGTGTCCACGAGGACGACGGCGCCGAGGGTGCCGGAGAAGAGCCGGTCCCACAGGAACCAGAAGCGCTTCTGGCCCGGCGCGCCGAACAGGTACAGCACCATGGTGTCGTTGAGGCTGATCCGGCCGAAGTCGAAGGCGACGGTGGTCGTCGACTTGGCGGCGACGCCGCTGGTCTCGTCGATGCCGACACCGGCCTGCGTCATCACCTCCTCGGTGTTCAGCGGCCGGATCTCGCTCACGGAGCGGACGAGCGTGGTCTTGCCGACGCCGAAGCCGCCCACGACGACGATCTTCAGCCCGGTTTCCGCCGCGTCGGCCAGTGGCGTGCGGTGCGCGGGCAGCTCAGAGATTGCGGAGCCCATGGAGCACTTCCTCGAGAAGGGCGGGGTCGGGGAGCGAGGGGTTCACGGGTGGGTGCCGTGCGGTGATCCGGCCGGTGTCGAGCAGGTCGGCCAGCAGGATGCGGACGACGGTGATCGGCAGTTCCAGCTCGGCGGAGATCTCCACCACCGACGTGGGGTGCCGGCACAGGGCCAGGATGCGGGTGTGCTCCGACTGCATGCCCGTGGCCGGCTGGCACTCCGCGACGATGAGCGTGACCAGGTCCAGGGTGTCGTCGACGCTGCTGCGTCCGTTGGTGACCGTGTACAGCCGGTCGGGGGCACCGGTGTCCACCGGCTTGCGGGTCACGGCCGGGTACTCCCCTGGAACGGCTGCCGGGGCGCGGCCCGCAGATGCTCGCCGATCTTGTCGACCAGCCCGGTCATCTCCTCGCCGAGGCGGCCGGGGTCGGCGTCCTCGGCGGCGACCACCGCGAGGTGCGCGCCCTCGCCGGCGCCGACGATGCACAGCAGGCCGCCGTGGAAGGCGGTCATGGCGTGCAGCACACCACCGGAGCCGTCCCCGAACTCCACGGACGCGCCGTGGGACAGGGCCTGCAGGCCGGAGCAGATCGCGGCGAGCTGGTCGGCCTGATCCGCGGCCAGGTCGGGGGTCCAGCAGAGCTTGAGGCCGTCGCGTGAGAGCACCAGGGCGTGCCGGGCACCGGGGGTCTGCTCCAGCAGGTTCTGCAGCAGCCAGACGAGGCTGTTGTCGGTGGTCTGCATGATGGGTGATGGGACGGTGGTGTCCGGTTGTCCGGTCACCGGCCCGTTCCTCCAATCTCATGGGCACGAGGGGGTCGTGGCTGCCGGGCGCGGGCCCGGCGGGGGCTTGGGGGGTCAGCCGGTGGTCGGCGGCTCGGGTGCGGGGCGGCCGCCCAGGGTGTCGCCCTGGCGCGAGCGGTGGAAGGCGCCGAAGCGGGAGCCGACGTCGTGCACGGGCCGCTTGCGGGGCGTGGTGGGCTCACCCGTGGGGCGCTGGGCTCGCTCGGCCTCGTTCATGGTGCGGCCGGGCTTGCGCACGGGCAGGCCGTTCGGGGTGGCGGAGGCGGGCGCGGCGGCGGGCGGCTCGTGCCGTGGCCGGCCGGGGACTTCCCGAAGGGTCACGGGGGGATCGGGGCGGACGGGCGTCGCGGCGACGGGGGCCGGGGCGGGCGTCGGCGCCTCGGGCGCCGGGACCGCCCGGACGGTGCCCGTCCGGGCCGCCTCCCGCTGGGCGGGCCACGGGTCGCGCTGCTGCGCGATGAGGTGCCGGGGCAGCAGGACGACCACGCCGGTGCCGCCGCGCGAGGAGGGGCGGTAGCTGACGTTGACGCGGTACTTGAGGGCGAGCAGTCCGACCACGGCCAGCCCCAGCCGGGTGCCCTGGAGGGAGGCGAGGTCGGCCATGCTGCCGGCCACCGCGCCCTCGGCGTGCCGCATCGCCGCCTCGGACATGGTCAGTCCGCTGTCCTCGACGGTGACGACGATCCCGGCCCGGTGCTCCTCGACGTAGACGTGCACCTCGTCGGTGGGCGGGGAGAAGTTGGCCGCGTTGTCGATCAGTTCGGCGAGGAGGTGCATCACGCCTTCGGCCGCGAAACCGGAGATCGCGGCCTGGGAGGTGAAGTGCAGCCGGACTCGCTGATAGGCGGCGATGCGGCCGATGGCGCCCCGGAGGATGCTCTCCATCCGGATCGGCTTGTTCCAGGTACGGCTGGTCTTGCCGCCCATGAGCAGTGCCAGCCGGTCGGCGATCAGCACGAGCTGGGAGGTCTTGTGGTCCAGCCGCATCAGGTCGCCGAGCATCTTGCCGTCGTGTTCGTCCTGCATCGCCCGCAGGTCGGCGAGCATGCTGACCGCCTTGGCCTGGACCCGGCTGAGCGCCTTGGTGGAGGCGATCCGGGCACCGCCCGCGCGCCGCTCGCTGCGCGCCAGCTCGCGGACGAACAGCTCGCCCAGCTCGTGCATCAACGGCATCCGGGGCAGCACGAGTTCGCCGAGGACGGTGTCGGCCGAGCGGCCCTCGGCGAGCCGGGCGACGGCTGCGGGAAGCGTCTCCCTGCCGAGCCGCTCCGCCTCGGCCAGCACCTCGTCGAGCGCCTCCTGGATCTGCCGGGACTCCTCGTCGGCTGCGGCCGCCCGGCCGACGGCCTGCTCCAGGGCACCGGCGGAGAGCTGGGCGAGCCGGCGCAGGTTCTGGTCGTTGGGCATCGACACGCCCGCGAGCGCGTCGGCGGCGCCGCTGCCGTTCAGCACCAGATTGTGCAGGGACGGCAGCGTCACGTTGACCAGGTGACCCGTCTGCGCGGCCGTCTGCTGCGCCTGCGCGCGGAGCCGGTCGTTCTCGGCGGCCTGGGCGGCGGCGGCGCGCCTGGCACGGCCGAGGAGGAGGTGCCAGGCGAGCACGGCCACGGCGACGCCCGCCCAGCCCGCGCCGGCCACGATCAGGGTCCACCCGCGGGTGCCGGACGGAGCCGCCCGGACCGCGACGGCGGCCGCGACGGCGGTCAGCGCCACCACGGTCACGGGCACCGCCCACGAACCGCGCTGAACGGCCGTCGAGCGGTGTTGAACGGACGGTGCAGGAACTGACATTCCGCGGTCCCTCGGTCTGCGAGCAGAAGATTCGGCGACCGAACGCCTCGATCGCGGGTCCGGTAGCCGCCACCCCGGAGGAAGGCGATCTTCCAGTCCGGTTACGCCCACATGCTAGTCACACCGGAGTGCGCCGAGTTCCGAATGGCCCCTCCCGAGCCCGCGGACCTGAAGTCGTCGCGAAGCGATCATCGCGGCCACGGGGCGTGATAGAGGGGCTGAGCACCCTTCACCGCCGTTGCCGGGCCCGGAAAGACCTGTTGCGCCCCCGGTGGTGCACCACCGGGGTGGCGTCACCCATGTTCTGATGACTCGTCAATCTCTTGATGGAGCAACACTTTCCAGCCAACCACGGGCCGTCACCGGAAGAGGGCGATGACACCGGCCACCCAGACGGCCAGGAACGCGAGGGCCAGTATCAGACACCCGGCGGCGGCGGCCGAGCCCGCGGCGTCCCGATGTCCGGAGCCTTCCTCGCTCTCCGGGGAAACGGAGGCGAGCGCCGCCAGTTGGTCCCTGGCGAAGTCCGTCGGGGCGAGCGAGTCGGGGCCGGTCCAGCCGAGCGCCGCCCTGCGCCGCGCGGGAGTCCGGTAGCGAGCCTCGAAGGCGGCGGTCTCCCCGGCGTCGCGGTCCTCCTCCAGGTACATCCACCGGCCCGCCTGGGCGGGTTCCCCGTACAGGCGGTACACCTCGGCGAGGCGGCGGCGGAGCGCCGCATCGTGGGGGAACGACGACACCAGTCCACGCAGACGTTGTCGCGCGACGGGGACGCGGCCGGCGGCCAGGTCCTCGTCGACCCGGGCGAGGGTTTCTCTCAGTGGCATGAGCTGATGATCGGCCGTTTGACCAGCGGAGTCGAACGGGTTTCCACCCTGACGGGCGAACGTCGTCGCCAGGGGGGCGCGGGTACCGGGAGTAGGGTCCGCAGCATTGCCCAATTCCGGGACATTCAAGAGGATTTCCTCCAAGGGGCGAAGAATGAGCGCTGCGGACGGCCGTATCGACGTGACGACCGGGATCGCCCGGCTGTGCGAGGTGCCCGGGCTAGCGGGGCCGGGCCGGCTCGGGCTCGTGACCAACCACGCCTGTGTGCTCCCCGACCTGCGCCCGACGGCACCCGCGCTGGTGGAGGCGGGAGTGAATCTGACCGCGCTGTTCGGCCCCGAGCACGGGCTGTACGGCACCGCTCAGGCGGGCTTGGGCGAGCCGGACGAGATCGACCCGGCCACCGGGCTGCCGGTCCACGACACGTACCGCCGCGAGGGCGACCGGCTGGACGAGCTGCTGATCGACAGCGGCGTGGACGCGCTGGTGTACGACCTGCAGGATGTCGGGGCGCGCTTCTACACCTACGTCTGGACGATGTTCGACCTGATGGTCTCGGCCGCGCGCACCGGCGTGCGGTTCGTGGTGGCCGACCGGCCGAATCCGCTGGGCGGGCTCGTCAGTGAGGGTCCGGTGCTGGACCCGGCGTACGCGAGCTTCGTCGGGCGGGCGCCGGTGCCGATCCGGCACGGGCTCACCTGCGGCGAGCTCGCCTGGTCCCTCAACAGATCGGCCGTGGCCGAGGTGGCCGGACGGCAGGTCGACCTGACGGTGATCAGGATGACGGGCTGGCAGCGGAGGATGGACGCGGAGGCCACCGGTCTCCCCTGGACCGCGCCCTCCCCCGACATGCCGACGTACGCCACGGCCGTCGTCTACCCCGGCACCTGCCTGTTCGAGGGCACCAACGTCTCCGAGGGCCGGGGAACGACTCAGCCCTTCGAGACCGTCGGCGCCCCGTACGTCGACACCCGCTTCGCTCCCGCCCTCGCCGAACTCGGTCTGCCCGGCGTGCGCTTCAGGGAGGTGCGCTACGTGCCGACCTTCGACAAGCACGCCGGACGACCCGTGCGCGGGGTCCAGCTCCATGTCACGGACCGCGAGGCCTTCACGCCCGTACGCACCGCCGTCGCCGTGCTCGGCACGCTGCGGCGGCTGTACCCGGAGGACTTCGCCTGGTCCGGGGACGTCATCGACCGCCTCTGGGGCTCCGGCGACCTGCGCCGGACGGTCGACGCGGGTGAGGACCCGCTGCCGTTGTGCGAGCCGCCCGCCCCGCCCGGCCGGTGGGCCGGTGAGGACGTACTGCTCTACCCCTGAGACGGAAGGACGCCGATGACCGATCCCACCACGAGGTCCCGGACCGCGATCCGCGGGTTCCGGGCGGGCGACGGTGCGCCGCTGGTGGAGGCGTGGTGCCGCAGCGCGCCCGCCGACCCCGTCACCGCGGACCGCTTCCGGTCCCTGGTGCTGCTCGACGCCAACTTCGACCCGGCCGGCCTCCGGGTCGCCGTGCAGGACGGGCGCCTCGTCGGGGCGGCCTACGCGGTCCGGCGGCTGACTCCCATGTCCGGCACCGACCTGGAACCGGAACAGGGCTGGCTCCCCTTCTTCTTCGTCGACCCGGCCGCCCGCAGACGCGGGGTGGGCCGCGAGCTGCTGACCGACGCCCTGGACTGGCTGCTCGCCCACGGCCGCACCCGCGTCGACTTCGCCCCGTACACCCCGAACTACTTCCTGCCCGGGCTGGACGCCGGGACGTACCCGGAAGCGGCCGCGCTGCTGGAGTCCCTGGGCTTCCGCGTCGTGGACGAGGCGGTGGCGATGGACCGCCCGCTGACCGGCTACGCCCTTCCGGCGGAGGTCGGCCACCGGATCGCCGAACTGACCTCGCGGGGTTACGCGTTCGGCACCCCCACCGACGACGACCTGCCCGCGCTCCTCGCTCTGGCCGCCGTCCACTTCGTCCCGGACTGGGCACGCGCGATCCGGGCGTGCCTGCTGAACGGCGCCCCGCTGGAGCGGATCGTGGTGGCGCGGGACCCCTCCGGCCGGCTGGTGGGCTGGGCGATGCACGGCACGTACGAGTCGGCCGTGGAGCGGTTCGGCCCCTTCGGGGTGCTGGACGAGATGCGCGGCACCGGGCTCGGCACCGTGCTGCTGCACCTGGTCCTGGAGCGGATGCGGGCGCTGGGCGCGGGGTCGGCGTGGTTCCTGTGGACCGATCACCGGTCCTCGGCGGCCCGTCTGTACCGCCGGACCGGATTCGGTACGACGCGGGTGTTCCGGGTGCTGCGCCGGGAGGCGGGCCGGTGACGGGCGCACCGTCCGGGCCGAGCCGCCGCCGCTTCGCGCTCGCCGCGGCCCTCCTCGCGGCGGGCTGCGCCGGGCCGCACCAGGGCACCGGACGACCCGGCGACCCGATCGTCCTCACCCTGCTCTCCCACTACGCGAGCGGGGAGCTGAAGGCGGCCCTGCAGGGCCCGGTGGACGAGTGGAACGCCACGCACGACCGGGTCAAGGTGCGCACCAAGGCGGTGGAGTTCGACGATCTGCTGACCACGTTCATGGTCCGGCAGGCGGCCGGTCAGGGCGCCGACATCCTCCAGCCCTACTGCCTGTGGACCGGCCAGCTCGTCCGCGCCGGTGTCCTGCGCCCCGCCCCGCCGAAGGACGCGGCGGAGATCACCCGTGGTTACGGCGCGGCGGCGGTCGGCTCCGCGTCGGCCGGCGGGACGGTGTACGGCTATCCCACCGAGGCCCAGACGTACGCCCTCTACTACAACAGGCGTCTGCTCCGCGAGGCCGGCGTCAACCGTCCCCCGCGCACCTGGGGGGAGTTGGAGGACACCGCGTACCGCACCGCCCGGCGCGACCGGTACGGCAACACCCTGGTCCAGGGATTCGGCCTCTCCGCCTACGACGACTCCACCACGGTCGGTCAGACCCTCGCCCTGCTCAACGCGGCCGGGGGCACGTTCGTGTCCGGGGACGGCAGGCGCACCGCCATCGACTCGCCGGCCGGCCGCGCCGTGCTGGACCTGGAACACCGTCTCGTCAGCCGAGGGGCGAGCGAGCCCGGCGTCAACGTCTACAAGGCGTTCCAGTCCGGTCAGGTGGCGATGGTGATCAGCGCCGGATGGTGGACCGGCAGTCTGAAGTCCCAGATGGGCGACTCCTACCGGGATGTGGCCGTGGCCCCGGTACCCGTCCCCGAGCCGGGCGACAGGCCGGCCACCCTGGCCACCGGGTTCATGATGGGCGTCAACGCCTCCAGCCGGCACCCGGGTGAGGCGTGGGAGTTCCTGCGCTGGCTCAACACCGACCGGGTGGGCGTGGGCGAGGGGGCGGGGGCGACCCGGATGAGCGCCCTCCAGGTGTCGGTGGGTTCCCTGACCGGCCGCGCCGACGACATGCGGACGCTGCTCGGCAAGGGCGGCGACCCCAACCTGCGCCCGTTCCTGGACGCGTTGGAGTACGCGGTGCCGGAGCCGAACGTGCCGGGCGCGCAGCGGGCCAAGTCGCTGCTGCGCAAGAACGTCGAGGCGCTGTGGACCGGTCAGCAGTCCGTGGACGAGTCGCTGCGCACCGTCCGGCGCCAGGTCGACCAGGAGGTGTCGCGCTCATGGTGAACGCCCTGGCCCCGGAGACGGCCGCGCGTCCTGAGCGTCCGCGCTCCGCCGCCCCGGCCCGGACGGCCGTGGGCCCCCGCGCCCGCGCCCGGCGCCATCAGGCCGTCGTCGCCTATCTGTTCCTGGCGCCGGTACTGCTGTTCTTCGCCGTCTTCCTCGTCCTGCCGCTCGGCTTCGCGCTGCTGCTGTCGATGTCCCGCTGGGCGGGGTTCGACCTCTCCGGCATCCGGCCGGCCGGCCTGGCCAACTTCACCGCCCTCCTCGCGGACGGTTCGACGTTCCTGGCCCCGGTCCTCACCAACACCCTGCTGTTCGCGCTGGGCACGGTGGCCCTGGCGCTGGCGGGCTCGGTGCTGGTCGCCACCTGCATCGGCAACCTGCGCCTCCAGGGGCTGTGGCGCACCCTGTACCTGCTGCCGATCGTGACGACCGTGGTCGCGGTGGGCAATGTGTGGAAGTACATGTACGAGCCGGGCGGCCTGGTCAATGGCGCCCTGAACGCCGTCGGGCTCGACTCGGTGGCGTTCCTCCAGGATCCGGACACCGCACTGCCCGCGGTGGTGGTCGTCCAGGCGTGGGCGTCGGTCGGCACGGCGATCCTCGTCCTGACCGCCGGGCTGAAGGCGATTCCGGAGTCCTTCTACGAGGCGGCCGCGCTGGACGGCGCCGGTCCGGTGACCGTCTTCCGGCGGATCACGCTGCCGCTGCTCCGGCCGGCGCTACTGTTCGTGTGCGTCACGCAGTTCATCACCGGGCTCCAGTCCTTCGCGCTGATCATCGTGATGACCAAGGGCGGCCCGGGCGACGCGACCGACGTGGCCGCGCTGGAGATGTACCGGCAGGCGTTCTCCTACGGCGACTGGGGCACCGCGAGTGCCGCCGCCTTCGTGCTGTTCGTGGTGGTCCTCGCGGTCACCATGGCCCAGTTGTGGATCTTCCGGCGCAAGGGGGAGGACGCGTGATCCGCCGCCGTTTCCCGTGGCTGTCGTACCTGCTGGTCGTGACGGGCGCCGTGCTCACGGTGCTGCCGTTCCTCGACATGGTGATGACCTCGTTCAAGGGGCCGGGTGAGGCCGGGACGCTGCCGTACCGGTTCCTGCCCGAGGCGTTCGGCCTGTCCAACTACCGGGCGGCGGTCGACCAGCTCGACCTGCCGCTGCTGTTCCGCAACAGCGTGATCGCCACGACCGTGATCAACGCGTCGGTCCTGCTGACGTCGTCCCTCGCGGGCTACGCGCTCGCCAAACTCCGTTTCCGCGGAAGGGACTTCATCTTCCGGCTGGTGCTGTCGACGATGATGTTCCCGCCGTTCCTCTTCTTCGTCCCGCACTTCCTGATCCTGGTGCACTGGCCACTGGCAGGCGGTAACGACCTGCTGGGGCGGGGCGGTGCGGGGCTGACCGTGAGCATCGTGGCGTTGGCGATGCCGTTCCTGGTCAACGGGTTCGGGATCTTCCTGATGCGCCAGTTCATGGTCTCGATCCCGGACGAGGTGCTGGAGGCCGCGCGGATCGACGGGGCCGGGGAGTTCGCGGTGTGGTGGCGGATCGTCGTGCCGCAGACCAAGCCGGTCATGGTGACCCTGGGGCTGCTGACGTTCGTGGACGCGTGGAACGAGTACATCTGGGCGCTGCTGGTGTCGACCGCCAACCCCGGCGTGATGACGCTTCCGGTCGGCATCCAGCTGCTCCAGGACCACGTCGACCCGACCCGCACGATGCCGATCGTGATGGCGGGCCTGGTCCTGAGCATCCTGCCGGTGCTGGTGCTCTTCCTGCTCCTCCAGCGGCACTACGTCCGGGGGATCGCGCTCAGCGGCCTGAAGTGAGCGGCTCTCACAGGTCGATCATCCTGACCAGGAAGAACGCGGCGATCAGCGCACATCCGATGACGATGAGGGACAGCCAGACGCGGGGATGCTCGAAGGGACCGCCGTCCGGCCGCTCGGGATGGGCCTCTGCGGTCGACCCCTCGACGGGCGGGGTCTCGCCGGGCGGGGGCAGTGAGTCGGGCGGGGGCAGTGAGTCGGGCATGATCCACCTCCGGGAAGCGGACGACACGTGCGGTACTTCGGGCCGGGGGCCGCGCTCGGATGCGGCTTCCCCTCCCCGGATCTCAGGATGCCCCGGTTCCGAGCCCGCCGCCGCTCAGCAGCAGCGTCACGTCGAGCACCGCGACCGCGACCGCCGCCGCGAACGCGGCCCGCTCGCGGCGGCGGCCCAGCACCGTCCCGGCCACCGCGGTCAGCCCGGCCCCGGCGAGCGCGGCCACCTGCCGGGCGCCGGGCGGCCCGGCGGGCCCGAGCGCCAGCAGAGCGGACGCGGTGACCAGCGGCACCGGCAGCAGCAGCCGTACCCGGTCGGGGCCGAGCCGCTGCGGCCAGCCGCGCACGCCGGTCGCCAGGTCGTCCCGGATGTCGGGGAGCACATCGCCGAGGTGGGCCCCGACGCCCAGCAGCGCCCCGGCGGCGAGCACCCACCAGGCCGGCCACGGACGCTCCGGCAGACCCAGCGTGACGAACGCCGGAAGCGCGGCGAAGGACACCGCGTACGGCGCCCAGGACCAGCGGGTCGCCTTGAGCCGCAGGTCGTACGCCCAGGCGGCCGCGACGGCGGTCAGATGCGCGGCGCCCGCCGCCCAGCCGCAGGCGAAGGAGAGCGGCACGCACAGGGCCAGCGCGGCGTACGCGGCCGTCCAGACCTGGCGCGCCTCGATCGCGCCGTTCGCGACGGGCTTGCCCCGGCGGCCCGTGGCGAGGTCCCGGCGCGCGTCGAAGGCGTCGTTGCACCAGCCGATGGAGAGCTGGCCGGTCAGCACGGCCCCGGTGGTGAGCAGGCAGCGGCCCGGTTCCTGACCGGCCGAGACGGCCAGCGCCGCCGTCAGCACGGTCACCACCGCCAGCGGGCCGGGGTGGCAGGACCCGGCCAGGGCGGAGACCTTGCGGGCCGGGATCGTCGACTGCTCGGGGGTCGCCACCCGGCGATCGTAGGGGTCCGCCCGGCACGTCACGATCAGGAGCGGCCGGACGGGCGATCTCTGGTGCCGGTCCTGCGGTCCGGGGAAGGGCTGCTGAGTCCATCCGGATCGGTCGAAGTACGGGAGCCTCATGACGCGGATCGCCGCCGTGCACGGTGTCCTCGCGCCGTTCCGCTACGCCCAGGCCGAGATCACCGGCATGGTGGCCCGTGCCTGCCTGCCCGAGGGCGCCGACCGCCGGGTCCTGGACCGGCTGCACCGCAACGCCGGGGTGCGCGCCCGCCACATGACGCTGCCGCTCGAACGGTACGAGACCCTGGACGGCTTCGGCGCCGCCAACGACCTCTTCGTCACCACCGCCACCGATCTGGGCGCCCGCGTGATCAGGGACGCGCTGCGCGCCGCCGGGCTGTCGGCGGCCGATGTGGACCTGCTGGTCTTCACCTCGGTCACCGGCATCGCCGTCCCGTCCGTCGACGCGCGCGTGGCGGGCCGGCTGGGGCTGCGGCCGGACCTGCGGCGAGTGCCGCTGTTCGGACTGGGCTGCGCCGGGGGCGCGGCCGGGCTGGCCCGCGTGCACGACTTCCTGCTGGGGCGGCCCGACCAGGTGGCGGTTCTGCTGTCGGTCGAGCTCTGCTCGCTCACCTTCCAGCGGGGCGACGCCTCGACGGCCAACCTGGTCGCCACCGGCCTCTTCGGCGACGGCGCGACCGCGGTGGTGGCCTGCGGTGCGGACCGTGCGGGCGTGTCCACCGGCCCGGCGATCGTGGACGCCCGCAGCCGTCTGTACCCGGACGCGGGGGACGTACTGGGCTGGGACATCGGGGACTCGGGCTTCAAGGTCGTCCTCGATCCGGACATCCCCCGGGTGCTCCGGCACCATCTCGCCGACGACGTGCGGGAGTTCCTGGCCGACCACGGTCTGAAGCCGCAGGACGTGACAGCCTGGGTGTGCCACCCGGGCGGCCCGCGCATCCTGGACGCCGTCACCGAGGCGCTCGACCTTTCCGCCGAGGAACTCGACCTGAGCCGACGGCACTTGGCCGAGACGGGCAACCTGTCCTCGTCCTCCGTCCTCCACGTCCTGCGCGACACCCTCGCCGAACGCCGCCCACCCTCCGGCACTCCGGGCCTCCTGCTCGCCGTCGGGCCGGGGCTGGCCTGCGAACTGGTGCTGCTGAGCTGGTGAGCACGACAGGAGGACAGATGGTCTGGTACGCGCTGCTGATGGCGGCCGTCGCGGGTGAGCGGGTCGGTGAACTCGTCGTGGCCCGGCGCAACGAGCGGTGGAGCAGGGCCCGGCGGGCGATCGTGGTGGGGGACGGGCACTATCCGGCGATGGTCGCCCTGCACGTGGGGCTGCTGCTCGGCTGCCCGCTCGAAGTGTGGCTCGGGGAAAGGCCGTTCGTGCCCGCGCTGGGCTGGCCGATGCTGGCCGTGGTGGCGGGCGCCCAGGCGCTGCGGTGGTGGTGCATCGGGACCCTCGGGCCGCGCTGGAACACCCGCGTGATCGTCGTACCGGGTCTGCCGCTGGTGGCGCGGGGGCCGTACCGGCTGCTGCGGCACCCGAACTACGTGGCCGTGGTGGCCGAAGGGGTGGCGCTGCCGCTGGTGCACACCGCCTGGGTGACCGCCGTGGCCTTCACGGTGCTGGACGCCGCCGTGCTGACCGTGCGCGTGCGGTGCGAGAACCGCGCGCTGGCCGCCTTTGGCACACCGGTTCCGGCGTGATCGACGTGCTGGTGGCCGGGGGCGGCCCGGCCGGGCTCGCGGCGGCCGTGCACGCGAGGCTGGCCGGGCTGACCGCCGTGGTGGTCGAGCCGCGCACCGCGCCCGTGGACAAGGCGTGCGGCGAGGGCGTCATGCCCGGCGGGGTCGTCGCGCTCGGTGAGCTCGGCGTGGAACCGGAGGGCCGGGAGCTGCGCGGCATCCGCTACGTGGACGGCGTCCGCCGCGCCGAGGCGCCCTTCCGCGACCGGCCGGGGCTGGGCGTGCGCCGTACGACCCTGCACCACGCGCTGCACGAGCGCGCCCTCGCTCTCGGTGTGCCGATCGTGCCCGGCAAGGTCGGCGAGGTGCGCCAGACGCGGGACGGTGTGACCGCCGCCGGGATCACGGCCCGCTGGCTGATCGCCGCCGACGGCCTGCACTCCCCCGTCCGCCGCCGTCTCGGCCTGGAGCTGCCCGGCGGCAGCCGCGGCCGGTACGGACTGCGCCGCCACTACCGCCTCGCCCCGTGGACGGACTTCGTGGAGGTCCACTGGTCCGGTCAGGGCGAGGCCTATGTGACCCCGGTCGCCGACGGCCTGGTGGGGGTCGCGGTGCTGAGCCGGCTCCGGCGCGGCTACGACGAGCACCTGGCCGGTTTCCCGGCGCTCGCCGCCGCGCTGCGAGGGGTTCCCGCCACGCGGGTGCGCGGTGCCGGGCCGCTGCTCCAGCGGGTGCGGCGCCGGGTCGCGGGCCGGGTGCTGCTCGTCGGGGACGCGGCGGGCTACGTGGACGCGCTCACCGGCGAGGGCATCGCGCTCGCCCTGGCGACGGCCGAGGCCGCGGTACGGTGCCTCGCGGCCGGGCGGCCGGAGCGGTACGAGCGGGAGTGGACGCTGGTCACACGCCGTCACCGGCTGTTGACCAGGGCGTTGCTGGCCGCGAGCGGTCGTCCGTGCACCGCCCGGCTCATCGTGCCGGCGGCGTCGCGGATGCCGCCGGTGTTCGCGGCCGCGGTGCACGCGCTCCGGTAGCCGGACGGGCTACTCGTCGTCCTCCGGCATCCGTTCCCCCTCGGCCTGCGAAGGCGTGGTGCGCGGCACGTCGCGGTGGACGGCGCGGCGGGACCGGCCGTCGGTCTCCGGGTCCGGTTCCCGCTCGCCCTCCGCCTGGGACGGGGTGGGGGTCTGCTCGCTCATGTCCGGCCTCCTCCTCGGGGATCGGTGGGGCCCACCGACGTGCGGCTGACACCGGCGGAGCACGGTCTTGGTCTCCGCGGGCGCGCGCCGCGTCCTCCCCCGGGCCGGCGCGCGGCCGGCCGCCACGGAACTGCGAGTCCCCCCGAGGGGAGTACGGAAACGCCCTCGTCCGGGGCCGCCGTGCCCTCGGGCCGTTCAGGGCCGGCCGATGTGGGAACTGCGGGAGATACGCGAGGCGCGCCCCCCTTCGCGGCGAACCGCCTACAGGAAGTGACCCGGCCCATGAACGATTCCAAGCCTCTCGCCCTGGTCACGGGGGCGTCCAGCGGTATAGGTCTCGAACTGGCCAGGCAGCTGGCCGAGCGCGGTTACGACCTGGTCGTCAACGCAGAGAACGACACCCGGCTGCGGCAGGCGGCCCAGGACATCCGGGCGGGGACCGGGGCGTCGGTGGAGCCGGTCCGGGCCGACCTGCGCCACTACGACCAGGCGGAGGGACTGTGGACGGCGGTCAGCGCGACGGGCCGTCCCCTCGACGTGGCGGTGCTCAACGCGGGCGTGGGCCGTACCGGCCCGTTCGCGGAGACCGACCTGGAGGACGAGCTGGAGATCGTCGACCTCAATGTGCGCTCGACCGTGCACCTGGGCAAACGGGTGGTGCGCGAGATGGTGTCCCGCGGCCGGGGGCGCATCCTCGTCACCTCCTCCGCCGCCTCCGTGATGCCCGGCACCTTCCAGGCGGTGTACAACGCGTCGAAATCGTTCGTGCTGTCCTTCACCCAGGCGTTGCAGAGCGAGCTGAAGGACAGCGGCGTCACCTTGACCGCTCTGATGCCGGGCCCCACCGAGACCGAGTTCTTCCGCCGCGCCGGCATGGACGACACGGAGGTCGGCCGGCAGGAGAAGGACGACCCCGCCGAGGTCGCGCGCGAGGGACTGGACGCCCTCTTCGAGGGCAGGGACAAGGTAGTCACGGGGTCCGCCAGGACGAAGGCGGAGGGTACGGCCGCCGCGGTGGGCCCCGGCAAGCTCGAGGCCGAGGCCCGTCGCCGGGTGGCCGAACCCGGCTCGGGCGGCGACTGACACGGTGGACACGAGGCAAGAGGGCCGGTCCCGGGACCGGGCAGGGAGGACGGGCCGGGTGCGCAGCGTGGGAGTGGAGGAGGAACTCCTCCTGGTGGACGCGGACAGCGGCGAGCCGCGGGCCGTCGCGGCGGCGGTGCTGGCGCAGGTCGGCCGGGCCGTCCGGTCGGACGGGGAGCAGGCCTTCGAGCACGAGCTGCAACGCCAGCAGCTGGAGTTCGCCACCGCGCCGCAGACCCGGGCCGAAGAACTCGCGGCCGAGATCCGCCGGTGCCGCGCCGAGGCGGGGCGGCTCGCCGGGCACACGGGGGCGGCGGTCGCCGCCCTCGGCACCTCTCCCCTGCCGGTCAGCCCGGCCCTGACCCCCGACCGGCGCTACCGCTGGATGGCGGACCGCTTCGGACTGACCCTCTCGGACCAGCTCACCTGCGGGTGTCACGTGCACATCTCGGTGGACTCCGACGACGAGGGCGTGGCCGTACTGGACCGCATCCGCCCGTGGCTCCCCGTCCTGCTCGCACTGAGCGCCAACTCGCCCTTCTGGCAGGGCCAGGACAGCTCGTACAGCAGCTACCGCAGCCAGATGTGGGGCCGCTGGCCCTCGGCCGGGCCGACGGACGTCTTCGGCTCCGCCGACCGGTACCACGAGCAGGTACGGGACATGGTCGGCACCGGGGTTCTGCGGGACGCGGGGATGATCTACTTCGACGCCCGGCTCTCCGCCCAGTACCCCACGGTCGAGATCCGGGTCGCCGACGTCTGCCTCGACCCGGACTCCACGGTCCTGCTGGCCCTGCTGTGCCGCGCCCTCGTGGAGACCGCCGCCCGTGCGTGGCAGGCGGGCGAAGCCCCGGCCCGGCTCGGCACCTCCCTGGTCCGGCTCGCCGCCTGGCAGGCCGCCCGGTTCGGTCTGACGGAGCACCTGCTGCACCCCCTGACCATGCGCCCCGCCCCGGCGGAGACGGTGGTGCGCGCGCTGTTCGACCACGTACGCGACGCCCTGGACGACCACGGCGACGCCAGAAGCGTCCAGGACGCCCTCGCGGGCCTGCTGAAGCACGGGAACGGCGCGATGATCCAGCGCGCGATCCTGGCCCGTACGGACAGCCTCCGCGCGGTCGTCACCGAGTGCGTGCGCCGCACCGGCGAGGTATGAGCCCTGAGGGTCCGCGCCTGGCCGATGCCCCGGAGCGAACGGCGCACGGGGGCGAGGGGAAGGTCAGGATCGGTGGGGATCACCGATGGGGAGCCGGGCGAGGCCGCCGGGGAGCCCGCGCGGGGCGGCCTACTCCTCGATGACGGCCACCACGTCGAGCCCGGCGTCGCGGAGGGTGCGCTGAACGGCCCGGCGCGGGCCGCGAATGGTGAGTTCGGCGGGTTCGGGGCGCAGCGTGGCTCCGCGCAGGAGAGCGTAGGCGCAGGCCAGGTCGATGCTGGTCACCTGGCTCATGTCGACGGTCCAGGCGGCGGCCGTGTGCAGCGGCGGGGCCCCGAGCACCTCCTCGAGGTCGCACAGGGCTTCGGCGCCGACGTCCCCGGCCAGGATCAGCTCGGGCAGCCGGACGTCGGCGGCCGAGACCGTCAGGACAGGACCGATGGACGGCTCGAAGGGCGGTTCGGCTGCCATGGTGACCTCCTTCGCAGCCGGAGGCGGAACACTGCTCTGCCTCCATGGTCCCTCAGCCCACCGGCTCCGTGCCCGGCGGACGGCCCGATGCCTCGCTCCGGAACCGCGTACACGGATGAAGGCCAACCTGTTCGACGTGGCCGCCGGCCGGCCCGATCCGCCCGTCGCGGATCGGCTCGACCTGTCGTTCCAGCTGCCGAAGACGCCGGGGGACCTCCGTGTCCAGCGGATCGCGGTGGAGCGGGCCGGCATCCGGGCCCATCTCGGCGGCGGTGCGCTGCCGTTCGGCACGTCGAAGGCGCGGGCGGGGGGCGGCCGCTGATTCAGGCGTCCGGGGTACCGTCCGGCAGATAGCTCGCCAGGCCCCGGAGAATGATCTCCAGGCCGATGTCGAACCGCTCGTCGGACGAGTCGGTGACCATCACGTCGGCCAGCGCGCGCAGGTGGGGGAAGTCCGCCGGGGGGAGGGACGCGAAGTAGTCCTGCATCTCGCCGGCCATCGAGGAGCAGCGCGGCCAGGGAGACCAGGAGCATTCCGGGGCGTGATGATGGCCGCGTCGGTCGTCGTGTTCGCCGCCTTCGCGGTGTACGAGGCGCGGCGCAGCCGGGCGGGCCAGGACCCACTGGTGGTCATCAGCCTGTTCCGCAAGCGTGGCTTCAGCGGCGGCATGGTCCTCGGCCTGGTCTTCTTCTCCGCCATGCAGGGCTTCATGCTGGTCTTCAACCTGTACACCCAGATCGGTCTCGGCTACTCGCCGCTGAAGGCGGGCCTGGTGATGGTGCCCTGGTCGGGCGGCATGATCGTCGGTTTCGGGCTCGCCCAGGCGGTCACCCGGTTCGGCCGCGCCGTACTCCAGGCCGGCTCGCTGGTCATGGCGCTCGGCGTGTCCGCGGTGTGGCTCACCCTCGATCTCGCGGGCAGCGGCGTCGGTCCCTGGCAGCTCCTGCCCTCGCTGCTGGTCACGGGCATCGGGATGGGCCTGCTGATGGCGCCCTTCTTCGACATCGTGCTGGCCAGCGTCGAACAGCACGAGACGGGCTCGGCTTCCGGGACCATGACGGCGGTCCAGCAGCTCGGCGGCGCCTTCGGCGTGGCCGTCCTCGGCACCGTCTTCTTCGGCCTGCTGGGCGGCGGCATCGCCACCGCCGTCGACCACCACGCCGACGGTCTGCGCCGGCAGCTGACCGCCGCGCATGTCGCGCCGGCCGCCCAGGACCGGGTCGTGGCGGATCTGCGGACCTGCGCCGCGGACCGTGCGGTCGCCAAGGAACCGGCCGCGACCCCGGCCTCCTGCACCACGCTGGAGAAGGACACCCGCTCGGTCGTCACCTCTCCGGAGGACGGCTCCCGGATTCCGGCCGCGCTCCGGTCCACCGCCACCTCGGCGTTCCAGGGGGGCTTCGGCTCCGTCATGAAGACCGTGCTGTGGATCGTGGACGGGATGCTGGTGCTGACCTTCCTGCTCGCCTTCCTCCTGCCGCGCCGGGCGCGTCCCGGGGAGTCCGGCGGGCACTGAGCGGACGGACGGGCGGGGCCTCCCCTGGGGCGGGGGTGCCCCGCCCGTGCCGTACCGGGGAGGATGAACCCGTGCTCACTTCGTACGCGGCTCACTTCGACACACCGGCCGGATATCTCGACTTCGCCCGGTTCGGGCCACCGTCGCGGGATGCCGTGGACGCCACGACGCGGGCCCTGGCGGAGTCCGCCCGGGCCGGCCACACCACGGTGGACGGTCTGATGCGCGCGGAGGTGACCGCGCGGGCCACCGCCGCCCGCCTCGCGGGCACCGGCCTCCGGCACACCGTGCTGCTGCCGAACGCGTCCACCGGCCTCTTCCACGCCGCGCTCGGCATCCGGGAGGGCACGGTCCTCGTCCCCCGCACCGACTTCCCCGCCAACCAGTACCCGTGGCGCCGCGCCGCCGGCCTCGGCCGGGTGACGCCCCGCTGGCTGGACCCCGAACCGGGTGGCGGGGTGACCCCGGAACTCGTGCGCGCCGCGCTGACCGGGGACGTCGTGGCGCTGGCGGTGAGCGCGGTGGACTTCCGGACCGGGTTCCGGGCGGATCTGGCGGGGCTGCGCGAGGCGATCGGGCCGGACCGGCTGCTGGTGGTGGACGCCATCCAGGCGTTCGGTGCGGCCGAGCTGCCGTGGGACGCGGCGGACGTCGTGGTGGCCGGCGGCCAGAAGTGGCTGCGGGCGGGATGGGCGACGGGCTTCGCCACCCTCTCCGACCGCGCGCTGGAAACCCTGGAACCGGTGCTCACCGGCTGGACGGGCGTGGCGGAGGCCGGCCTCTTCGACGGGGCGGAGCATCCGCCCGTCCCGGACGCGGGCCGCTGGTCCGTCACCAACCTGAGCCCGGTGACGGCAGCCGCGTTCGCGGCCGCGCTGGACCTCGTGGAGCGGTACACCGTCGGCGCGATCGAGGCGGCCGTCGCGGAGCGGGTCGGCGAGCTGACCGAGGTCGTGCGGGAGTACGGCGGCCGGATCCTCTCCCCCGCCGACCCGGCCCGGCGCGCGGGCATCCTCTCCTTCACCGTGCCGGACCGGGACCCGGCCCTCGTGGCGAAGGCGCTGAACGCCGAGGGCGTCACACCGACCGTGCGCAAGGACTCGCTGAGGTTCTCCCCGCACGCCTCCACCCCGCCCGAGGTGTGCGGTCTGGTCGCAGCCGCCCTGGCGGCCCTCGCGGACTGACCGGGCGGGGGTGCCGTGCCATGATTCCTACTCGGCAGTAGCCATGTGTTCGCGGTAGGAGGCAGCTCAGTGGGCCGTGTGTTGAGTGTGAGCGACAGCATCGTCATCGACGTCCCGCCGGACGCCGCCTACCGGGCGGTGAGCGACCCCGGCGACATGGGCCGCTGGAGCCCGGAGAACCTGGGCACCGCCCCCGGCTCGGCGGCGGGTCCGGCCGGGGTGGGCACCAGCTTCGTCGGACGGAACAGGCGCGGGCACTTCAGCTGGGTGACCCGGTGCACGGTCACGGCGGCCGACCCCGGCCGCCGCTTCGCCTTCCGGGTCCACGCGATCGGCGTCGGCCGCCCCCGCCTGCGCGCCCCCATCGCCACCTGGGAGTACCGCTTCGAGCCGGAGGGCAAGGGCACCCGCGTCACCGAGATCTGGTACGACGACCGCCGCGGTTGGCCCGACTTCGTGGCCGGCGTCTTCGACCGGATCGTCACCTCGGGCAGCACGTTTCCCGATTTCCAGACCCGCAACATCCGCAGGACCCTGGCCAACCTCAAGCGGGAGCTGGAGCGGCAGCCCGCGGAGTGAGCACTCAGTGCCGGTGGTGGGTGTGGTTCTCCGGGGCGTCCTCCGGGGTCTGCCAGCCGACACCCGACTGGTCCTGCGGGCCGCGGCGGGCGTCGGCGCCGGGCGACTGCGTGGACAGGCCGCGCGAGCGCGCCCGCCGGCCGCCCAGCAGGAATGCGCCCAGCAGGATCACGACGACGATCACGCCCACGACCAGGAGCCACAGGGCGCTCCTGCTGGACGCGGCGAGGAATTCAGCAGCGATGTTCATGCAGGGCGGATACCCCCGCGCACGCGGAGAATCCCTCTTCACCGGCCCCGTCAGCCTCCTCCGCTCCCGCGCTGCCCCGAACGGCGTACCGGGTCGCGGCGACCTTCGCCGCAACACCTCCGCATTCCCTTCGGACTGTGGGGAAAACAGGGCCGTTGTGTGCGTGTATTCGCTGGTCAAGGGCAATCGGCGGTCAGGAGGTTATGACAATGGTTCCTTTGCTTCTGGTTCTTCTGCTGGCTCTCATCCTCTTCGGCGCGGGCTTCGCCCTGAAGGCGCTGTGGTGGATAGCGGTGATCGTCCTGGTCGTGTGGCTGGTCGGTTTCTTCGTGCGCCCCACGGGCAGCGGTGGCCGTCGTGGTCGCTGGTACCGCTGGTAGGCGGACCGCGCGCGCACCGCGGACATGACGAGGGGCCCGGCCTTCGAAAGGCCGGGCCCCTCGTCGTGCGCGGAGGGTTCAGGGGCCGGTGAGCTGCTTCTCCGAGTCCTCGTTGCGCAGCCAGATGGTGCGCTGCGGGAACGGGATGTCGATACCGGCCGCGTCCAGCGCGTCCTTCACCCGGCGGCGCAGCTCGCGGGTGACGCTCCACTGCTGGAGCGGGACGGTCTTCACCGCGAGGCGGACGACGACGCCGTCCGCGTCCAGCGACTGCACACCCCACACTCCGGGGTCCTCCAGCAGTACGGCGGAGAAGGCCGGGTCCTGGCGCAGGCCGCGGCCGGCGTCCTCCAGCACCTGGTAGACGGTGTCGAGGTTGGCGTCGTAGGCGACGGCGACGTCCAGGACGGCGCGGGCCCAGTCCTGGCTGTCGTTGCGGACGCGGAGGACCTCGCCGTTGCGGATGTGCCACAGACCTCCGTTGAGGTCGCGGACGTGGGTGAGGCGCAGACCGATGTGCTCGACCTCGCCGACGGCCTCGCCGAGGTCGACGGTGTCACCGACGCCGTACTGGTCCTCCACCATGATGAGCAGTCCGGAGAGGTAGTCGGCGACCAGGCTCTGCGCGCCGAAGCCGATGGCGAGTCCGACCACTCCGGCGCTGGCCAGCAGCGGCCCGAGGGCGATGCCGACCTGATCCAGGATCATGGCAGTGCCCAGCAGGGCCAGGACTATGGTGACTCCGCTGCTGAGCACCGATCCGATGGTGCGGGCGCGCTGTTCGCGGCGCTGGGAGGAGCGGGCGCGGTCGCGCAGCAGCACGGCGGCCCCGCGTCCGGTGCGGCGCGGCGGGCGGGACTCGTGCTCCTCGCCGGAGGGCTGCAGGATGTGCTGGACGACGCGGGTGATGGCCCGCTTGGCCACCCAGCGGATCACCGCCAGGACGACGACGATCAGCGCGATGCGCAGGGGGACCTCGACCAGTGCCGTGGTGTGCGCCTCCAGCCAGTTCGGCCAGGGCGCGGCCAGACGCACGGCTCCGGGTGCGCCGGGCGGTGAGGAAAGGTGCGGTGTCGGCACGACTACTCCGTATTCGACGACTTTCGGACTCGTCGGCCGCGCCTACCCTCGAATACGCAGGACATGATCATCTACGGTGACCGGGTGGACCGGGTCCCCGGACGCGCGTTGCCGGTAGCTCCGCTTAAGGTGTCGTGTGCCCGTTCCTGGCCGGGCGTTCCTCGGGACCGCCGTCTGTCGGCCCGCCGGCGGTCCGGCCACGGCAGGTGACCGTCACTCGTCCCGTCGCTCCCCCCACCCCGGCGACCCACTGGAAAGAGCAGCCTCCGCCATGTTCACCGACACCCCCATCTTCAGCCGTCTCGTCGCGGAACGCGGTGACGTCCCCGCCGAGGTGCGGGGCGAAGCCGACCGCATACACCGCGACCTGGCACGGGTGATGCCACCGGGCACCGGCCTGCCCGGCGCCGGGCCGCACGCGCCCGGCCCGATGGGACCGCCTCCCGGCCGCTGACGGGACATCACCTAGGCCACCCTGCGCAGACGCACCAGCGCGCTCGCGCAGTCGCCGTCCGGCAGGGCGGGGACGGGCAGACCGAAGCCCATGAGGGTCGCGCCCGACCACTTGGCCGCGGTGTCCTCGTCCCGGTAGCGGGCCCCGGGGTCCAGGCCCCGAAGCCGGAGTGGCGGGTGTGCCGGCCCGAAGGAGGCGCTGGGCCGCCACACCAGCAGCACCGTCCGGTCGGCGTCGGGACGCACGTACTGGACGGCGCTCAGGGCGCCGTCGCCCGGCGGGAGCAGCCGGTACTGGTGTCCGTGCTGCACCAGCGGGCGGATGTCCTTGTAGACCCCGATCAGCCGTGCGGCCTCGCGGAGTTCGGCCGGTGTCCACCGGTCCAGGTCGCCGCCGACGCCCAGGACGCCCGCCATCGCCGAGTGGAAGCGGAAGGCCAGCGGTACCCGGCGCCCGGTCAGCGGGTTGGGGCTGTCCGTGACCCAGGCCGACATGACGTGGGCCGGGTAGACCTGGCTGAAGCCGTGCTGGACGGCGAGCCGTTGTACGGCGTCGGTGTTGTCGGAGGTCCACACCTGGTCGGTACGGGCGAGCATGCCGAGGTCGGTCCGGCCGCCGCCGCCCGCGCACGACTCGATCCGGAGCCGGGGGAACGCGGCGCGCAGCCGGTCGAGCACCCGGTGCACCCCGCGCGCGTGCTCGATGTGCACCCGCCGCGCGTCCGGCCCGCCGCCCTGCGCGCCGGCCTCGGTGAAGGACCGGTTGAAGTCCCACTTGAGGAAGTCGACGGTGTTCTCGGCGACGACCCGGCGCAGCCAGTCGTACGCCCACTCGGTCACCTCGCGGCGGGAGAAGTCCAGCACGAGCTGGTGGCGCAGCTCGGTGGCGCCGCGGTCGGGCAGATGCAGCAGACGTCCGGGGTGGCGGCGGTACAGGTCACTGGCGGGGTTGGTCATTTCGGGTTCCACCCACAGCCCGAACGCCATGCCCAGCCGGTGCACCTCGTCGGCGAGAGGGCGCAGCCCGCGCGGGAAGCGCCGGGGGTGCGGGGTCCAGTCGCCGAGCCCGGACCGGTCGTCGTCGCGGGTGCCGAACCAGCCGTCGTCCACCACGAACAGCTCCACCCCGAGGTCGGCCGCCCGCCGGGCCAGGCCCAGTTGGCCCTCCTCCGAGGTCTCGAAGCCGGTCGCCTCCCAGGAGTTGTAGAGGACGGGCCGCAACTCGTCCGGGTGGGGCAGCACATGGCGCCGGACGTAGGTGTGGAAGGCGCGGCTGACGGCACCGAAGCCGTCCGTGGAGTGCACGGCCGCGCTGACCGCCGTGACGTGCCGTCCGCCGGGGGCCAGCGCGACCTCGGCGCCCTCGTGCCCCTCCCCCACGACCACGCCCACCTCTCCGGCCGCCGTGCGCTGCACGGTGAGACGCCAGCTTCCGCTCGCGGCAAGGGCGGTGGCCCACACCTCCCCGTGCTCCTCGTCGGCGGCACCGTCGTCCAGGGCGACCCACGGGTTGGTCTGGTGACCGGTGTGACCGCGCCTGCTGGTCAGCGTGGTCTCGCCCACGGCCACCTCGGTACGGGCGAGCCGGTGCTCGTCGGACCAGCCGCCGTGCACGGCCGACATCCGCCAGCGCTGCCGCCGGGGCAGCGGCCAGTGGGCCGCGGCATGGCGTACGAGGAGCAGCGGGCCGGTGGTGCCGGTGTGCTCGAACTCCGTCCAGCGCTCGATGACGTCGCCGCCGGGCGGCACCCGGTAGTGCGTCTCCCACGCCAGGGGCCGCGCCCGGTCCCGCAGTGAGACCACCACGTGCCCCGCCCCGACGACCCGCACCCCGGTGACCTCGGGCTCGACGGGACTCTGCCCGTCGGCGAACCGGACCTCCAGGGCGGGCACCCCGAACCGCGCGCCGCCCTCGACGGGATACTCCTCCACCCCGTCGAAGGGACCGGCGAAGCTGTTGTCCGGTTCGCTCCGCACGGGCAGCCGGACCGCGTCCTCCAAGGGCAGCGGCGCGCCCCAGTGGACGTGCAGGACGGCTCGGTCCACCCGCAGCACGTAACAGGTGGCTTCGGTCCGCAGCACGACGGTGCCGCTGGGTCCGTCGTACTCCACGGGCGGCGTCATGGGCGGCCCTTTCGTCACTCGTGTTCCCGGATGACGACCGCTCCCCCGGCGGGGACCAGCGCGCCGAGGTCGCCGACCTCGGCGCCCAGCAGCCCTGTGCCGCGCACCGGGACCGTCACGTCGTCGGCGGTGTGGTTGACGAGGAACAGATGGCTGCCCCGCGGCCCGCTGCGACGCACCGCCTCGACCCCTTCGACGGCGACGGGAGAAACGCCCGCCTCGTCGGCCAGCGCCCGCATCAGCTCGCGCAACGTGCGCTCCGAGGGGCGCGTGGCGACGTACCGCGCGCTGCCCCGGCCGTAGGCGTGGCGGGTGACCGCGGGACCTCCGGCGGCCGGACCGCCTCCCGGTCCGTCCGCGAAGTGCAGCAGGGCCGAGCAGCCGCGTGGCTCCACGCGCTCGGCCCAGTCGTGCGCGAGGGTGCCGTCGTCCAGCCGGGCGGTCTCGCCGGGCCTCAGCGGGAGGTACTCGTCGACCCGCAGCCCGAGCACCTCGCGCAGGGCACCGGGGTAACCGCCGGGCCTCACCCGGTCCTCGGTGTCGACCACCCCGCTGAAGCAGCCCACCGCCAGGCGGCCGCCCTGGCGGACGTATGCGTCGAGGTTCGCGGCGTCCTGGCCGGAGAGCAGGTACAGGTTCGGGGCGACGACCGCCCGGTACGGCGCCAGGTCGGCGCCGGGCTGGAGCACGTCGCAGGTGAGGTTGAGCGACCACAGGGCCGCGTACCAGTCGCGGACGGCGTCCAGGTAGCGCAGTCGGCCGGAGGGGCGGGCCGACAGCTCCAGGGCCCACCAGGCGGGCCAGTCGAAGAGGAGCGCGACGTCGCTCCGCACGCGGGACCCGGCCACCTCGGCCAGAGCGGACAGCTCGGCGCCCAGGGCACGGACCTCTCGCCAGATCCGGGTGTCGGTGCCGCCGTGCGGGAGCATCGCGGAGTGCCACTTCTCGGCGCCGGCCGTGGACTGCCGCCACTGGAAGAACATGATGCCGTCGGCGCCCCTGGCCAGGTGGGTCAGGCTGTTGCGCCGCAGTTCGCCGGGCCGCTTCGGCACGTTGACCGGCTGCCAGTTGACGGCGGAGGTGGAGTGCTCCATGAGCATCCAGGGGGTGCCCCGGGCCATGCCGCGGGCGAGGTCGGCGTTGAGGGCGAGGTCGATGTGGCCCTCGGGGTCGGCGGCGGTGAGGTAGTGGTCCACGGAGACCAGGTCGCAGTCGGCGGCGAAGGCGTGTCCGTCGACCTTCTTCTCCAGGGTGCCCATGAGGTTGGTGGTGACGGGGATGCCGGGGGCGAGCCGCTTGAGCAGGGCGGTCTCCGCGCGGTGGCGGCCGAGAAGGGCGTCGGAGGAGAAGCGGCGGTAGTCGAGCTCCTGGCCCGGATTACGGAAGGCGGTGGTGTCGCGGGGCGGGTCGATCTCGTCCCAGTCGCCGTAGCGCTGACTCCAGAAGTCGGTGCCCCAGGCGGAGTTGAGGGATTCCAGGGTGGCGTACCGCTCCCGGAGCCAGGAACGGAAGGCGGCCGCGCTGGTGTCGCAGTAGCAGAGGGCGTTGTGGTTGCCCCACTCGTTGTGGACGTGCCAGAGCGCCACGGCGGGATGGTCCGCGTACCGCGCGGCCAGCGCGGTGACCAGGGCGTCGGCGGCCTCGGCGTAGGCCGGACTGCTGGGGCAGAAGGCCTGCCGGCTGCCGTGGGAGAGCCGGGTGCCGGAGGCGGTGACGGGCAGGGCGTCCGGGTGCAGCTTGGTGAACCACGGCGGGGGCGCGGCGGTCGGGGTGGCGAGGTCGACGGCGATGCCGTGGGCGTGCAGCAGGTCGAGCACCTCGTCCAGCAGTTCCCAGTCGTAGGCGCCGGGACGCGGTTCGACACGGGACCAGGAGAAGACGCCCACGGTCACGAGGTTCACCCCCGCCTCCCGCATGAGGCGGACGTCCTCGCGCCAGACCTCGCGGGGCCACTGCTCGGGGTTGTAGTCGCCGCCGTAGGCGATGCCGCCCAGACGGTGGTTGAGCGCGGTGAGGGGGTGGGTCACGACTTCACCGCCCCGGCGGAGAGCCCGGCACGCCAGTGGCGCTGGAGCAGGAGGAAGGTGAGCACGATGGGCACGACGGAGACCAGGGCTCCCACGATGGTGAGGGTCTGGAGGACGGGCAGGCGGCTGGTCTGCGTCTGCCAGGTGTACAGACCGAGGGTGACGGGATAGAGGTCGTCGTCCTGGAGCATGACCAGGGGCAGCAGGAAGTTGTTCCAGATGACGACGAACTGGAACAGGAACACGGTCACCAGAGCGGGCGACATCATGCGCAGCCCGATCCCGGTGAAGATGCGCAGCTCCCCCGCGCCGTCCATCCGCGCCGCCTCGATCACCTCGTCCGGCACCGACGCGGCGGCGAAGACGCGGGACAGATAGACCCCGAAGGGGCTGACGACGCTCGGCAGGAACACCGACCAGAACGTGTTGGTGGCGTCCACCGCGGCGAACATGAGGAACAGCGGCAGCGCGAGGGCGGTCGCCGGGACGAGAACCCCGCCGAGAATCACCGAGAAGAGCAACTCCCTGCCCGCGAAGCGGTACTTGGCCAGGGCGTATCCGGCGGCCGCCGACAGCGCGGTGGCGACGGCGGCTCCCGCGCCCGCGTACAGCAGGCTGTTGAGCAGCCAGCGCGCGAAGACGCCGTCCTGCTGCCGGAAGAGCGCGGCCAGGTTGGCGCCGAAGTGCCAGTGCGCGGGCCGCAGTCCGGGGCTGTCGACGAGGTCGCTCTGACTCTTGGTCGCGGCGACCAGCAGCCAGTACACCGGGAGCAGCATGTAGCAGGCGGCCAGGGCCATGAAGGCGACGGCGGCGGCGGTGGAGGCGCGGCCGGTGCGGGTGGCGTGGGCACCGTCGGTACGGGTGAGCAGGCTCATCGCTGCCCCCTGGAGGTGAGGCGCAGGAATGCGAAGGACAGCGCGAAGGTGACCGTGGCGAGCAGCACGGAGAGCGCGGCGGCTCCGCCGTAGTCGTCTCCGGCGGTGAGGGAGTAGGCGGCGAGGTTGGGGGTGTAGGTGCTGGTCACGCTGGTGGAGATGGACCGGAACACCTGGGGCTCGGTGAAGAGTTGCAGGGTGCCGATGATGGAGAACACCCCGGTGAGGACGAGCGCCGGGCGGATCAGCGGGACCTTGATGCGCAGCGCGGTGGTCCAGCCGTTCGCCCCGTCGACGCGGGCCGCCTCCTCGATGTCGGTGGGCAGTGCCTGGAGCGCGGAGTACAGGATGAGCATGTTGTAGCCGGTGTAGGTCCAGGTCACCACGTTGCCGATGGACCAGAGCACCAGGCGCGGTCCCAGCAGGTCGGCCCGGATACCCGCCGAGTCCAGCAGGCCGGTGATCGGGGACAGTCTCGGGTCGTACAGGGAGGCCCACATCAGCGCGGCGACGACGCCCGGAATGCCGTACGGGACGAAGTACACCAGCCGGAAGAACCGCTTGAGGCGGGCCACGGCCGAGTCCAGCAGCAGGGCGAGGACCAGGGCGAACAGCAGCATCACCGGGATCTGCACGAGGGCGAAGAGGCCGACCCTGAGGACGCTGTCGGCGAAGTACGGCTCCCGCACGACGTCGGCGTACTGCTCGAAGCCGGAGAACACCGAGTGGGTGCGGCCGAAGGTGCCGCCCGTGCGCGCGGTCCTGTGCAGGCTCTGCCAGAAGGCGTAGCCGACCGGCAGCAGGGTGAACAGGACGAACGGCACGAGGAAGGGGACGAGGAAGGCGTACGGGGCGAGGGTCCGGCGCCGGGCCCGGTCAGCGCGTGACATCGAGGGACTGCTTGCGCAGGGAGTCGGCGCTGTCGTCCGCGGTCCGCTTCAGGACGTCGCCCAGGGTGCCCTTGCCGGCGGTGACGTCCGAGGTGCCGTCGCTGAGGAAGCGGTAGGTGTCGGTCATCGTGGGACCCCAGGTGAAGTCGGTGTCGACCTCGGCGGACGCCTGCTTGAAGACGTCGAAGATCTTCTGGTCGCCGTAGAAGCCGACGGGCTTTCGCAGGGCGGGCAGGGTCAGTCCGGCCTTGGCCGCCGGGTAGAGGCCGCCGGACCGGTTGAGGATCTCCAGGGCCTCGGGGTCGGTGTTGAGCCAGAGCGCGAACTCGGCCGCCTCCGCGGGGTGCTCGCTGCCGGAGAGGACGGCGGTGGTGGAGCCGCCCCAGTTTCCGGCCCGCTGTTCGCCCGCCTTCCACTGCGGCATGGGGGCCACCGCCCACTTGCCCTTGGTGGACGCGGCGTTGTCCCGGATGGTGCTGTAGCCCCACGCGGCGCTGATCCAGGTGACCACCTCTCCGGAGTTCCACGCCTTGTACAGCGCGGGAGAGAAGCCCTGGAGGTCGGTGGCGACGAGCTTGTCGTCGATGAGCTTCTGCCAGTAGTCGGCCACCTGGCGGCTCTCGGGCCGGTCGACGGTGACCTTCCAGGCGTCGCCCTTCCGCTCGAACAGGGTCGCCTCGTTCTGCCACAGCAGGCCGGTGAACCAGTTCGGGTCGGTCTGCGAGAAGTGGGTGATGTACTTGCCCGCCTTCTTGACGACGCGGGCGTCGGACTCGTACTCCGCCCAGGTGGTCGGGGCCTTGAGGTGGAGCTTGTCGAAGACGTCCTTGCGGTAGTAGAGCGCCATCGGGCCGGTGTCCTGGGGTATCGCCCAGACGCCGTCCTTGCCGTGCGCCCCGAAGTCGACCTGGGACCAGGTCCAGTCGACGAACTTGTTCTGCGCCTGGGCGACCCGGGGGCAGGACTGGATGTTCTTCAGGCCGCCCCTGAGGCGGAAGCTGGCCAGGGAGTCGTACTCGATCTGGCCGAGGTCGGGGGCCTTGTGCGCCTTCAGGGCGTTGGACATGTTCTGGTAGGTGCCCGCGTTCCCGGCCGGGGTGGTACGCAGCTTCACCTGAACGTCGGGGTGTCCGGCGTTCCAGGCGCGCACCGCCTGGTCCATGCCGGGGACCCAGGACCAGTACTGGAGGGTGACCTTGCCGGAGGCGGGCTTGCAGGAGGAGCCGGCCGCACCGTCGTCCTCACCGCCCCCGCCGCCGCAGCCGGCCACCGCGGTGAGCGCCAGGACCGCCGCACCGGCCAGGCATCGTCTTGTGGTGGACATGCGAACGGGTATCGCCATGAGGGTGCTCCTTGCGCCGAGGGTCGCGCTCCGGGGACGTGGTGGGCGCAACCTTCACGACAGGAATCACCAGAAGTCAACGCCCTTGCGGCAATCGATCGGCCCCGAGATCGCCCCATGAGCTTCGGTTCAGCTTGAGAATTGCGCTATGACCTGCGATTACCGCGTACAGCAACCCAGTTGAAAATTATGGACGGAATCGATTACGCAACACCGCGCGCAGGTGCTGCCGATGGCGCGATGACTCAGGACTCAGACCGAGGCGCGGGCCACGAACTCCGCCTTCACCCGTACCGTGCGATGGGCCGTGCGGCCGTCCAGCCGCTCGCGCAGCAGGCGGGCGGCGGCGCGGCCCACCTCCTCGGCGGGGTAGCGGATCGTGGTGAGGCGGGGCTGCACCAGGGACGCGAAGGCGGCGTCGTCGTGGCCGACGAGCGCGACCTCGCCGGGGATGTCGATGCCCAGCTCACGGGCCTTGTCCAGGGCGCCGACCGCGATCACGTCGTTGGCGCAGAACACCGCGTCGGGGCGGTAGCGGCGGTCCATCAGCTCGGCGAAGCCCTCGGCGCCGGCCTCGCGGGTGTGCTCGCCGCGCACCACGAGGTCGCCCGGCAGGGCCGTGCCGTACTGGCGGGCCAGCGCGCGGAGCATCTCCAGCCGGGGGTCGCCGCCGGTGGCGTCGCGGGGGCCCGCGATCATCGCGATGCGACGGCGCCGGGCGGCGGTCACCAGCTCCAGCGCCTGCCGGGTCGCGGCCCGCGCGTCGGGGGCCACCTGATCGACGGGGCCGAAAGGCACGTCCGCGCTGACCACGGCAGGTATGCCCGCGTCGGTCAGTACGCCGAGGTCCCTCGGCAGCAGCCGGAACGGCGTGATCACCACCCCCGCGAAGCGCTGCTGCACCGCTTCCGCGAGCAGCGCCCGCTCCTCCTCGCGCCGGGCCCGGGTGTCGCACACGACGACGTGCAGCCCGGGCCCGCGCAGCTCCTCCTGGAGGGTGGCGGCGAGCTGGGCGAAGAACGGGTTGGCGATGTCCGGCACGATCAGCGCGACCAGACTGGAACGCCCCGTGCGCAGACTGCGGGCGGCGGTGTTGACGACGAAGCCCAGCTGGGCGATGGCCGCTTCGACGGCCGTACGGGTCCCGGGCGCGACGGCACGCTTGCCGGACAGGACGTACGACACCGTGGCGGAGGAGACTCCGGCCGCACGGGCGACGTCCGCCATGGTGACCCGCTCGCGCACCACTCCCACCCCTTCCGCGCGGTCACCCTACTTCACCTCGGGGAACGCGCCCGGTCTCAGCGCTCGGCGGCCAGTTCGCGGTTCAGGGCCCCGAGGAACTCGGCGACGGTGTCGAGCTGTTCCGGGGTGAAGCGGCTGCGGGCCGCCTCGGTGCCCCGGGCCAGGGGGCTGAAGTACTGACGGGCGAGGGTGCGCGCGGCGGGGTTGTAGTGCAGGTGGACCACCCGGCGGTCGGCGCTGTCGCGGGCGCGGGTGACGTGGCCGGCTCGTTCGAGGCGGTCCAGACACGCCGACACGGCGCCGGAGGTGAGGTCGAGGCGGTCGCGCAGCCGGGAAGGCGTCATGGGCTCGCCGTCCAGGGCCGAGGCGTCCATGATCGCGGCGAGCGCGTGGACGTCCGTGGCGTGGAGGCCGTGCGCGTGGGCAAAAGCATGGGCGATGCGGTTTATCTCGCTGTTCAGGGTGCGCAGGAGGACGGCGTACCCCTTGAGGTCGCTGGGAGGACGCTCCTCCGGGCGTTCGGGCTGCATGTCTCCAAGGATATGATCTCCGGACCTCTCGATCGTTGAGATACTTTATGATTGAGATAACTTGCCCGGCATCCGCCCACTCCTTCCTGGGGAGCGAATGAACCCCGTACGCCGACCGGTCCGCTGGCTGGTCCCCCTCGTCCTCGTGCTCGTCTGGCTCGGTCTCGGCGGGGCCTTCGGCTCCTACGCGGGCAAGCTGGGCGAGGTGTCGACCAACGACCAGACCGCGTTCCTGCCACGCAGCGCGGAATCCACCAAGGCCGTCGCCCTGCAGAAGACCTTCGACCGGCAGGAGACGCTCCCGGCCGTGGTGGTCTGGACCGGCAAGGACGGCGGGAAGATCACTCCCGCCCAGCGCGAGGCGGCCACACGCGCACTGGCCTCGCTCGCCGGCACCGACGGTGTGGTGGGCCGGCCGTCCCCCGCGCTCCCCTCCAAGGACGGGGCCGCGCTGGAGGGGGTCGTCCCGCTCAGCCCTGAGCTGGGCAAGAAGGTCACCGACGTGGTGGACCGGGTCGAGCGGACGGCGGCGGGTGTCGACGGCACGCGCGCGCAGGTCGCCGGCCCGGCCGCCACGCAGGCCGACCTCACTCAGGCGTTCGGCGGTATCGACGGCATCCTTCTGGGTGTGGCGCTGGCGGCGGTGCTGGTCATCCTGCTGCTGGTGTACCGCAGCGTGCTGCTGCCGTTCGTCGTCATCCTCAGCTCGGTGTTCGCGCTCGGTATCGCCTGCGCGATCGTGTACGTCCTGGCCGACAACGGGGTCGTCAGGGTGGACGGGCAGGTGCAGGGCATCCTCTCGATCCTGGTGATCGGCGCGGCCACCGACTACGCCCTGCTGCTCACCGCCCGCTTCCGCGAGGAGCTGGCGCGGGGCGCCCAGCGGGCGGAGGCGGCCTGGGGCGCGCTGCGCAATTCGTTCGGCGCGATCACCGCCAGCGCGGCCACGGTCGCGCTCGGGCTGCTGGCTCTGCTGCTCAGCGACCTGACGAACAATCGGGCGCTGGGCCCGGTGGGCGCGATCGGCATCGGCTGCGCGGTGCTGTCGACGCTCACCTTCCTGCCCGCCGTGCTCGCCCTGCTCGGCAACGCCGCCTTCTGGCCGGCCAAGCCCCGCCCGGCGGACGCGGAGACCGGCGGCCACGGCCTGTGGCGCCGGGTGGCGCACGTGGTCGACAGCAGCCCCCGGAAGGTGTGGCTGGCCACCTGTGTCCTTCTCGTCGTGGGCGCGGCGTTCTTCCCGGCGCTCAAGTCGAAGGGTGTCCCGCTGGACGAACTCTTCGTCAACGACGCCCCTTCCGTCTCCGCGCAGCAGACGCTGAGCCGGCACTTCCCAGGCGGCTCCGGGCAGCCCGTGGTCGTCATCGCGGACGCGGACAAGGGCGCGGAGGTGACCGCGGCGGCGGGCGAGACCCCCGGTGTCGCCTCGGCCGCCCCGCTGAGCGCCACCGGCAAGCCGGGCGGTGCCCCGCGCGTGGTGGACGGGCGGGTCCGCATCGACGCCACCCTGACCGACGCGCCCGACAGCGACGCGGCCAAGGCGACCGTCCAGCGGCTGCGCGACCGGCTGCACGCCCTCGACCCCGGTTCGCTGGTGGGCGGTTACAGCGCCCAGCAGTACGACACCCAGCGCACCGCCGAGCACGACCGGAACCTGATCGTGCCCGTCGTCCTGCTGATCATCCTGGTGATCCTGATCGCACTGCTGCGGTGCCTGCTGCTGCCGCTGCTGCTGGTGGCGACGGTCGCGCTCAACTACCTGGCCACGCTGGGCATCGCGGGTCTGGTCTTCCGCCACGGTTTCGGCTTCTCCGGCACGGACGCGTCGGTCCCCCTGTACGGGTTCGTGTTCCTGGTCGCCCTCGGCGTGGACTACAACATCTTCCTGATGTCCCGCGTCCGGGAGGAGACCCTCCGCCACGGCACCCGCGAGGGCATCCTGCGCGGCCTGATCGCCACGGGCGGCGTCATCACCTCGGCCGGTGTCGTCCTCGCCGCGACGTTCGCCGCGCTGATCGTCATCCCCCTGGCGTTCCTCGTGCAGATCGCCTTCATCGTCGCCTTCGGCGTCCTCCTCGACACCCTCGTCGTCCGGTCCCTCCTGGTGCCCGCCCTGGTCCGCGACATCGGTCCGGCGGTGTGGTGGCCGAGCAAGCTGTCCCGCGAGCGGCGGACCCCGCATGAACGGGAGTCGGACGAGGGGCGCGTGGAGCTGAGGCAGTAGCCCTCTCCGGCCGCCGCTACGCCGGACTCAGCCGCCTGCGCAGGAGGCAGAACTCGTTGCCCTCCGGGTCGAGCAGGACGTCCCAGGTCTCCTCGCCCGTCTGGCCGATTCCGGCCGGGCGGGCGCCGAGGGCGAGGAGGCGGTCGAGTTCGGCGGGCTGGTCGCGGTCGGTGGGGCTGACGTCGATGTGCAGACGCAGCTTGGCGGGGCGGGGGTCGGTGGTGGGGCTGAGGACGAGGGTCGGCTGGGGTCCGCCGAAACCCGCGCCGGGCGGGCCGATCTCGATGCTGCCGTCGTCCTCACGGCCGAGTTCCACATAGCCCAGTACGTCGCTCCAGAACGCGGCGAGCAGCTCGGGGTCGGCTGCGTCGACGACCAGCTCGCTGATACGGCATGCCATGCGGGTCAGTGTACGGAGAACGGGCGAATCCGGTGGGCCGGAAGCGAGCCGGACGCGCCCTACCGGGGAGCCTTCCGGCATGACCCTCACCGCACACATCGACACCACGCGCCCGGTGGCCACGCTCATCAACGTCTTCACCGTCGCCCCGGACCGCCAGGTCGAGCTGATCGACCTCCTCTCCCGCGCCACGGAGGAGACGATGAAGCACCGGCCCGGCTTCGTCTGCGCCAACTTCCACGCCTCCCTGGACGGCGAGAGCGTCGTCAACTACGCCCAGTGGGAGACCGAGGAGCACTACCGCGCCATGCTGGCCGATCCCGAGGCCAGGGTGCACATGGACAAGGCTGCCACCATCGCCACCCACGTCCAGCCCCGTCTTTACCGCGTGGAGTCGGTCCACGCGAGCTGACCCCGCCGGGAATCCGGCCTCAGAATCTCCTCAAGTCCCCGGCGGCACCGGCACCTGACCGGCAGGATCGGCTCCATGACAGGACTCATCAGGGGGCGGGCCTTCGTGCTGCCGCTCAAGGACTCGGACGCGATCGTGGCGGCGGTACGCCAGGCCCTGGCGGACGCGCCGCCGGAGGAGCGGCCGGGGCTGGAGCGGGCCGCCGCGCTCGTGGAGTCCACCGCCGCCGCCTCCGAGGACGCGCTGTGCGCCCGCTGGGTCCGCGCCCGGCTGGCCGACACCGGCTTCACCGGTGACCTCGCCTCGACGGCCGCCCTGCGGGCCCTGCGCAGGGCCGAGCCGGCCCTCGGCCTGCTGACGGCGGTGGAACTGCAGAAGAAGGCGGTGGCTCACCCGGAGTGAGGGGCGCCTCCCAGCCCGAGTTCCCGCTCGCCCAGCGGGGCGAAGAACCGCTCCACGTCGTCGACCTCCGCCAGGGTCGCGGGCGACCAGCGCGGCGAGCGGTCCTTGTCGATGATCTGGGCGCGCACCCCTTCCACCAGGTCGGGGATGGACAGCGCCGCACAGGAGACGCGGTACTCCTGGTCGAGGACCTCCTCCAGGGACCGGAGCCGGCGGGCGCGGCGGAGGGCGGCCAAGGTGATCTTCAGCGCGGTGGGCGACCTGGTCAGCAGCGTGTCGGCGGCCGCCTTCGCCTCGGGCGAGCCGTGCGCGTGCAGCCGGGCGATGATCTCCTCGACCGTGCCGGCGGTGTAGCAGGCGTCGATCCACTCCCGCTGAACCGCCAGCTCGCCCTCCGGGGCGGGACGCGCGTGCCGGGCGAGCGCGTCCTCGACATCGAGCGCGTCGAGGTCGGCCACGAGGTCCGGGATCGCGGCGAACGGCACGTGATGGTCGGCCAGCCCGCACAGCAGCGCGTCTCCCGCCCCGATCTGCGCTCCGGTGAGCGCGAGGTGGGTGCCCAGTTCGCCGGGAGCCCGTGACAGGAGGTAGGTGCCGCCCACGTCCGGGACGAACCCGATGCCGGTCTCGGGCATGGCGATCCGGGACCGCTCGGTGACGATCCGGACATCGCCGTGGGCCGAGATGCCTACTCCGCCGCCCATCACGATCCCGTCCATCACGGCCACGTACGGCTTGACATAACGGGCGATCCGGGCGTTGAGCCGGTACTCGTCCCGCCAGAACTCCGCCGAGGCGGTGCCGTCGCCGTCGCGGGCGTCGTCATGGACGGCACGGATGTCACCGCCCGCGCACAGCCCCCGCTCTCCCGCCCCGGTGACGACCACCGTCCTCACGGTCGGGTCGCGCTCCCACTCGGTGAGCGCCTCGTCGACGAGCCGGACCATGTCGTGGTTCAGCGCGTTGAGTGCCGTGGGGCGGTTCAGCGTGAGATGGGCGGCGCGGCCGATGGTGCGCACCAGTACGGGAGACTCGGCGCCGGTCATCCGGTCGCCTCCAGCGGGCCGTGGGCCACGATGACGTGCATGATCTCGTTCGTTCCTTCCGGGTCCGGTGGGCAAGCGGGGCACCGACGATCCTGCCTCCGCGGGAGCCTCCGGCGACACCCCCCACTTTGATGGAATATTCAACGAACCTCGGACGCTGCAGCCGCCGAAGGAGGTCTCAGGTGGACACCACGTACTACGACCACGGAACCCCCGCCGAGCGCTGGGAGCGGGCGGGGATGTTCTTCGACGCCAAGGAGTACACGCAGGCCGCGCGCGTGCTCACCGGGCTGGTCGCGGAGGTCCCGGAGCAGACCGCGCCCCGGCTGCTGCTCGCCCGCGCCTACTACCACTCCGCCCAGCTCAACCGCGCCGAGACGGAGCTGCGGATCATCGTGGAGCGGGACCCGGTGGAGCACTACGCCCGGCTGATGCTGGGTCGCACGCTGGAGCGCCAGTCCCGCCACGAGGAGGCGGCGCCGCACCTGCGGATCGCCGCCGCCCTCGCGGGTGACTTCCCGCAGGAGTGAACCCCTGGGGGCGCGCCGTGTGAACGGCCTGATCCACACCGGCCGTTGGTGCGGCGTGCCTCTCTTCCGCGCAGGCGGGCGTGGCATCCTGACGCGATGACACCTGTCAGCGATCACGCTCCCCTGGCCGAGCGGGTGGCCGAACTCCTCGCGGCGGGCGGCCCCTTGCCCATCGTCGCCGCCGGGCACCCGGTACTGCGGCAGCCTGCCGAGCCGTACAAAGGCCAGCTCGCAACCGAGCTGCTCGCCCGTTTCGTGGCGGCCCTGCGGGACACCATGCGCGCGGCCCCCGGTGTGGGGCTCGCCGCGCCGCAGGTCGGGGTGGGGCTGCGGATCGCCGTGATCGAGGATCCGGCACCGGTACCGGAGGAGATCGCGGCGGTCCGGGGCCGGGTGCCCCAGCCCTTCCGGGTGCTGGTCAATCCGTCGTACGAGGCGGAGAACGCCGACCGCGCGTCGTTCTTCGAGGGCTGTCTGAGCGTGCCCGGCTGGCAGGCCGTGGTGACCCGGCCCGCGCGGATCAGGCTGCGCGGGCAGGACGAGCACGGGCGGGCGATCGACGAAACGGTGACCGGCTGGCCCGCCCGTATCGTGCAGCACGAGACCGACCATCTCGACGGCACCCTGTACCTCGACCGCGCCGAACTCCGGTCCCTGTCGACCAACGAGGCGGTGGCGGCCCGCTGGGCGCAACCCTCACCAAAGGCCGCGGCCGAGGCACTGGGCTTCGAACTCCCCTGAGCGGGAGATCAGTTGTCCCGGTAGGCCTCCAGCAGCCGCAGCCAGATCTCGCTGAGCGTCGGGAACGGCGGCACCACGTGCCACAGCCGGTCCAGCGGCACCTGACCGGCGACGGCGACGGTCGCCGACTGGACGAGCTCCCCGACGCCCGGCCCGACGAAGGTGACCCCGCGCAGGATCTGCTCGTCGAGGTCGACCACCATCCGGGCCCGCCCCTTGTAGCCGTCGCCGTACAGGCCCGCTCCCGCGATGGAGCCGAAGTCGACATCGACCGCGCGGACCCGGTGGCCGGCCTGTTCGGCCTCCGCGAGGGAGAGCCCGACGGCGGCGGCCTCGGGGTCGGTGAAGACGACCTGGGGGACGGCGTGGTGGTCGGCGGTGGCCACGTGGGCCCCCCACGGCGCGTCGTCCAGCGCGGTGCCCGCGGCGCGGGCGGCGATGACCGCTCCCGCGACCCTGGCCTGGTACTTGCCCTGATGGGTGAGCAGCGCCCGGTGGTTGACGTCGCCGACCGCGTACAGCCAGTCGGTGCCGGCGACCTGGAGGGTGTCGTCCACCTCCAGCCAGGAGCCGGGTTCGAGGCCGACGGTGTCCAGGCCGATGTCGTCGGTCTGCGGGGCGCGGCCGGTGGCGAACAGGATCTCGTCGGCCTCGATGCGCTCGCCGTCACCGGTGACGGCCACCACGGTGCCGTTCTCCCGGGCGACGGACTCGACGGAGGCGCCGGTGCGTACGTCCACGCCCGCCTCGGTGAGCGCCTGACCGACCAGTTCACCGGCGAACGGCTCCATCCGGCTGAGCAGGCCCTTGCCCCGGACCAGCAGAGTGACCCGCGAGCCGAGCGCCTGCCAGGCGGTGGCCATCTCGGTGGCGACGACACCCCCGCCGACCACGATCAGCCGGGCCGGCACCGTCCGCGCACTGGTCGCCTCCCGGCTGGTCCAGGGCCGGACCTCGTCGAGTCCGGGCAGGGCGGGGAGCCGGGCGCGGGTACCGGTGGCGAGGACGACCGCGTGCCGGGCGGTCAGGATGGTGACCGTGCCGTCCTCGGTGGTGACCGCGACCGTGCGGGGGCCGGCGAGGCGGCCGTGGCCCCGGTACAGCCCGATGCCTGCGCCGTCCAGCCACTGGACCTGGCCGTCGTCCTTCCAGTGGGAGGCGAAGTCGTCCCGCCTGGCGAGAACCGCCCCGGCGTCGAGCGGGCCCTGGTTGGCGGGGGCGAGGCCGGGCAGGCGGCGGGCGTCGGCCTGGGCGATGACCGGCCTGAGCAGCGCCTTGCTGGGCATGCAGGCCCAGTACGAGCACTCCCCGCCCACCAGCTCGCTCTCCACGATCGCGGTGCTGAGCCCGGCCGCGTGGGCGCGGTCGGCCGCGTTCTCCCCCACGGGCCCGGCCCCGAGCACCACGACGTCGTACGCGATGGTTTCCGTTTCCGTCATGCGGCCAGTGTGGTGGGTGGGCGTCCTCGGGGCCACATGATCCCGCGGCGCGGGAGTGCCGAAAGGTTTCCTTGAGGGGAAGCTGTAGGGGACCGATACGGGGAAGACGGGGCGCTACGGACCGGAATAGGCACCCCCGCGGACATGTTTCCGCCGGTGGCACTGCCTCCACACCAGGAAGAGGGATCACACCATGAGCGGCACCGTGGAGCTGACCAAGGAGAACTTCGACCAGACGGTGGCGGACAACGGGTTCGTCCTCATCGACTTCTGGGCCGACTGGTGCGGACCCTGCAAGCAGTTCGCGCCGGTGTACGAGAAGGCGGCCAAGGAGAATCCCGACCTGGTGTTCGCCAAGGTCGACACCGAGGCGCAGCCGGAGCTGGCGCAGGCGTTCGGCATCCAGTCGATCCCCACACTGATGATCGTCCGCGACCAGGTGGCGATCTTCGCGCAGCCGGGCGCGCTGCCCGAGCCCGCGCTCACGGACGTCATCGACCAGGCCCGCAAGCTGGACATGGACGAGGTCCGCAAGGACATCGCGGCCCAGGAGAGCCAGGGCGGGCAGTCCGGCGGCGAGTGAACCGGGGTCTTCCGTTCGGATCAGGCCGGACCCCGCGAGCCCGGCGTGATCCGGGCAGGTTCGAGGCGGACGGTGCCGAGCCGGGGCCGTAGCGGGCGGCCCAGCGTCAGGTCGCCGGCGCCGGCCACGGCGAGGTCCGCCGGGGCGCGCGGTCCCGCGTCCTGCACGGCGCGCATCAGGAGCATCGCGTACTCGTCGTTGTGGGCGAGGACTGCGTCGAGGCCCAACTCAGGCAGACGGGCGGCCAGTTCACTGGCCGCCCGTTCCGTGTACGCGAGGGGCGACCCGGTCACGGCCGCGCCGGTGCCTCAGAGGGCGCGGCGGACTCCGGTGAGGCGGGTACGGCTTCGTCGCCCTGGCCGACGGCGCCGTGGTGGACGACGCGGGCGAGGTCGTACAGGACCGGACGAAAGCGGATCCGGGCGGGTGCTGACGCCGACCTGACCCGGGCCCTCCTCGCCCACCCCGGGGACACCGAGGCGGCGCTCGTCGCCTACGAGGAGCGGATGTTCCCGCGCGCCGAGCAGTCGGCCCGGGACTCGGAGCTCATGGGCGGGACGCTGTTCCGGCCGGACGCGCCGGAGCGGCTGGCGGCGGTGTTCGCGGGTCATCAGCCGTGGGCGCGGCAGCAGTGATCCGGTCGACCAGGTCGCACCACCCCGTCTCGACCCGGGCCATCGGCATGCCGAGCTGGCGGGTCAGGTGGTGGATGAGGGCGGGGTCGAGGTAGGCCAGCAGGACCGGAGCGAGGAGTTCGCAGTCCTCGCCGGGCAGCAGCCGGCGCAGCAGGACCAGCAGGTGGGCCCGCATGGCCTGGTTGGAGGGGTGCAGGTGGCGCCGGGTGGGCTCGGGCAGGGCGGCCAGTTGCAGGTCGAGCTGGTCGGCGCAGAGGTGGAGCACGGCCACACCGAAGGCGTGCAGCCGCTCGCGCGGGGGTGCGCCGGGGCCCAGCGGGGGCGGGCCGGCGAGGAAGTCGGCCTGGAGCCGGGCGGAGGAGTGGTCCAGCAGGGCGGTGAGGAGTCCGGTGCGGTCGCCGAAGCGGCGGAAGACGGTGCCCTTGCCGACCCGGGCGGCGGTGGCGACGGCCTCCATGGTCACCCCGGCCACCCCGTGCTCGGCGATCAGCCGGCCGGCGGCCTCCAGCAGCCGGGCCCGGTTGCGGGCGGCGTCGGCGCGCAGGCACGACTCGGGGCCCGTGCCGACCTCTAGCAGAGGGGGTGTGTCTACGGGCTCCTGAGGCTGCGGGCAGGGCGGCAGGGCGCTGGACATGGAGACAGCGTAAGGCATCGGGAACAAAACTGGACCCCGGTCCGGTTAGGATGGTAGAAAATTAAACGGACCCCGGTCCGGATCGTTTCCAGCGTGTTTCACCACCTCTTGGAGTACCTCATGTCCGTTCGCATCCTCGCGCTCGTCGGCAGCCTCCGCGCCGGTTCCCACAACCGCCAGCTCGCCGAGACGGCCGCCAAGCTCGCCCCCGAGGGCGCCGAGATCGTGATCCACGAGGGTCTGGCCGACGTTCCCTTCTACAACGAGGACATTGACGTCGAGGGCCGGGTCCCGGCCGCCGCCGCCGAGCTGCGCGCCGCCGCCCAGGCCGCCGACGCGTTCCTCCTCTTCTCCCCCGAGTACAACGGCACGATGCCGGCCGTGCTGAAGAACGCCATCGACTGGCTGTCCCGCCCCTACGGCGCCGGCGCCTTCGGCGGCAAGCCCGCCGCCGTCGTCGGCACCGCCTTCGGCCAGTACGGCGGCGTGTGGGCGCAGGACGACACCCGCAAGGCCGTCGGCATCGCGGGCGGCAAGGTGATCGAGGACATCAAGCTCTCCATCCCCGGCTCCCTGACCCGCTTCGCCGAGACCCACCCGTCGGACGACGCCGAGGTCGCCGGCCAGCTCACCGAGGTCGTCACCCGCCTCCACGGCACCGTCGGCGACGTCGTCGCCGCCTGACCAGCCGTACGCCCGAGGGCCGGGGTCCAGTGGACCCCGGCCCTCGGGTCTTTCGTTCGGATCGGGGTGGATCAGGCACCGGCCCCCGCGAGCCCGGCATGATCCGAACGAAAGACCCTGGGCGCCCGTGCGGCACCTACTTCGCGAAGGCGTCCACACCGGTGAGTTCGGCCGACAGCGCCCACAGACGGGCCGCCTGCCCGGGGTCGGTGGCCCAGTCCCTGACGCCGGACCAGGTGCCGTCCTCCGGGGCGGGCTCCGCTACGTCGCAGTCCTCCAGGTACAGCCCGCCCAGGCCGTCGAGCCGGGGCGAGGTCGCGGCCCAGACCTGGGTGGCCGCGCCCTGTTCCGGGGTCTTGAAGCCCGCCGGGTTGAGCGGGTTGCCCTGCTCGTCGATCCAGCCGCGCTCGACCATCTCCTCCTTGGGCAGGTGCCGCTGGAGCGGGGTCATGATGCCGCCGGGATGGAGCGAGAAGGCGCGGACACCGAAGTCCCGGCCGAGGGTGTCGAGCTGAAGGGCGAACAGCGCGTTGGCCGTCTTGGCCTGACCGTACGCCTGCCACTTGTCGTAGCCCTCGGTCCACTGGACGTCGTCCCAGCGGATCGGGGAGAGGTGGTGCCCGCGCGAGGACACCGAGACCACACGGGCGCCGTCCCCGGAGACGAGCGCCGGCCAGAGCCGGTTGGCGAGGGCGTAGTGGCCGAGGTGGTTGGTGGCGAACTGCGCCTCCCAGCCGGGCCCGACCCGCGTCTCGGGGCAAGCCATGATGCCGGCGTTGTCGATGAGGAAGTCGATGGTGCGGCCGGACGACAGGAACCGCTCGGCGAACGCGCGCACGCTGTCCAGGTCGCCGAGGTCCAGCTCGTCCACCTCGACGTGTCCGATCCCGGCCAGCGCCTCGCGGGCCACGTCCGGTCGCCGGGCCGGGACCACCACCCGGGCGCCCGCCCCGGCCAGCGCGCGGGTGGTCTCCAGGCCGAGCCCCGAGTAGCCGCCGGTGACGACCGCCAGCTTCCCCGTGAGGTCGATGCCCCGCAGAACCTCGCCGGCGGTGCTCTCCGCGCCGAATCCCGAACCGATCTTGTGCTGTGCAGAAGTGCTCATGCCCGAAACGCTACGAATTGGAGTGCTCTCGAAGTCAAGCGGCGCACAAGGACGCGCCGGGAACCTGCGCCGCGGCGCCCGCCCACCGATCCTGAGGGGGTGAATCGCCCGCGAGCCAGGGAAGGGGCACGACCATGACCATGGAGCCGCCGCCGTTCGACCCGGAACTCGCCGCCGCCCTGGAACCGCTCGAGGGCTGGATGGAGCCGGGCCTCACCCCGGACGGCATCGAGACGGCTCGGGAGAACGCCGCCATGGAGGTGTTCGCCTCGCTGGACCTCACCATGGACGGCGCCTTCGAGGTCGAGGACCGCGAGGTACCGGGCCCGCCGGGCGCCCCGGACGTCTCCCTCTACCTCTGCCGCCCCGCCGGCTCCGGGCCGGGCGCCGGACTGCCGGTGATCTACTACGTGCACGGCGGCGGCATGATCCTCGGCACCAACCGCGCGGGGGTGGACGCGGCCCTGTCCCTCGCGCTGGACCTGGGCGGCGCGGTGGTCGTGTCCGTGGAGTACCGGCTCGCCCCCGAGCATCCGCACCCGGCGCCGGTGGAGGACGTGTACGCCGGGCTGCTGTGGACGGCGGAGCACGCCCGGGAGCTGGGCGGCGACCCGGAGCGCGTCGTCCTGGCCGGTGCCAGCGCGGGCGGCGGTCTCGCGGCCGCCGCGGCACTGATGCTGCGGGACCGCGGGGGGCCGCGCGTGCTCGGTCAGCTGCTCCGGTACCCGATGCTGGACGACCGCAACGACTCCCCCTCCGGCCACCAGATGGCGGGCATCGATGTCTGGGACCGCACCTCCAACGAGACCGGCTGGAACGCCCTGCTGGGTGAGCGAAGGGGCACCCCGGACGTCTCCCCGTACGCCGCCCCGGCCCGCGCCGTCGATCTCGCCGGGCTGCCGCCGGCCTTCCTCGACGTGGGCTCGGCGGAGACGTTCCGGGACGAGGTGGTGGAGTACGCCTCCCGGATCTGGCGCGGCGGTGGGGTCGCCGAACTCCACGTCTGGCCGGGCGGGTTCCACGGCTTCGACGCCTTCGCACCCGGAGCGGCCGTCTCGAAGGCGGCCCGCGCGGCCCAACTGGACTGGCTGGAGCGGCTGCTCACCGACCGGACGGAACAAACCCCGCAGGCCTGAGGGCCCTTGGCCTGCCGTTAGGGTGCACGGCGTGAGCACCTACAGCGAAGAGAACGTCCCCGGCCGCTTCGGCCCCCGCGCCACCACCGAGGCCGACCCGCGCCAGGTCGGCCGGGTCGCCACGGAGTACACGCCCGAGCGTGACGGCGAACCCGATCCCGGTGAGATCGTCTGGACCTGGGTGCCCTTCGAGGAGAACGACGGCCGGGGCAAGGACCGGCCGGTGCTGGTCGTCGCCCGGGAGGCCGCCGGCACCTTCCTCGCCGTCCAGCTGTCCAGCAAGGAGCACGACGGTGAGCGGGAGTGGGTGGCGATAGGCCAGGGCCCCTGGGACCGTACCGGCCGTGACTCCTGGGTCTCCGTGGAGCGGGTGCTGCGGCTGCACGACGACGGCATGCGCCGGGAGGCGTGCGCGCTGGACCGCATGCGCTTCAACCTGGTCCGGCAGCGGCTCCACGAGCGCTACGGCTGGACCTGACCGGCGAGGCGGAGGGCCCGTCCCGAGCCGGGGCGGGCCCTCCTCGGGCCCGCGGCGGACTCACCCGGTCGGAGCACACCCGGCCGGATCGCTCCCGAGCCCTCCTGAGCTGCCCGAACCGCCTCCGCTCGCCGCTCTGCCCGCCGTGCCCGCACGCGCCGCCGGGGTAATGCTGGTGGGGTGCCGCGAAGGCGCCCGTGAACCGGTCACCCGGTACGGGAGGAAACGCGCGAGGAGACGGAGATGAACGATCCCGGACGTCCCACCGGGCGCTCTTGTGCGATTCGGTGCGAGGGTCTTGGGTGGAACGCGTCTCTGCCCGGCACACCCCCGGCCGGGCTCCGTCGGCACGCTGGAACCCCAGGAGAACCCCGACATGTCTGACGCATCGAGTGGTGACTGTACGGAACACCACTGCACCAAGCACGACTGCACCCGGCACCGCGCGGCGGTCACCGAGGCCGAGGTGGACGCCCTGATCCGGGGCATCTGCTTCAAGACCGGCCCACCCCGCACCCTCGGGGTGGAGGTGGAGTGGCTGGTCCGCGAACCGGAGCGGCCCTGGCTCCCCGTATCGCCCGAGCGGCTCGAAGCGGCCCACGCGGCCGTGCGCATCCTCCCCCTGGACTCGCCGCTCACGGTCGAGCCCGGCGGCCAGTTGGAGCTCAGCTCGCTGCCCGCCGCCTCGCTCACGGAGTGCGTGGACTCCGTCTCCGCCGACCTGGCCGCGGTCCGCCAGGTCCTCGCCGGGCACGGCCTGGCCCTCCTCGGGGTCGGCCACGATCCCTGGCAGGAGCCCCGCCGCTTCCTGCACGAACCCCGCTACGACGCCATGGAGGCGTGCCTGGACCGCACCGGCCGGGCCGGCCGCCACATGATGTGCTCCTCGGCCTCCGTGCAGGTCTGCGTGGACGCCGGGTACGAGGAACCGGGCCCGCTGGGCTACGAACGGCGCTGGTGGCTGGCGCACCAGCTCGGCGCGGTCCTGGTGGCCGCGTTCGCCAACTCTCCGCTCACCTCACGCCGGCCCACCGGCTGGCGCTCCACCCGGCAGCTCCACTGGATGGACATCGGCCCCGGCCGGGCCGGGGCTCCCGCCACCGACGGCGAACCGCGGGCCGACTGGGCCCGGCACGTGCTGGACTCCCCGGTGATGTGCGTCCGCCGCGACGAGGCTCCCTGGGACGTGCCGGAGGGGCTGACCTTCCGCGAGTGGACCCGGTCGCGTACCCCGCGCCCGCCCACCCGCGCGGATCTCGACTACCACCTGACCACGCTGTTCCCGCCGGTCAGGCCGCGCGGCCACCTGGAACTGCGGATGATCGACGCCCAGCCCGGCGACGACGGCTGGATCGTGCCGCTCGCGGTGACGGCGGCCCTCTTCGACGATCCGGAGGCCGCCGAGGCGGCCCATCGCGCCGTGAAGCCGCTGACGGAGCGCGCTTTGGACCGGGCAGCCCCGCACAATCCGCTGTGGTCGGACGCGGCCCGCCTCGGTCTCGCCGATCCCGGGCTGCGGGAGGCCGCCACCGCGTGCTTCACGGCGGCCCTGGCGGCCCTGCCCCGCCTCGGCGCCTCGCCCGAGGTGTCGGACGCGGTGGCGGGGTATCTGGACCGTTACGTCCTGCGGGGCCGCTGCCCTGCCGACGACCTGCCGGCCGGCGCCGGCGCCACGGACCCGCGCGCCCGCGCCAGGAAGGAGATCCGCTCATGACCGCCCAGGAGAGCGGGACCACGGGGGCCGGCACCGAGACGCTGCGCGAACGGCTGCTCGCCTCGCTGGTCACCGCCCGCGACCGCACCACCCTGCTGACGAGCTGCGTGGAGGACCCGGACCTCACCGCCCAGCACTCCCCGCTGATGTCGCCCCTGGTCTGGGACCTCGCGCACATCGGCAACCAGGAGGAGCTGTGGCTGCTGCGCAACGTGGGCGGCCGCGAGGCGATGCGGCCCGACATCGACGCGCTGTACGACGCCTTCGAGCATCCGCGATCCGAACGCCCCTCGCTGCCGCTCCTCCCGCCCGAGGAGGCGCGGAAGTACGCGGCAGAGGTGCGCGGGCGGGCGCTGGACCTGCTTCAGAGCGCCGACTTCGAGGGCGGCACCCGGCTCACCGAGGCGGGATTCGCCTTCGGGATGATCGCCCAGCACGAACAGCAGCACGACGAGACCATGCTGATCACCCATCAGCTCCGCACCGGCCCCGCCGCGCTGACCGCGCCCGCCCACGATCCGGTGCCGCCGTACACCGGGCCGGCCGAGGTGCTGGTCCCCGGCGGCCCGTTCACCATGGGCACCTCCACCGAGCCCTGGGCCCTGGACAACGAACGCCCGGCGCACGTAAGGGAGGTGGCGCCGTACTGGATCGATGCGGTGCCGGTGACGAACGCGGCCTATCAGGCGTTCATGGCCGACGGCGGCTACGGAACCGAGCGCTGGTGGACGCCGGAGGGATGGGCGCACGTACGCCGCAACTCCCTGCAAGCGCCGCTGTACTGGCGCCGTGAGGGCGGTCAGTGGCTGCGGCGCCGGTTCGGGATCACCGAGGTGGTGCCGCCCGAGGAGCCGGTGCTGCACGTGTGCTGGTACGAGGCGGACGCGTACGCCCGCTGGGCCGGGCGCCGGCTGCCCACCGAGGCGGAGTGGGAGAAGGCGGCCCGGCACGACCCGGTGACCGGCCGCTCCGCCCGCTACCCGTGGGGCGACGCCGATCCGGGCCCGGAGCACGCCAACCTGGGCCAGCGGCACCTGTCGCCCGCCCCCGTCGGCAGCTATTCGGCCGGCGTGTCGCCGCTCGGGGTGCGGCAGTTGATCGGAGACGTCTGGGAGTGGACGTCGAGCGACCTCGAACCGTACCCGGGATTCGCCGCGTTCCCCTACCGGGAGTACTCGGAGGTGTTCTTCGGACCGGAGTACAAGGTGATGCGCGGCGGCTCGTTCGCCGTGGACCCGGTGGCCTGCCGGGGTACGTTCCGCAACTGGGACTACCCGATCCGGCGGCAGATCTTCGCCGGGTTCCGCACCGCCCGTTCGGAGTCCGTCTGATGTGCCGTCACCTGGCCTACCTGGGCCCCGAGCAGCCGCTCGGTCACCTGCTGCTGGACCCGCCGCACAGCCTGTACCGGCAGTCCTGGGCACCCCGGCGACAGCGCAACGGCACGGTGAACGCCGACGGGTTCGGGGTCGGCTGGTACGCGGACGGCGATCCGGTGCCGGCCCGCTACCGGCGCTCCGGGCCGATCTGGGCGGACCAGTCGCTGCTGGACCTTTCCCGCGTGGTGCGTTCGGGCGCGGTGCTGGCCGCCGTGCGCGACGCCACGCTGACGGGGGCGGACGCGGAGGCGGCGGCGGCACCGTTCGCCTCGGGGCGCTGGCTGTTCAGCCACAACGGCGCGGTCGCCGGGTGGCCCGACTCGGCCGCCCCGCTGGTATCCCTGCTGCCCCCGGTCGATGTGCTGTCACTGCAGGCGCGCACCGACTCGGCGTTCGTCTGGGCGCTGGTCCTGCACCGGCTCAGGTCGGGCGAGGACCCCGAGCACGCCCTCGCCGCGACGGTCCGCCGACTGGCCGGGGCCGCGCCCGCCTCCCGTCTCAATTTCCTGCTGACCGACGGCCGGACCGTCACCGCGACCGCCTGGGGCGACAGCCTCTGGTACCGCGCGGAGCCTGGACACGCCGTGATCGTCGCCTCCGAGCCGTACGACGACGAACCGATGTGGCGGGAGGTCCCCGACCGCACCGTGATCACCGCCAGCCGTACCGAGGTACGGCTCGACCCCGTCGAGGACCTCGTGTCCGCACCACCGAAGGAGCACTGCACGTGAGCCTGCACGTGACCCGCACCCTCCCCGAGGACGCGACCGACGCCGCACTGCGCGCCGACGTCCTCGACGGCCTGTCCACCGACCCCAAGACGCTGCCGCCCAAGTGGTTCTACGACGCGCGCGGCAGCGAGCTGTTCGAGCGGATCACGGAGCTGCCCGAGTACTACCCGACCCGCGCCGAGCGGGAGATCCTCCAGACCCGCTCCGGTGACATCGCCGCGGCCAGCGGCGCCCGCACCCTGATCGAGCTGGGGTCGGGCTCCTCCGCCAAGACCCGCCATCTCATCGACGCGCTGACCTCGCTGGAGGCGTACGTCCCGGTCGACGTCAGCGAGAGCGCGCTGGTGCAGGCGGGGCAGGCGCTCACCGAGGAGCGGCCCGGTCTCGCGGTGCACGCGCTGATCGCTGACTTCACCCGGCCGATGAAGCTCCCCGAGACGCCCGGTCCCCGGCTGGTCGCCTTCCTGGGCGGCACGCTGGGCAACCTGCTGCCCGCCGAGCGGTCCGGATTCCTGGCCGCCGTGCGCGGCATGCTGGCGCCGGGCGACGGGCTGCTGCTCGGCACCGATCTCGTGAAGGACGAGGCGGTACTGGTCCGGGCGTACGACGACGCGTCCGGGGTGACGGCCGCGTTCAACAAGAACGTGCTCAGCGTGGTCGACCGCGAACTGGGCGCCGACTTCGACCCGGACGCCTTCGACCACGTGGCCCGCTGGGACCCGGAGCGGGAGTGGATCGAGATGCGGCTGCGCTCGCGCACCGCGCAGACGGTGAAGATCCCGGCGCTCGGCATGGTCGTGGACTTCGCGGCCGGTGAGGAGATGCGCACCGAGGTCTCGGCCAAGTTCCGCCGGGAGGGGGTCGGCACCGAACTGGACAGTGCGGGGCTGGAGTTGACCCACTGGTGGACCGACTCCGAGAACCGCTTCGCGCTGTCTCTCAGCGTGGCGCGCTGAGCGACTGCGGGCCTGGGGCGGTCCCTCCCCGCCCGGCGGGCGCTGTCTCGCGCGCCGGGCGGGGATGCGGCACGGTGGACTACGGCGCGACAAACCGGCCGGGTCCGGACGAGCCGGGCGCCGTCATCCTGCCGTACGGCGAAGAGGAGCACCCGCCCATGTCGAACCACACCTACCGGGTCAGCGAGATCGTCGGTACCTCCACCGACGGTGTCGACCAGGCCATCCGCAACGCCATCGGCCGTGCCGACCAGACTCTGCGCAACCTGGACTGGTTCGAGGTCACCCAGGTCCGCGGTCAGATCGAGAACGGGCGGATCGAGAAGTACCAGGTGTGCCTCAAGGTGGGCTTCCGCCTGGAGGACGTCTGAGACGTCAGGCCGGCCCCGCCGGGCTCAGGTCCGGCCCTCGGCTCCTGGGCCTCTTCCGGCACGACCGAGGAGGCGGCCCGTCCGGCTCGTACGACGGCGAGGCCGGCCCGCCCGGCGGTCCGGGCGGGTCTGCGGTCCGGGCGGGTCTGCGGTCCCATTCGGGCCGCATGTGCGGCTCCCCCCCGTGGAGAGTCGGTGGAGGGCGAGCCGGTCGAGGGTGTACGGGCGGCATCGCTCGGGACGCCCGGTGAGGTACACGATGTCGCAGGTGCGGGCGGCGGTACGGGCCGGCGCCATACCCTCCGCCAGTGGGTGGGCGAGGCGCGCGGCGGCGAAGAAGCCGTTCCGGTCGTGCGGGCGCCGCTCACGGAAGTGCTGCCGGTGCGCGGTCCCCGCCAGGGTGCAGTCGGGATCGAGGACCGTCACCGGTCGTCCGCCGCCGTGTGCCACAGCCCCACTTCAGGGCGGCCGTGACGCCCGGCCGGGCCTCGAGATGCGAACCCCGGCCGGGCCGGTGACCCTGGGAAGGGAAGCCTCAAGCGACCAGGAGGGCTGCCATGTCCTTTATGGACAAGATCAAGGGAATGCTCAAGGGCCACGAAGACATGGCCGACAAAGGCGTCGACAAGGGTGGCGACTACCTCGACCAGCGGACCGGCAACAAGCACCAGTCCCAGGTCGACACCGCTCAGGACAAGCTGCGGGACCAGTTCGGCTCCCAGCAGCACCGCGACAACCCGCCGCAGCCCTAGGGAGTGTATTTCGTTGTGATCATCAGATGGTCCGGGTGAGGTCTCTCAGCCAGATCATCGAGGCCCACAGGTGGAGGCCGGCGAGGTAGCTGTTGGGGGTCTTGCCGCACCGCGTGGCGATGCCTCGCCAGGCCTTCAGCTTGTCGATCAGCCGCTCGACGGCATTACGCTCCCAGCGCTACGACACGGGGATGGATGCTCGCCGGCGAACCGGCGCCGACCGGACCCGCCCGCCGGGGCGCGAAACCGCCCCTCTTCCCCGTCACCGCCATCGACGACCCGGTACTGCCCGAGGCGCTGGCCGAACTTGCGGCGGCACGGGCGGACGAGATGGACGCCGACACCGTCAACCGGGAGCGCTCCCAGCCGGATGCTGCGAGTACCGGATCGACCTGATGGCCATCCGCACGAGTGACCGCGGAAGACTTCTCATGTATTGCCACCTGGAGCAGATCCGAGCCGGACGCGGTCGTGCGCGCGGCCGGTCGCGGCACTCGCCGCGTCCGGCCCCCGGCAACAGCAGACGGGGCCGGGGATGAGCACCACTCCCGGCCCCGCCCGTCCGCCCCCTTCGGCGAACGTCTGCTGGGTTCCTACCGTTTGCCCGCCTTGCGGGTCGCGCGCAGCCACTCCTTGTTCATGCCGGTGATGGAGAAGAGGGGGATGCCCTTGGGGCAGGCGGTGGCGCACTCGCCGGCCAGGGTGCAGCCGCCGAAGCCCTCGGCGTCCATCTGGGCCACCATGTCCAGCACCCTGGTCTCCCGCTCGGGGGCGCCCTGCGGAAGGACGTTCAGGTGGTTGACCTTGGCCGAGGTGAAGAGCATCGCGGCACCGTTGGGGCAGGCCGCCACGCAGGCTCCGCAGCCGATGCACTCCGCGTGCTCGAAGGCGAAGTCGGCGTCGGGCTTCGGCACGGGTGTCGCGTGGGCCTCCGGGGCGGCGCCCGTGGGCGCGGTGACATAGCCGCCGGCCTGGATGATCCGGTCGAACGCGGACCGGTCCACCACCAGGTCCTTGATCACCGGGAAGGCGGCGGCCCGCCAGGGCTCGATGTCGATGGTGTCGCCGTCCTCGAAGGACCGCATGTGGAGCTGGCAGGTCGTGGTGCGCTCGGGTCCGTGGGCGTCGCCGTTGATGACCAGGCTGCACGCACCGCAGATGCCCTCGCGGCAGTCGTGGTCGAAGGCGACGGGGTCCTCGCCCTCCAGGATGAGCCGTTCGTTCAGGACGTCCAGCATCTCCAGGAAGGACATGTCGGGCGAGATGCCGTCCACCTCGTAGGTGGACATGGCGCCGTCGGTGTCGGCGTTCCGCTGGCGCCAGACGCGCAGGGTGAGCCTCATGCGTAGCTCCGCTGGGTGGGGTGGACGTACTCGAAGACGAGGTCTTCCTTGTGCAGGACGGGGGCCTCGCCGGTGGCGGTGAACTCCCAGGCGGCCGCGTAGCCGAACTCGTCGTCGCGGCGGGCCGCCTCTCCGTCCGGGGTCTGGGACTCCTCGCGGAAGTGGCCCCCGCAGGACTCGGCGCGGTGCAGGGCGTCCAGGCACATGAGCTCGGCCAGTTCGAGGTAGTCGACGATGCGGTTGGCCTTCTCCAGCGACTGGTTGAACTCCTCGCCGGTGCCGGGAACCTTGATCCGGCGCCAGAACTCCTCGCGGATACGCGGGATTTCGGTGAGCGCCTTGCGCAGGCCCTCGGCGTTGCGGGCCATCCCGCAGAACTCCCACATCAGTTCGCCGAGTTCACGGTGGAAGGAGTCGGGGGTGCGGTCGCCGTCGACGGCGAGGAGCAGGTTGACCCGGTCCTCGGTCTCGGCCAGCACCTCCTGCACCTCGGGGTGCTCGTCGGTCAGCCGCTCCTGGTGCGGGTGGCGGGCCAGGTAGTCGTTGAGGGTGGCCGGCAGCACGAAATAGCCGTCGGCAAGGCCCTGCATCAGCGCGGAGGCGCCGAGCCGGTTGGCCCCGTGGTCGGAGAAGTTGGCCTCACCGATGGCGAAGAGCCCGGGGACCGTGGTCTGGAGGTCGTAGTCCACCCAGAGGCCGCCCATGGTGTAGTGCACGGCGGGGTAGATCCGCATCGGCACCTCGTAGGGGTCCTCGTCGGTGATCCGGTGGTACATGTCGAAGAGGTTGCCGTACCTGGCCTCGACCGCCTTGCGGCCCATGCGCGCGATGGCGTCGGAGAAGTCCAGGTAGACGCCCTGGCCGCCGGGTCCGACCCCGCGTCCCTCGTCGCAGACGTTCTTGGCCGCGCGGGAGGCGATGTCACGGGGGACCAGGTTGCCGAAGGAGGGGTAGATCCGCTCCAGGTAGTAGTCCCGCTCGTCCTCGGGGATCTCCCTGGCCGGGCGGGTGTCGCCCTCGGTCCTGGGCACCCAGATCCGGCCGTCGTTGCGCAGCGACTCGCTCATCAGCGTCAGCTTGGACTGGTGGTCGCCGGTGCGCGGGATGCAGGTGGGGTGGATCTGGGTGAAGCAGGGGTTGGCGAACAGCGCGCCGCGCCGGTGCGCCCGCCAGATGGCGGTGGCGTTGGAGTTCATGGCGTTGGTCGACAGGTAGAAGACGTTGCCGTAGCCGCCGCTCGCCAGGACCACCGCGTCCGCGAAGTGGGTGTCGATCCTGCCGGTGATCAGGTCGCGGGCGACGATGCCGCGCGCCCGGCCGTCGACCACGATCAGGTCGAGCATCTCGGTGCGCGGGTGCATCTCCACGTTCCCGGCCGCGATCTGCCGGGACAGCGCCTGGTAGGCGCCCAGGAGCAACTGCTGTCCGGTCTGGCCGCGGGCGTAGAAGGTGCGGGAGACCTGGACCCCGCCGAAGGAGCGGGTGTCCAGGAGTCCGCCGTACTCGCGGGCGAAGGGCACGCCCTGGGCCACGCACTGGTCGATGATCTCGACGGAGATCTGCGCGAGACGGTGCACGTTGGACTCGCGGGCGCGGAAGTCGCCGCCCTTGACGGTGTCGTAGAACAGCCGGTGCACCGAGTCGCCGTCGTTGCGGTAGTTCTTCGCCGCGTTGATGCCGCCCTGCGCCGCGATGGAGTGGGCCCGGCGCGGCGAGTCCTGGTAGCAGAACTGCACGACGTGGTAGCCCTGTTCGGCGAGCGTGGCGCCCGCGGAGCCGCCCGCGAGGCCGGTGCCGACGACGATGACGGTGTGCTTGCGCCGGTTGGCCGGGTTGACCAGCCTGGCCTCGAAGCGGCGGGTGTCCCAGCGCTCCTGGACCGGGCCGGAGGGAGCCTTGGTGTCGGCGACGGGATCGCCGGTGGCGTAGTCGGTGTAGGTCATGGTCAGCTCACCACTTGGGTCATGACGCCCACGGGTACGGCGATGAAGCCGGCCGTGAGCAGCAGCGCGAGGACATTGGCGGCGGCCTTGAGGACCCGGTCGCGGGTCCGGCCGCCGGCGCCGAGGGTCTGGGCGGCGCTCCAGAAGCCGTGCCGGATGTGCAGGCCGAGGGCGAGCATCGCCGCGATGTAGACGACGTTGCCGTACCAGGTGGAGAAGGTGTCCACCACGTTCTGGTACGGGTGACCCTCCTGGAAGCCGCCGGAGTGCACGGTGCCGGTGGTCAGGTCCAGCAGATGCCAGACGATGAAGAGGCCGAGGATGATCCCGCCCCAGCGCATGGTGCGGGTGGCATAGCTGGTGCGCGCCTTCTTGTGCACGTACTTGCTGGGCCGGGCCTTGATGTCGCGGCGGCTGAGCTGGTAGGCGGCGGTGGCGTGGGCGACCACGGCGGCGACCAGGACCACCCGGATGATCCAGAGCGTCCACTCGTAGTGCATGAACGGCTCGCCGACGGTGCGCAGCCAGTGGGCGTAGCCGTTGAACTCGCCGGCCCCGAAGTAGATCTTCAGGTTCCCGATCATGTGCGCGACCAGGTACAGCAGCATCACGATGCCGCTGACGGCCATCACGGTCTTCTTGCCGACGGAGCTGTCCCAGACCGTGCGCGCCGTCGACGGCCGTCGGTCCGTCCGCGTTGCCAGAGCCATGGACAGGACGTTACGACGGACGGGCCGATCGGTCCAAGACATGGATCGGTTGGTTTCGATAGTCTCTCGCTATCCTGGGAGGGTGCAGTTCCAGCAGCTCCAGTACTTCGTGGCCGTGGCCGAGGCCCGGCACTTCACCCGTGCCGCCGAGCGGGTCCACGTCGCCCAGCCCTCGCTCTCCCAGCAGATCCGGGCTCTGGAGCGGGAGCTGGGCGCGGACCTGTTCGTCCGGGCGCGGGGCAACATCGCGCTGACCGACGCGGGCGAGGCGCTGCTCCCGCTGGCCCGCCGCATCCTCGCGGACGCGGACACCGCCCGGCACGAGGTGCAGGAACTGGTCCAGCTCCGGCGCGGCCGGGTGCGGCTCGGCGCCACCCCGAGCCTCTGTACGGGTCTGCTGCCGGACGTGCTCCGCGCCTTCCACGACCGTTATCCGGGCGTCCAGCTCCTGATCCAGGAGAGCGGCTCCCGCGACCTGGTGCGCGAACTCGCCCGCGGCGCGCTCGATCTCGCCCTGGTCGTCCTCCCCCTCCCCGCGCCGGCGCCCGCGCTGACCACGGTCGAGCTGCTGCGGGAGGACCTGGTGGTGGTGTCCTCCCAGGATGCGCCGGCCCCCGGCAAAGGGCGGCCCGCTGTGGAGATCGCCGACCTCGAGGACGAGCGCCTGGTGATGTTCCGCTACGGCTACGACCTGCGTGAGCTCACCGTCAACGCGTGCCGCTCCGCCGGTTTCGAGCCGGAGTTCGCGGTGGAGGGCGGCGAGATGGACGCGGTCCTCGGCTTCGTCCGCGCGGGCCTGGGCGTCGCCGTCGTACCCAGGATGGTGGCCGTCCGGGCGGGCCGGGGCCTCAGGGTGACTCCGCTCGCCCGGCCCGGGTTGTCACGGACCATCGCACTGGCCCACCGCAGTGATGTGGCTCCGCCTCGAGGGGCTCGGGAACTGCAGCGGATGCTGCTGGAGCGGTGACGCCGGCCCGTGTGCCCTGCGCTGTGGTTCGTCGCGGCCGGTAGCGCGGTCCACCTGGAGGGGTGCGGAGCGCTTCGCCACCGCGCCCCTTCCCCCTTCGGCTCCCGCTCTACCCCGTCGCGTCCGCCAGGGCCAGCGAGTGGAGCTGGTCCGGGGGGCCGGGGCGGGCGTAGTACCAGCCCTGGGCGGTGTCGCAGCCGAGGAGGCGGAGCTGGTCGGCCTGGGCGCCGGTCTCCACGCCCTCCACCGTGACCGCCAGGTCGAGGCTGTGGGCGAGGGAGACGATGCCCTCGACGATCTTGAGGTCCACCGGGTCGGCCGGATACTGCTGCATCCCCTGGGTGAAGGAGCGGTCCAGTTTGAGGACGCTGACCGGGAGGCGGCGCAGGTTGGCGAGGTTGGAGTAGCCGGTACCGAAGTCGTCCAGGGCTATGTCGACGCCCATCTCGGCCAGCCGGCGCAGGGGCTTCAGGAGGCCGTCGTCGGCGCCGATCAGCGCGGACTCGGTGACCTCCAGGCACAGTGCGTCCGGGGTGACGCCCGCCCGCTCCAGGATGTCGACGGTGTCCTGCACCAGACCGGGGTGGGTGAGCTGGCACGGGGAGAGGTTGACGTTGATGCGCAGCGGGCCGGCCGTCTTCTCGCGCCAGGCACGGGCCTGCCGGATCGATTCCTCAAGGACCCACCGGCCCAGCGGGACGATCAGCCCGGTGTGCTCGGCCAGCGGGATGAAGCGGTCCGGGCCGAGCACCCCGTGCTGCGGGTGCAGCCAGCGGACCAGGGCCTCGGCGCCGTTCACGGTGCCGTCGCCGAGACGGACCAGGGGCTGGTACTCGATGAAGAACTCGCCGCGCTCCAGCGCGCTCGGCAGCGCGGTGGTGAGCCCGTGCCGGGTGATCGCGCGGGCGTCCGCCTCCGGGTCGGCCAGCTCGGCCCGGTTGCCGCCCGCCGACTTGGCCCGGTACATCGTGATGTCGGCGCTGCGCAGCACCTCCGCCGCCGTCCGCTCCCCCGCCGGGCCCTCGACTATGCCGAGGCTGCCGCGCACCAGCAGGTCGCGGCCGTCGATGCCGACCGGGGTGAGCAGGGCGTTGCTGATGCGTTCGGCCAGCTCCTCCACCCCGCGCTCGGTGTCGCGGCCGGTGGTGAGGGCCACGAACTCGTCACCGCCGAGCCGGGCCACCATCTCGCCGGGCGCGGCGGTGCAGGACTGGAGCCGGTCCGCGACCTCCACCAGCAGCCGGTCGCCGGCCGCGTGCCCGAGGCTGTCGTTGATGGCCTTGAAGCCGTCGAGGTCGAGGTAGCACAGGCCGAAGCGCTGGCCCTCGCCGGCCGCGAGCGCCTTCTCCAGGCGCTCGAAGAACAGGGTCCGGTTGGGCAGCCCGGTCAGCGCGTCGTGCGTGGCCTCGTAGCGCAGCCGGAGGTGGAGCAGACGGCGCTCGGTGGTGTCCTCCAGCATCGCCAGCTGGTACTGCGGGGTGCCGTCCGCGTCGCGGAGCAGGGAGACCGTGAGGTTGGTCCACAGGGCGGTGCCGTCGGTCCGGTTGAACGCCTTCTCCACGTGGTAGTGGTCGCGTTCGCCGCGCACGAGCTCCTCGTAGAGCCGCCACGTCTGAGGCGCGTCCTCGGGGTGGGTCCAGTCCCGGACCTTCCGGCCGCGCATGGAGTTCTGGGAGATGCCGAACATGCGCTGGAGGGCACCGTTGACCTGGAGGATGTTGCCGTCGAGGTCGGCGATGCCGATGCCGATCGCGGCTCCCTCGAACACCGCGCGGAAGCGGGCCTCGCTGGCGTGCAGCGCCTCGGCGACCACGCCCTGGGCCCGCATGGCGGCCTGGGCGATGGACTCCTGCTCGGCGAGGGTGCGCTCGCGCAGCGCCTGGGCGTACCCGGCGGCCATGGCGTGCTGCAACCGTGAGGAGCGCATGCGGAGTTGGTCCTGCGGGCTGTCGTCACCGCAGTACAGGACGAGGTAGGCGTCCACGCAGTCCAGGGTGCGGGCGAGCACCTCCGGGTCGGTACCGTGCGCCTCGACCAGCGCCGCGCCGACCGCCCGTGCCTCCCCGGCGTCGAAGCTTCTGGCCCTGAGCGCCCGGCTGAGGCGGTGGGCGAGGGGGAGCAGCCGCTCCTCGAACTCGGCGCGGGTGAGCGACGTGGAGGTGACGGGGTAGACGGCCCGGCTCCATATCGTCGTCAGCCGCCGCACTCTGCCCTCCGGGCCGTCCGGCTCCGCGCTCACGCCGTACGCCCCACGCCGGCGAACCCGGAGAACGCGAAGTCGTCCTCGTCCTCCCGCGCCGACTCCGGCCGCCAGTCCGGGAGGTAGACCAGTCCCGGGTCGAGCAGCTCGAAGCCGTCGAAGAAGCGGGCTATCTCGTCGCGTCGGCGCATGACCAGCGGGTTGCGGATGTCCCGGTACACGTCCACCGCGCCCTCGGCGCGCTCCTCGGGCAGCGGGATGCCCTCGTAGGAGGCGTGGGTGAGGATCAGCAGGCTGCCGGGCGCGAGCGCGGCGCGCAGTTCGGCCACCGCGCGATGGGGGTCGTCGGTGTCCTCCAGGAAGTGCAGGACGGCGACCAGCAGCAGGGCGACCGGCCGGTCGAGGTCGATCAGGCGGGCCACCTCGGGGCTGGTGAGGATCTCCCGCGGCTTGCGCAGGTCGGCGGCGACGACTCCGGCGTCCTCGTTGCCCGCGAGCACGGCCTGGCTGTGCGCGACGGCGACGGGGTCGTGGTCGACGTAGACGACACGCGCGCCGGGCCGGGCGGCCTGGGCTATCTCGTGGACGTTGCCGAAGGTGGGGATGCCGGAGCCGACATCGAGGTACTGGTCGATGCCCTGCTCGGCGGCGAAGCGCACGGCCCGTCGCAGGAAGGCCCGGTTGGCCTGCATGATCTTGGGCAGGCCGGGGAGGAACTCCATCGCCTTGCGGGCCGCTTCCCGGTCGACCTCGAAGTTGTGCGAACCGCCCAGGTAGTAGTCGTACATGCGCGAGACGCTCGGCACCGAGACGTCGATGCTCCGGGGGGCCCAGGCGGGGCGCTCCATGTATCACTCCAAGGCGTAGGCGGCAGGGACGGGCGAGCCGGTGTTCGAGCTGAGGCTACTGATCGCCCGCCAAAGGGGCGACCCGAAACGGAAATTGACCATCCGTTCCCGGTCACCGCCTGCGGGAAGTACCCGTCCGACCCCGCTGGGTGACGGCCCGCGCGCACGGCGCAGGGCCCGCCCCTCCGCGTGACACGGACGGTGCGGGCCCTGCGCCGGGTGGTGACCGCTACTGGGCGGGCGCGCCGATCGGCTTGCCCTCGGGCGAGACGGCGTACCAAGTGCCGCCCACGCCTTGGCCGTTGGTGTCACCGGGCGCCTTGTCTCCGGTGAAGGTGTAGACGGGCCAGCAGTTGACCGACATCTGCTTCACACCGTCGGGACGGGTGAAGGGCATCAGGCCCTTCTTCTTCACGCCCTGGGTGTCGTCGGCGCTCACCGGCGCGACCGCGGGCCACTTCTCCAGGCACGCCCCGGTGCAGTTGGAGACGGACTTCGGCCACGCCTTGTCCTTGAGGAAGCGGTAGACCGTGCGGCCGTTCCTGTCGACGACGATGTCACCGAGCTTGGGGTCCTTGCGGACGGACAGGCCGGGCAGCGAGGTCAGCGACGCCTTCTTGCCGTTGGGGGCGAGCGCGAACCACTTGCCGCCCACACCCTGGCCGTTGACGTCGCCCGAGTTGAGGTCCTTGGCGTAGCGGTACGCGGGCCAGCCGCCGATGGTGAGCTGCTTGGTGCCGTCGGCGCGGGTGACCTCGCCCAGCATGGCCTTGTCGATACCGGCACCGGCGTTGGCGTCGTCGGCCGGGACCGGGGGCCAGGTGGTGGCGCAGTCGCCGTCGCAGTTGGTCTTCGGCGGCTCGGCCGTGTCCTTGTCGAAGCGGTACAGGGTGAGGCCGGACCCGTCGGTGAGCACGCTGCCTAGCTGCGGGTTGGTGGCCACCGTCAGCTTGCCCGCGGGAGCGGCGGGGGTCGGGGAGGCGCTGCTCTGGGCTCCGTCGGCGCCGTAGCCGTTGCCCGGGGTGACTCCGGTACCGATACCGGCGGCACTGGCCGACGCTCCCACGTTCTGGGCAGCCGCGGCCGGGGGTGTGACATTTTCCTGACCGCACGCCGTCGTCAGCGCCAGCACCGAAGCGGCCGTGGCCACCAGTGCGGCGGTCCGCCAGGAGGTCTTCATCCTCAACTCCCCATTTTCGCCTGTTCGTTGCGGCGCCACTGAGTCACCGCACGGCCATGGGTACGCGGCGCGGGGGGCGGAGCGTTCAACGGATCGGCGAAAAACTTCCGGCGGTGCGACACCGGGTGCTCCGAAGGGTGGTGGCGCGTACGGGCGTACCCATCGGCCCCGCCCGGGCCGGCAGGCGCGTCAAACCAGGTGAGGCACGCTGTCCCTCCTTCGGACCAATTGCCGTACGAATGGCGGCCGAGGCCTCACGGGGACCTCCATGATCTTGCTCGTGCAAGGTCCCCAAGCAACCCGACGCGCGGTCGCCACCAGGGCGTTGGCGCTGCTCGCGGTGGTGTGGAGCGTGGCCGGCTGCCCGGTCGGCACGGCGTCGGCCGACGCCTGCGCCTACGCCTCCACGGGCCCGGACGGCACGGTGGCCGTGGCGGTGGCAGGAAACCACCACCCCGGCCCCCCGCCGTGTCCTCCGCCACCCCCGCCGCCGTGCCCGCCGACGCCCACACCTGCCCCGACTCCGACGCCCACCCCGACACCCCCGCCCGCACCCACCCCCACACCGGCGCCCACCCCGACCCCCGCTCCTCCCCCGCCCCCGCAGCCCCCCGAGCCGCAGACCCGGCCGACGCCGGCCGCACCCAGGCCCCCCGTCCGGCCGACGCCTCCCCCACCGGCACCGCGCCCGGCCCCGACACCACCGTCCCCGCCCGCTGCGGCACCCGTACCCGCGCCGCCCCGGCCCGCACCGAAGCCCACTCCCCGGCCGGCCGTGACCCGGGTGAACTACCCGGCGTACCACGCCCGTGCCGCCGGGCACATCGCCCGCTCCCGCACCTCGCCGGTCCGCTACGTCCTGCTCGTCACCCTTCCCGCGATCGTCGCCGTCGCGGCTCTGCGCCCGCGGTGACGCGGCCGCGTCCACCCCTGGAGGTATCCGTTGTCGGATTGGCTCGTTCTCGTCCTTGGCATGCTGGGCGCCTGTGCGGTGGTGGTGCTGGTCACCCTCGTCCGGCACCGGCGCGCGCCGGAGGACGAGGACCCCAGCGAGACACCCGACGTCATCGAGTACATGACGATGTGGATCGGGGTGGTGTACGCCATCGTGCTGGGCCTGGCCATCGCGGGTGTCTGGGAGGCGCGCAGCGCGGCCGGGGACACCGTCCAGGCCGAGGCGCAGGCGCTGCACGAGGTTTCCGAGCGTGTCCGGGTGTACCCGTCGGACGTGCGTGAGCAGGTCCGCGCGGACGTCGACGCGTACGTCTCGTACGTGGTGGACACCGAGTGGAAGTCGATGACGGACGACGGGGAGGTCACCGCGCGGGGATCGCGGCTGCTGGACAGGGTGCGGCAGGACGTGACCGACTACCAGCCCCGCAGCGACTTCGAGGCGCAGGCGTACCAGCCGCTGGTGGACCAGGTCGCCGCTGCCGACCAGGCGCGCAACGCCCGTGCCGACTCCACCGGCGCGACCATGCCGCCCGTGGTGTGGTGGGGGCTGCTGGCCGGGGCGGTGATCACGGTGGGCATGGTGTTCGCCCTCCAGATCCGGCGCACCCGGCGGGAACTGGTCCTCGCGGGGCTGTTCTCGGCGACCATCGCCTTCATGCTGTTCCTGATCTGGGACTTCGACGCACCCTTCAGCCGCGGCATCGCGGTGACGGCGGAGCCGTTCCTGGCGCTCTTCCCGCACGCGTAGGCATGCCGGACGGTGTTGGTGCCGTTCCCGTCGCCCATGCCGTCCGCGACGGCGACGGGGGCGGCGATACCAAGGACGGTGATCGCGGCGCACGTGGCCGCCACCCGTTCGCCTCCCGCTCCGTCGCCGCCCGTCCGCGCGGGACTTAGCGTTTTCCCATGCGCGACGCACGTGGTGACAGCCGCGTCGAGAGGGGATGGCGAATGTCCGCGTCCGAGCCGGCGGAGTGGGGCGAACGGGAGGAGCGGCGCAGGAGACGCGCCCCCTGGGGCGTCCTGGCGCTCGTGCTGCTGACCGGTGTGGCGCTGATCCGGAGCGGGTCCGGCGAGTTCGACGTGGGGCCGCCGCAGCCCGCCGCGGCCGCGGCCCCGGCCACCGACGCGCGGTCCCTGCCGAGCGCGAGCGGGACCGCGGCCGTCCCGGGCCCGGCCGGCCTGCCGTTCTCCCCCGCCGACCGGGTCCGCATCCCGGCGATCCAGGTCGACGCCCCCGTCACCCCGGTGGGCCTGGACGCGGACGGCTGGGTCGGTGCTCCCCCGCCCGGGGACCCGAACCTGGCCGGCTGGTTCACCGGCGCGGTGTCCCCCGGCGAGAAGGGCACCTCGGTCATCGTCGGCCATGTCGACAACACCCGGGGCCCGGCCGTCTTCTACGGCCTCGGCGCGCTGAAGAAGGGCGACCGCGTCGAGGTGGCCCGGCAGGACGGCCGGACCGCGGTGTTCGAGGTCTACGGGGTGGAGGTGTTCGAGAAGAGCAGGTTCCCCGGTGCCCGCGTCTACGGCTCCAAGGGCACCCCGGAGCTGCGCGTGATCACCTGCGGCGGCGGTTTCTCCAAGAAGAACGGCTACGACGGCAACGTGGTCGTCTTCGCCCGCCTGGCCGCGGGGGCCTGAACCGCCGCGGCCAGGGGGCGCGCAGCCGTCCTCAGGCCATGCGGCGGGGCGGGACGGTGAGGTGGTAGCCGTGGTCGAGCAGATAGGGCAGGTACTCGCGGATCGCGCGGACGCTCTGCGTCCGGTCGCCCCCGGCGTCATGGGAGAGGATGACGACGCCGGGGGCGGCGCCGTGTTCCACCCGCCTGACGACCGTGCCGGTGCCGGGGGTCATCCAGTCGGTGGTGTCGACGGTCCAGGCCATCGGCTCCATGCCCATCTCGGCGCCGAGCTGGAAGGTGGCCCGGTTCCAGGCGCCGTAGGGGGCGCGGAACCACTGGGGACGGTCTCCGTAGGCGTCCTCGATGACGTCGCTGGTGCGCTCGATCTCGTCGCGGATGTCACGCCGGGCCATCTGCGTGAGCAGTGGGTGGGTCCAGGTGTGGTTGCCGACCACATGCCCCTCCTCGGCCATCCGGACCAGGAGTTCCTTGTTGTCGACGGCCATCTCCCCGCACACGAAGAACATCGCGCGTACGTCGTACTTGGCGAGGGTGTCCAGGATGTGCGGGGTGTAGTCGGGGTGGGGGCCGTCGTCGAAGGTGAGCATCATGTTCCTGCCCCTGCCGGACAGGCGCAGGATGGGCTGGTGACGCACCTTCAGCTTCCCGGGGGCGGCGTGCGGGGTGCCGGAGCCGATGAGGGGCTGGAGGCGGAACGCGGAGGGCTTGAGGGCCTGGCGGGCCTGGGGCCCGGCGAGGCCGGTGGTGGTGCGGGCGGCCTCGTCGCCGCCGCCCGACATGAGGGCTCCCCCGACGCCCGCGGCGCCGAGGACGGCGGCCGAGCCGAGGAGCATCCGGCGCCGTGTGAACAACTGATCCTTCTCCATGAACCATCAGTCGCCCGCCGGGCCCGCGCCGCACCGCACCGACACCGGTGCGGCGGGTCCGATCCACCCGGTCGGCCCAACGACGGCGCGATCCGGAGGGCACTCCTGCCCGTCCACTGGACGGAACGGCGGCTTCCGATAGCCTCACCGCCGTGACGGAACAGCAGGCAGAGCACGAGCGGCACCGGTTCGAGCGGGGCACGGACGGTCCCAAGGTCATCGTCGTCGGCGTGGACGGCTCCGACTCCTCGCTGCGGGCGGCCGCCTACGCGGGTGGACTCGCCCGGCGGCAGGGGGCGCTGCTCGCGGTGGTGTACGTGCAGCCGGTACTGGCGGCCGGGGCGGCGCTCGGTGTTCCGGTGGCGCAGGCCACGGACGAGATCGCCGAGGACCTGATCGCGCAGATCAGGGAGGCGGCGGAGCGGGTGAAGGGGATATTCGAGGTGCGCTGGGAGTTCCACACCTTCCGCGGCGACCCCTTCAACGGCCTGGTGCAGGCCGCCGGCGAGCTGAAGGCGGACGCGGTGGTGGTGGGCGCCTCGGAGCAGGCCGGGCACCGGATCATCGGGTCGGTGGCGGTCCGGCTGGTGAAGGCGGGACGCTGGCCGGTGACGGTCGTCCCGTAGCGCAGGACCGCAGCATCGGCGTGGTCGCCAGGAGCAGCACCCCGGCCGCGGCGATGGCGGTGCGCGGGCCGGTGAGCGAGGCCAGCAGGCCCCACAGCGCGGTCAGTGCGGCCGTCCCGGTCCTGGTGGAGACCGACCAGGCGGAGAGCGTACGGGCGACCCGGTCGTCCGGGGTGCGCTCCAGCCGCTCGGCGGCGAGCAGCGGGTTGAACACGCCCGCGCAGGTGATCAGGCACAGCTCGACCACCATGACGAGGACCAGGCCGGGCACGCCGGGCCGGACCAGGGCGAGTCCCACCGGCCAGCAGGCCCGCAGCACGCCCGAGGCGAGGAGCACGCGGCGCCTGCCGTGGCGGGCGGCGAGCGGACGGGCGAGCCGGGAGCCGAGGAGGCCGCCGAGGCAGGGAACGGCGAAGGCGAGGCCGTAGCTCCAGGGCGTGAAGCCGAGCGGGCCGAGCATCAGGACCGCGAGCGGCGGGGCCTGGGCCATGATCAGGCCGTTCACCAGGACCGTGTTGAGGAACAGCGGGCGCAGTTCGGGGCTGGTGAGCAGGTGCCGCCAGCCGTCGAGGAGGTCGGCGGCGCGCGGGCGTGACGGGTCGCGGGGCGGGCGTCCCGGGGCGGTCTCGGAGCCTTTGACGGCGCGGATGCCGAGGGCGGACAGCAGGAAGCTGAGGGCGTTGGCGGCGACCGTCACCACGGGCCCGGACAGGCCGACGAGGGCACCGCCGAGCGGGGGTCCGAGCACCGTGGCGGTCCAGGTGGTGGACTCGAGCCTGCTGGTGGCGGTGACGAGGCCGGCGCGCGGCACGAGGCTCTTGAGGTGGGCGCCGAAGGCCGCGGTGAAGGTGAGGTCGGCGGCGGCCACGACCACGGAGACGAGCAGTAGTTGGCCGAAACCGAGCACCCCGAGGAAGTGCGCGGCGGGGACGGCGAGCAGGGCGGCGCACCGGACCAGGTCGGCCGTGATCATGACGGGGCGTTTGCGGCGGAACTCCGTCCAGGGTCCGAGCGGCACCGCGAGCACGGCGCCCACGGCCGGTCCGGCGGACGCCAGGAGCGCCACCCGGGCCGGCCCCTGGTGCAGCACCAGCAGCGCGACCAGCGCGAAGGCGTCGAACGCCAGCCAGGTCCCGGCCGCGCTGACGGCGTACGCCGCCCACAGCCATCCGAAGCGCGACCCCAGCCTCATGCACAACCTCCCGTTGACCAGGGCCATGAAATCGGCCCCGGGAGGGCGGGAGCAAACAACCGAAACCCCCGCATGCACAACCAATCGTTGTGCAGGCGTACTGTGTGCTGATGGATCTCAAGGCCGTGCGCACCTTCGTCGCCGTCGCGGACTCGGGCCAGTTCCAGGAGGCGGCCGCCGTGCTCGGCGTCACCCAGCAGGCCGTCTCCAAGCGGATCGCCGCACTGGAGCGGGACCTCGGGGTGCGCCTGTTCCACCGGACCGGGCGGGGCGCCGAACCGACGCTCGACGGAAGGGCGTTCCTGCCGCACGCGCGGGCACTGCTGCTGGCCGGGGAGCGGGCGGCCGCCTCGGTCCGGCGGGGCCGCCGGGCGCTCCGGGTGGACGTGATCGGCCCGCGCGTCGCCCCGGCCGTCCTGCTGCGTGGCTTCCACGAGGCTCATCCGGGGGTGGAGCTGGAGGTGGTCACACTGTTCGACGCCGACACCGCCGTCGCCGCCGTACAGGCGGGCCGGGTCGACGCGACCTTCCGCGCGGTCGGCATGCCGGGCCGGCCGCTGCCCGCGACCCTGGCGAGCGCCCGTGTCCTGGACGAGCCGCTGCGTCTGCTCACCGGTCCCGGGCACGCTCTCGCCGACGCCGAGTCGGTGACACCGGCCGAGCTGGCCGGACACCGGATCTGGATGCCGGGCATCGTGGAGGGCGTCGAGTGGGCCGCGTACTACACCTCGCTGGCGGCGGAGTTCGGACTCACCATCGACTCGGCGGGACCCAACTTCGGCAGCGCTGCGATGCTGGAGCGCATCGCCGGGTCACCGGAGCTGGCGACGTTCATGGGTGAGCATCCCCGGCCCGCCGGGCACGGTGTGCGGCTGATCCCGATCACCGGGCCGACGCCGGTCTATCCGCACTCCCTGATCTGGGACCGGGCCAACGCCCACCCGGCCCTGACCGCCCTGCGCACGCATCTGACCGGCGGGGCGGGGACGCGGCGCGGCGCCGGTACCTGGGTCCCGGACTGGACCGTGGGCTGAGCCGTCGTGCGTGGCGCCTTCCGAACGGACCGCCCCTGAGCCATCATGATCCGCCGTCAGCCGTTTGCCGTCGGGGAAGAGGTGAGGCGCGTGGCCAAGATCCGTTCGGGTGAGGGGATTCTCCGTCGCAAACCCATTGAACACATCGAGGAGGCCGAGACGGGCGAGGGTGGTCTGACCCGTTCGCTCGGCATGTGGCAGCTCACCGCGATCGGGGTGGGCGGCATCATCGGCGCCGGCATCTTCACGCTCGCCGGCACGGTCGCCAACGGCAAGGCCGGGCCCGCGGTGGTGGTGTCGTTCCTGATCGCCGGCCTCGCGAGCGCCTGTGCGGCTCTGTCGTACGCCGAGTTCGCGGGCATGATCCCCAAGGCGGGGTCGGCGTACACCTACGGGTACGCGGTGCTCGGCGAGTTCGTGGGCTGGTTCATCGGCTGGGACCTGCTGCTGGAGTACACCGCGATCGTGGCGGTGGTCGCCATCGGCATCTCCGGCTACTTCAGCTTCCTGGTCGAGGAGGCGGGCGCGAATCTGCCCGCCTGGATGCTGGGCGCGCCCGGTACCGGCTCGGGGCACCGGGTCGACCTGTTCGCGGCGATCCTGTGCCTGCTGATCGCCTGGCTGCTGAACCAGGGCATGAAGAGCGCGGCCCGGTTCGAGACCTTCGTGGTGGCGCTGAAGGTACTGGTGGTGCTGCTGGTGATCGCGGTGGGCTTCTTCCACATCGACACCGCGAACTACCACCCCTTCTTCCCCTTCGGTATCAGCGGCGCGTTCACCGGAGCGGCCACCGTGTTCTTCGCGGTGTTCGGCTACGACGCCATGTCGACCGCGGCCGAGGAGTCCAAGGACGCCCAGCGCCACATGCCGAAGGCGATCATCTACTCGCTGATCATCTCGATGGTGCTGTACGTGGCGGCCTGCCTGGTGCTCACCGGCATGCAGAACTACAAGGACATCGACCCGGAGAGCGGGTTCTCCTCGGCCTTCAAGTCGGTGGGCCTCGGCGGACTGGCCGACGTCATCGCGGTGGGCGCGATCATCGGCATCCTCACCGTGATGTTCACCTTCATGCTGGGCGTCACCCGCGTCTGGTTCTCGATGGCCCGCGACGGCCTGCTGCCGCGCTGGTTCGCCAAGACGCACCCCACCCGGCACGTGCCGACCCGGGTGACGTGGGTCGTGGGCGCCGGGGCGGCCGCCATCGCCGGGTTCGTGCCGATCGGCGAGGCGGCCGAGCTGACCAACATCGGCATCCTGCTGGCCTTCGTGGTGGTGTGCGTGGCGGTGATCGTGCTGCGCTACCGGCAGCCCGACCTGCCGCGCGCCTTCCGCACCCCGCTGATGCCCTTCATCCCGGCGCTCGGCGCGCTGTTCTCGCTCTGGCTGGTCACCTTCCTGGAGTGGCAGACCTGGGTGCGGTTCGCCGTCTGGTTCCTGGTCGGCTGTGTCATCTACTTCGGCTACTCCTACCGGCACTCGGCACTGGCCCGGCGGACGCCCGCCGAGTGATCACTGCCCCATGGTGAGCCCGGCCTCGGCCGCACCCCGGCTCAGTACGGACTTCCGTACCCGGTCTCGGATGGCGGCGAGGTCGGCGCCCGCGGCGACGGCCCGGTTCACGTCGATGGCGCGGCCGGCGTCGAGGTCGTACACCTGGGGCAGGAACTCTGCGCGGCTCACCTCCCAGCGGGCGCCGGGCCCGGTGGGCGGGGCGAAGGCGAAGCGGGCGAGGGTGGACTCGTTGCCGCGCCACTCCCCCGGGCCGTCGCCGCCGTCCGCGATCTGGTCGCCCATGCCGTAGACCACCCAGGTGCCGTTGACCTTCTCGTATGGCTGGGGCACGTGGGCGTGGTCACCGAGGACGAGGTCGATGTCGGGGCGGCCGCCGGTCCGGGCGGCGGTGAGCTGCCTGGCGAGGGTGACCTGCCCGGCGTCCGGGGCGTCCTGCCAGGCGGGGCCCCAGTTGACGGAGAGCACGACCACGTCGGCGCCCGCCTTCCGCGCGGCCCGCGCGGCGGCGGCGATCCGGCCCGCGTCGGCCGGGTCCACCGCCCCGGACCGGCCGGTGGTGTCGTAGGCGTAGGACAGATGGGCGACCTTCGCGGTGCCCGCGCGCAGCAGGGTGACGGTGCGGGCCTCCGTGTCGGTGCGGGAGGTTCCGGCGTGACGTACGCCGGCCTGGTCGAGGGCGTTCAGGGTGCGGGTGATCCCGGCGGCGTCGGCCTGCGGGGACGCGGTGGAGCAACTGTCGTAGCCGGTGGCGGCGAGGGCCTGGGCCAGTGGGGGCAGCGCGGCGACGGCCGGGTCGCCGTCGGCTCCCTGCACCGGCTCCAGGTGACACAGCGCCAGGTCGGCCCCGGAGACGGCCGGCCGGGCTCCGGCGAGCACGGGGCGGAAGTCGTGCCCGCCGCCGGAGGCGTCGAAGCCCGCCCGGTCGGCGGCGGACGCGTACGGCTGGACGCCACCGGCGGCGACGAGCGTGAAGCCCTTCCCGGGGGGCGCGGGCTGCCCCGATCCAGCCCCGGCCCGGTCCTGATGCTGGCAGGCGGCCATCGCCGCGAGCACGGCGGTCAGCGCGAGGCCCACCTGGTGCCTGCGTCCGATCATCAACTCACCCCGGGATCGCCGGAAGGTACTTGTCGTATTGACAGACAAGTTCTGACGGGCATATGGGTATGAAGCTGACCTGCCGCCCAAACAGCCCCTAGCCCATCCGGTGCCGCCGGGCCGCAGGGCGACCGTTCGTCCGACCGTTCACCGCGCCCGGGCGACCGCCCGCCGCACCGGCGTGCGCGCGGGGTGTCGCCGGCGGCCGGGCTGCGCTGCCATACGGCCATGACGGCCGGGACCACTGCCCCAGGGACGACGACCGCCGAGCACGAACTCGCCGCGCTGGCGCGGGAGCACGGGCGGCCCCTCTTCGCGCTGCTGCTGCGGCTGAGCGACGGGGACCGGCAGCGCGCCGAGGACCTGGTGCAGGAGACCCTCGTCCGGGCCTGGCAGCATCCCGAGGCGCTGCGCGCCGAGAACTTCGCCTCGGCCCGCCCCTGGCTGCTGACGGTCGCCCGGCGGCTGGCCATCGACGCCCGGCGGGCACGGCGGGCCCGGCCTCCGGAGGTGGTGGAAGAGGTGCCGGAGAGCGCGCGCGTCACCGCCGACCACGCCGAGCGGGCCGCCGCCGCGCTCGACGTCCGCGAGGCTGTGAAGACACTCACGCCGCACCACCGTGACGTGCTGGTACTCGTGTACTTCCGCGGGGCCAGTGTGGCGGAGGCCGCGGAGATCCTGGGCGTTCCACCCGGTACCGTGAAGTCCCGCGCGTACTACGCACTGCGCGCCCTGCGCCAGGTCCTTCCGGGATACGCGACTGACCTGCGGTGAAACCGGACGCCTGGTCAAGCCTCGGTAAAGCGCCTTGCCGTGACCCCCGTCGGGGCCATGAGCTGTCCTCATCCGTGTTCCGGGCGGGGGGCCGGGTTCGGGCGACGCGCACGCACCGGAGGAAGGCAGGCAGGGATGCTCCACAGAGGCCACGAGAGCACGAGCGGCCCCGGCGGCGGTGAACTCACCGTCCCGATGGCCTGGTTCTACGCCGAGTACATCGCCGACGAGCTGCTGCGCACCGGCGACCTGATGCCGCCGACGTCCTTCGAGTTCCGGGCGGGCCGGGACGCGCTGGCGCTCACCGTCTTCCTGTCCGACACCGAGGGCGAACTCTCCGGGGTCCGGGTCATCTCGCAGTTGGAGACCTGGCTCTCCCTGACGGCCTACGACCAGCCGTGGCAGGAGTGGATCGGCGGCCGGATGGCCGAACTCACGGCCCGGGCGGCCGCTTCGAGGACCCCCGACCCGGACCTGGCGCTCGCGGGGGACGCCTGGCGCTGGCTGGAGGAGACCGAGCTGCTCGCACCGGACCTGGACGCGGTGCCGGGCGGTGGCGCGCCCTGGAGTGAGGACGAGGGGCCGAAGGTGTGGACCCCGGCCTGGCGGCTCGGCCTGCCGCTCGGCCACCTGGCCATCCATCTGTTCTGAGCCCGCCCGGGACACCGGACCCGGCGGGCTTTTCGGCCACTTGGAACTCGGACCAATCCGGGGCCCCGGCCGCTCCGAATCCCCATCGGGTTTCTGCGTGCGGCTTGAGTCATTCCGGCGTCCGGTGCGTACCAATGGGTGCACCGCGTAACCCCACCCGCACCCATAGGCACGAGGATTCGGCATGAGGTCCCTGGAAAGGCATCGCGCCGTCGGCGCGTACGCGCTCGGCGTGCTGGACGAGGCGGAGACCTTCCGCTTCGAGGACCACCTCGCCGAGTGCTCGCAGTGTGCGACGGACGCGGCCGAATTCGGCCCCACGGCACGGCAGTTGATGCTGTACCGGGAGGCCACGCCCGCCTTCGTACCCGTACTGGCCCAGCCCGGCCCCCGGCTGCTGGACCGGCTGCTCGGCGAGATCGCCGTACGCCACCGGGCCCGCCGGCGCAGAGTCCTGTACGGGCTCGCCGCCTCGGTGGTGCTCGCGGTGGCCGGTCCCTCGCTGATGGCCTTCGCCGGTCACGGGCAGCCCTCGTCCCGGGTCACGGCGGCGACCGATCCGGACACCGGGGTCTGGGCGCGGGTCACCACCGAGGGGGAGCGCTGGGGCAGCGGGCTGCGCCTGGAGGTGCGGGACAGCGCCGGTCCGCACTCGTGCCGGCTGATCGTGGTCGGCCGGGACGGCTCGGAGCAGGTGGCGGGCGGCTGGACGGTCGGCGCGCACGACGAGGGCACCACCGCGACCACGGCCGGCTCCTCGCTCGGACCGGACGACATCGACCACTACGAGGTGCGCACGGACAAGGGCGAGCGGCTGGTGACCCTTCCCGCGCGGTGACCGGCGCGGTTCACTTCAGCAGGCGGGACAGCCTGCGGTCGGCCAGCGGTTTGCCGCCGGTCTGGCAGGTGGGGCAGTACTGGAGCGAGGAGTCGCTGAAGGAGACCTCGCGGATGGTGTCCCCGCACACCGGGCAGGGTTCGCCGGTACGGCCGTGCACGCGCAGTCCGCTCTTCTTCTCCGCCTTCAGCCGCCCGGCCGCGACCCCCCGCGAGCGCTCCACCGCCTCGGTGAGGGTGCCGCGCAGCGCGGTGTGGAGGCGGGTGGTCTCCTCGGGGGTGAGGGAGGCGGCGAGCTTGAACGGGGACATCCCGGCCGCGTGCAGGATCTCGTCGCTGTAGGCGTTGCCGACCCCGGCGATCAGGGACTGGTCGCGCAGCGCGCCCTTGAGCCGGCGCCGCTCGCCCTTGAGCAGCCCCGCGAAGCGCTCCTCGTCGAAGTCGTCGGCGAGCGGGTCGGGGCCCAGCCGGGCGATCCCCGGCACCTCGGCCGGGTCGCGCACCACGTACACCGCGAGCCTCTTCTGGGTGCCGGCCTCGGTGAGGTCGAAGCCCTCGCCGCCCTCCAGCGCCACACGCAGCGCCAGGGGGCCCTTGCCGGGGCGCGGCGGGGCGTCGGGCACGGCGTCACGCCAGTGCAGCCAGCCCGCGCGGGCCAGGTGGGTGACGAGGTGCAGGCCGTTGTCGCTCTGAAGGTCCAGGAACTTGCCGTGCCGGCGCACGGCCGCGATCTCCGTGCCCTCCAGGGCGCCGACCGGCGGATCGTAGGTCTTCAGCACGCTGATGGCGAGCGGCTGCACGCGGGTCACCCGGCGTCCGGCCAGGTGCTCGGCGAGGAAGTCCTTGAGCGCTTCTACCTCGGGCAGTTCCGGCATGTGTCCAGGGTGCCACCGGCGGGCCGCGGTGACAGGCGGCGGTCAGCCGTCCGGGTTCGTCCGGAACTCGCACCACACGGCCTTGCCGCCGCCACGCGCCTCCACGCCCCAGGCGTCGGCCAGCATGTCGACGAGGAGCAGCCCGCGTCCCGAGACGCCGTCGTCCTGCGGTTCGCGGCGGCGGGGCAGCGCGCTGGAGGAGTCCTCCACCTCGACGCGCAGCCGCCGCTCGCCGCCGGTCAGCAGGCGCAGGGTGACGGTCGCGGAGCCTTCGGTGTGCATCAGCGCGTTGGTGATCAGCTCGTCGGCGACGAGTTCGATCTCGTCGGCGCGCTCCCCGGCGCCCCAGGCCCGCACCTCGGCGCCGATGAGGTGCCGGGCGCGGGTGAGGGCGTCGGGGTCGCCGGGTGCGACGTGCTGGCGGAGCCGGCCGCGTGCTCCGGGTTCCTCGGGTTCCCGTCGGCGCAGCAGGAGCAGGGCGACGTCGTCCTCCCCGCCGCGTTCCTCGGCCATGGCGATCAGGCGTCCGGCGATCTCACGCACGTCGTCCGGTCCCTCGGCGAAGAGTTCCGCCAGCTCACGCATGCCGTCGTCGAGGTCGGCGCCGGGCTGTTCGACCAGGCCGTCGGTGCACAGCAGCAGGGTGTGGCCGGGGTCCAGCTCCAGGGTGGCGACCGGGTACTCCAGCCGGCCGAACTCGGCGGAGAGGCCGAGCGGGAGCCCGCCCTGCAGGTGGAGGCGCCGGGTGGTGCCGTCGGCGTCCCGCAGCAGCGGGTCGAGGTGGCCGGCCCGGACGACCTGGACGACACCGGTGGAGAGGTCGGCCTGGGCGTACAGGCAGGTGGCGAAGCGGTCGGTGTCGAGCTCGTCGAGGAAGACGGAGGCGCGGGCCATCACGGTGGCCGGGGTGTGCCCCTCGGCGGCGTAGGCGCGCAGCACGATCCGGAGCTGGCCCATGACGGCGGCGGCATGGCTGTCGTGGCCCTGGACGTCCCCGATGACGGCGCCGACCCGGCCGCCGGGCAGCGGGATCAGGTCGTACCAGTCGCCGCCGATGTCCCGGCCGAGGGCGGCGGCCCGGTAGCGCACGGCCACGTCGGCGCCCCGGACGCCGGGGATGGTGCGGGGCAGCATGGCCTGCTGGAGGCTCTGGGCGAGGTCCTTCTCCTGCTCGTAGAGCATGGCGCGCTGGAGGCTCTGGGCGATGCTGCTGCCGAGGGCGACCAGCACGGCGCGTTCCTCGGCGGAGAACCCGCGCCGGTCGTCGTAGAGCAGGCCCATGGCGCCGAGCGGACGGGCCTGGGCGATCAGCGGGAGGTAGGCGGCGGAGGTGATGTGCAGGTCGGTGATGTGCGGCCAGAGGATCGGGTACTCCTCGGCGAACTCCTCGGGCGACTCGATGAACCGGGGCGCCAGGGTGCGCACCACCTCGCTCATCGGATAGGGCTCGTCGATCCGGGTGATGCTGGTGCCGGGTACGGAGCTCTCGGCGGGACCCTCCGCGACGAGGCGGATGCGCCCGGCCTCCACCAGTCCGATGACGACACTGGCCGCGCCGAGGTGGCGGATGCCGTGGGTGTCCTTCAGGGCGTCGATGACGTCCTGGACGCTGCGTGCGTGGGCGAGCGCGGCGGATACCGCCTCCACGATGCCGGCCTGCTGGCGGAACGCCTCCTCCTGCGCGGTGCGCGGGGCGCCGGCGGGGCTGTCGGCGAGTTCCCGGGTGGCGTCGCGGAGGAGGCCGACGACCCTGCGCGGCCGCCCGGAGCCGTCGCGGCGGATGGCGCCCTGGCTGTGTGCCCAGCGGACGGCGCCGTCGCGACGGCGGACGCGGAAGTAGGCGCTGTAGGTCTCGCTGCCGTTCTTGATGGCACGGGCGATCGCCGCGTCCAGCCGGGCCGCGTCCGGCGGGGGGACCCTGAGGGCCAGGGAGGTGGCCCGGCCGTCGTACTCGCCGGGGCGCAGGTCGAAGATCTCGTGGGCCCGGGCGTCCAGGTGGAGCAGGCCCGCGTCCAGGTCCCAGTCGAAGCTGCCCATGTGGTTGAGCGCCAGGATCGTCTCCGGGTCCGCGGGCCGGTTCTCCGGGAGTGACAGGGCACTCGCACCCCGATCAGCCATGGGGCCACCTTGCCAGCAAACGCAGGAATCTTCGAGTGGGGCGGGGCAGGGTGCTCCGGCCCGGCGCGTACCGGTTGCGCGGGCCGCGGCGCGGTACCCGGAAGAGCGGGCGGACGCCACGGGCGGGGAGCGGCCCCGGCCGGGCGGCAGCCGCCGAGGCAGGAGTACGTGCGCGATGGAGTGGTTCACCGCCCCCGACTACTTGCTGAGCCGGCTGGTGCTCCAGCGCGGACTGGCCGCGCTCTACCTGGTGGCGTTCCTGGCGGCGGTGCGCCAGTTCCGGCCGCTGCTGGGCGAGCGCGGGCTGCTGCCCGTACCGCGCTACCTGGCGCGGGTGCCCTTCAAGAAGTCGCCGAGCCTGTTCCACGGGTACTACTCGGACCGTTTCTTCGCGGGGTGCGCCTGGGCGGGCTGCGCTGTGTCGGCGGCCCTGCTGGCGGGGGCGGACTCGGCGCTGCCGCTCGGGGCCGGGATCGTGCTGTGGCTGGTGCCGTGGGCGCTGTACCTGTCGATCGTGAACGTGGGGCAGACCTGGTACGCGTTCGGCTGGGAGACACTGCTGCTGGAGGTCGGCTTCCTCGCGGCGTTCCTCGGCAACGACGAGGTGGCGCCACCGGTGGTGGTGCTGTTCCTGCTGCGCTGGGTGCTGTTCCGGGTGGAGTTCGGCGCGGGGCTGATCAAACTGCGCGGTGACGTCTGCTGGCGCAAGCTCACCTGCCTCGACCACCACCACGAGACCCAGCCGATGCCCGGCCCGCTGAGCTGGTTCTTCCACCACTTGCCGAAGCCCCTGCACCGGGTGGAGGCGGCCGCCAATCACGTCACCCAACTCGCCGTCCCGGTACTGCTGTTCACACCGCAGCCGGTCGCGTCGGCGGCCGCCGCACTGATGATCGTGACCCAGCTCTGGCTGGTGCTCTCCGGGAACTTCGCCTGGCTGAACTGGATCACCATCGTGCTGGCCCTGTCCGCGCTCCGGCTCCCCGCCGAGGCGCCCCCGGTGCCCGCCGCTCCGCTCTGGTACGAGGTGCTGGTGTCGGCGCTCGCCGTGATCCTGCTGGCGCTCAGCTCCCGCCCGGTGATGAACATGGTCTCCCGGCGCCAGGTGATGAACCGCTCCTTCGACCCGCTGCGCCTGGTCAACACCTACGGCGCGTTCGGCAGCGTCAGCCGGACCCGCTACGAGGTGGTGATCGAGGGAACCGGCGACGAGCGGCCCGGCGAGGACGGCGACTGGCGGGAGTACGAGTTCCACGGCAAGCCCGGCGATCCCCGGCGCTGGCCGCGCCAGTTCGCGCCGTACCATCTGCGGCTGGACTGGCTGATGTGGTTCGTCGCGCTGTCACCCGCCTACGCCGGGGACTGGTTCGGCAGGCTGGTGGAGAAGCTGCTGGAGGGCGACCGCGACACCCTGCGCCTGCTGCGGGTCTCGCCCTTCCCGCCCGGTGCCCCGCCCCGCTTCGTCCGCGCCCGCCTCTTCCGCTACCGCTTCACCACCTGGCGTGAGCTGCGCGAGACGGGCGCCTGCTGGGAGCGGACCTACGTCAGGGACTTCCTGCGCCCGACCCGGCTCGGCACGACGCGCTGACCGCGCCGCAGGGGCTGCTCCCCGCGGGCTCCGGGGGGGCGCGGCACGTCGTTGCGCTCGCCCCTGCCCGCGCCTCCGGACGGCGGGGTTGCCGGCCTCTCGACGTGGGGCGCGGGAGCGGGCACAGTGCTGCCGTGCGCGCCGTCCGCGCACCCGGAGTCCCCGAGGAGTGCCCGTGAGTACGTGGGTGGGCCGTACGGCCGCCGAGATCGCCGCCGCCGTCCGCGGGAAGCGGGTCGCCCCCAGGGAGGTGGTGGCGGAGCATCTCGCGCGGATCGCGGAGCTGGACGGGCGGGTCGGCGCGTTCCGCGCCGTGCGCGCGGAAGCGGCCCTGGCGGAGGCGGACGAGGTCGGCGCCCGCCCGGATCTGGCCGAACTGCCCCTGGCGGGCGTGCCGGTGGCGGTCAAGGACAACCTCGGCGTGCGCGGCGAGTCCACCCGCAACGGCTCCGCCGCGACGCCGGACACCCCGGCCGCCGAGGACCACGTGGCCGTGGCGCGTCTGCGCGCGGCGGGCGCGGTCGTGGTCGGTCTGACCAACGTGCCCGAGCTGTGCGTGTTCGGCACCACCGAGGGCGTTCACGGCACGGCCCGCAGCCCGTGGGACCTCAGCCGCACGGCGGGCGGCTCCTCCGGGGGCAGCGCGGCGGCGGTCGCCGCGGGCCTGGTCCCGCTGGCGCTCGGCAACGACGGCATGGGTTCGCTGCGGATCCCGGCGGCCGCCTGCGGTCTGGTGACCCTGAAGCCGGGCCACGGCGTGGTCCCCGCGGGCATCGGCCACGGCGACTGGTTCGGCATGTCGGAGAACGGTCCCCTCGCCACCACCGTCGAGGACCTGCGCCTGATGCTCGCCGTCCTCGCGGAGACCGCCTTGCCGGCATCCGGGGAGCGTACGCCACGCCGCATAGCGGCCGCCGTACGCAGCCCGCTGGCCGGGGTCACGGTGAGCGCACCGTTCCGCACGGCGGTCCGCGAGGCGGCGGCCCTGCTGAACGGTGCCGGGCACACGGTGCGGCGGGCCGAGCCGCCCTACCCGCTCGACCTGGGCGTGACCGCGCTGCGCCACTGGACAGCCGGCACGGCGGTGGACTCGGCCGGGCTGGACCCGGCCCGGCTCGCCCCGCGCACCCGCACCCACGCGGCCGTCGGCCGGCGCTTCGTCCGCTCGGTCCGCACCGGCACCGCCCGCGACCGGCTCCGCGCCCGGCTGCTGCCGTTCCTCACCGAGTACGACGTGCTGCTCACCCCGGCCCTGGCCCGCCGATCCCCCGCGGCGGCCCCCTGGCACCAGCGGAGCTGGCTCGCCAACGTGGCGGTGAACACGGCCACTTCGCCCTTCACCCCGGTCTGGAACCTGACCGGCTGGCCCGCGATGTCGGTCCCCTTCGGTGCTCTGCCCAGCGGCGCCCCGGCCGCGGTCCAGCTCGTGGGGCGTCCGGGCACGGAGGCTGATCTGCTGGCGGTGGCGGAGGACCTGGAGCGACTGCGCCCCTGGGCGCGTACGGCGCCGCTGGGCTGAGGGCCCGGCCTGTTTCCGGTCACGGCACTAGAGCACCTTGTGCATGATGTGCAGCCCGACCGGTCCGTCACGGGGGTGGTCGAAGGCGTTGGGGACCGTGCCGAGGACGGTGAAGCCCAGGGAGGTCCAGAGGCGGACGGCGGGGTTGGTCTCGACGACGGCGTTGAAGACCATCGCGCGGTATCCCTGGGCCTTCGCCTCGGCGAGGAGGTGCTCGGCGAGCGCCCGGCCGGTGCCCCGTCCGGCCCGGTCGGGGTCCACCAGGAAGCCGGCGTTGGCCACGTGCGCGGCGGCTCCGCCGTAGTTCGGGGTGAGGTAGGCCGTGCCCAGCAGGGCGCCGTCGGTGTCCTCCGCCACGTACACACGTTTGGCGGGGCTCATCCAGAGGGCGCGGGCGGCTTCCTCGGGGGTGCCGGGGTCCCAGGTGTAGGTGTCGCCTGCGGCGACGATGCGGTGCCAGACAGGCCAGATCCGAGGCCAGTCACCGGCCCCGGCTTCTCTGATCAGCATGGGCGTGAGTCTGTCACGCCCATGCGCCCGTAGGGTCGCGGGTGCGGAACGGGTCAGTCCACGCTGGGCAGGATGTGGGGCTCGGCGAGGTCGTCCTCGTAGCCCGCCAGGCGGATCGGGGCGGAGCGGGCCCACACGTCCAGGCTGCCCAGTTCTCCGGGCCTGCGGCGGGAGCGCTCCGTGCGTTCGTCGGGGCCCTGTTCGCTGGTCGTCGTCTCCGGTGTCACCGCGCACTCCTTATGTGTCGGATCACCCTGGGGGGCGTCCCGGACCCCCAGATTAACCAAATGAGCGGACCCTCGCTCGATAGGGAGTGCAAACAAGACGTAACTTCCGCCCGGCCACCACCCCCTCAATCCCCCTCAATATCGGGCCGATTACCGCAAAGCGCATCCTCTGCGGGGGCCGTCGATTCACCCACTCGGCCCAGTCATGCGTCTGCCCGGCCGATGCCCCGTCAATACGACGGCGCGGCACCGGACCGAGGTCCGGTACCGCGCCGTCAGGTACGCGGGGCGGGTCGCGTCACCACTTTCCGGGCGCGTAGTCCTTCATGAAGACGCCGTACAGATCCTCGCCCTGCTCGCCGCGCACGATCGGGTCGTAGACGCGGGCGGCGCCGTCGACCAGGTCCAGAGGGGCGTGGAAGCCCGCCTCGGCCAGCCGGAGCTTGTCGTAGTGCGGGCGCTCGTCGGTGATCCAGCCGGTGTCGACCGAGGTCATCAGGATGCGGTCGGTGTCGAACATCTCCTGGCCACTGGTCCGGGTCACCATGTTCATCGCTGCCTTGGCCGCGTTGGTGTTGGGGTGGCCCGCGCCCTTGTAGCCACGGGCGAAGACGCCCTCCATGGCGGAGACGTTCACGACGTACGCCCGTCCCCTGGCGGCGTGCTTCGCGGCGGCGGCCATGGCCGGGCGGAGCTTGCTGATAAGGATGAACGGCGCCGTGTAGTTGCAGAGCTGAGTCTCCAGCAGCTCCACCGGGGAGATCTGCTCGATGGACTGCACCCAGGTGTTGGTGTCCACCACGTCGGGCAGCAGGCCGCCGGCGTCGATCGCGGTGCCGTCCAGGTGCCGGGCGACGCTGGCGTTGCCCGCGACCAGGGCCAGGTCGGCGACCTTCTGGGCCTCCAGGCCGCTGGTGCCGACGGGCAGCGCGGCCAGGCCGTCGACCGCGCCGGAGTTGAAGGCACCGATGACCTCGTGGACGGGCAGCTCACCGGCGGGCAGCGGGGCGCTCTCGCCGTCGACCAGCGCGGCGTAGGCGGACGGGAGCCGGCGCACGGTCTGCGTCGCGTTGTTGATCAGGATGTCCAGCGGGCCGGCCTCGGTCATCCGGTCCGCGAGGGCGACGACCTGGGCCGGGTCGCGCAGGTCGATGCCGACGACCTCGAGGCGGTGCAGCCAGTCCGCGGAGTCCTCCATCGCCTTGAAGCGGCGGATCGCGTCCTTGGGGAACCGGGTGGTGATCGTGGTGTGCGCGCCGTCGCGCAGCAGCATCAGCGCGATGTACATGCCGATCTTGGCGCGTCCGCCGGTGAGCAGGGCGCGCTTGCCGGTGAGGTCGGCGCGCGCCTCGCGGCGGGCGCGGTTCTCGGCGGCGCAGCCCTGGCAGAGCTGGTGGTAGAAGTAGTCGACCTCGGTGTACCGCTGCTTGCAGATGTAGCAGGAGCGGGGACGCTGGAGTATGCCCGCGATCCGGCCCGCCTCGATCTTGGAGCTGGGCAGGATGCCCTCGGTCTCGTCGTCGATGCGCTCGGCGGAGCCGGTGGCGGTGGCCTCGGTGACCGAGCGGTCGTGCGCGGTCTTCGCGGCCCGGCGCTCCTGGCGGCGGCGCTGCTTGACCGTGCGGTAGATGTGCGAGGTGGCCCGGCGCACCTGGATGGCGTCGGGGTGGTCGACGTCGATCCGGTCCAGCTCCTCCAGCACGCTGAGGCAGACGGCCAGGCGCTCCGGGTCGATACCGGGCCCGTAGACCATCTCGTCCGTGGACACCGCGTCCGTGGACGCCGCGCCGTCCTCTGTCACCGTCATCGCGCTGCCGCTTCCCTGATCACCCGCGCGGGGGCATGAGCGCGCCCGCTGTCGGCCGGGGAATTTTACGGAGCGCCCGGCCCCTGGACCAAACCCGTACCGGTGGCGGGCGGCCCGGGAGCCGGGAACGGCCGAGGTCAGACCTCGCAGGCTGTGAGCAGGGTCTCCATCTCGCCGGTGAGCGCTCGGGCCAGGACGTCGAGGTCGGGCACCGCGCGGGCGTCGGCCACCAGCCCGTAGTGGACGCGCCCCCGGTAGGTGGAGACGGCCACCGCGAGGGACTGGCCGGGGGCGAGGGGGGCGAGCGGGAAGACCTCGGCCAGCTCCTGGCCGCCGAGCCTCAGCCCGATGCCGGGCAGCGGGACGCTGGTGACGAGGATGTCGAACCAGAGCCGCGCCGCCTGCCCGACCAGCGGTCCACCGAGCCGGTGCCCGAGCGCCGGGACGTGGTCCGCGAGCAGGGCGACGGCACCCGCCCCGCGATCGGAGCCCGCTTCCTTGTTGCGGACCATCGCGGCGCGCACCGTCTCCAGCCGGGCCAGCGGGTCGGGGTCGGCGACCGGAAGCCTCATCAGGTACCCGGAGAGCCGGTTGCCCTGCGGCTGGGCGGTGCGCGGACGGCGCCGGGAGACCGGGATGAGGGCGCGCGGGGCGGCTCCCTCGCTGCCGTCTCCGCGCTCGTCCAGCCAGCGGCGCAGTGCGCCCGCGACGATCGCGATCAGCACGTCGTTGACGGTGCCCCCGGTGCTCTTCCTGACCCGGTGCACGTCGTCGATGTCGAGCACCGCCCCGGCGGTGCGACGGGTGCCGCTGGGGGTGGAGGTCAGGGCCGGGACGGGGCTCATGCCGAGGGTGGAGCGGGCCAGCGAGGCGCCGATGTCCAGGGCCCGGCCCACGTCGGAGACCGCACCTCTGAACAGGTCGGGGACGCGGCCAGGCAGCGCGCGCACCTCGGAGATCAGGCCCGGCCGGGACTCGGCGGGGCGCGGGGCGCGGTCGGGCAGGTCGACGGGGTCGAGCAGGGAGGCGGCCAGCTTCAGGGCGCGCAGGCCGTCGGCGAGGGCGTGGTGGAACTTGAACAGCACGGCGAAGGACACACCGTCCGCACCGGGCAGCACGTGTGCCTCCCACGGTGGCCGTCCGCGCCGCAGCGGGCGCTGCATGAGCCGGCCGGCCATGCCGTGGAAGTCGTCGGTGGGGGCGTGCAGCCGTACGTGGTCCACGGGGTCGAAGTCCGGGACGGGCTCGCGGGTGGCGCCGCCGAAGGCGAGGGGCCGCCAGACGTCGCGGATGCGCATGCGCAGGCCGGGTACGGCGGCTGCGCGGGAGGCGAGCAGGTCCGCGGCGTGCGCCCCGGCGGTGGGCGACCGGGTGGCGAAGACGCCGAGCGCGCCGAGGTGCATGGGATGCCGGGCGGACTCCATGTTCCAGAAGGCGAGGTCGAGCGGGGCGAGCGGATCGGAAGTCAAGGGCGTGCCTCGCGTCGTCGACGGGTGGGCTTTCCCCGAGTCAATCCCCGAATCCTGATTACGGTCAAGTGCGATCGGCTCACGCACAGTTAACAACGGATAAAGTCCCGCCCCCGGACGGGGGCGGGACTCGGCAGACCCTCAGGTCACCTCAGTGCCGGGGGTGCCGCATGGGGTCCGGTGCCCCACTCGGACGGGCGCGGGCCGACCGTGAACGCGAGCGTCCGCAGTGACCGCAGGGTGCGGGTGGTCAGGTAGGTGCGGTCGTGCGCGGTGCGGTCGGTGCGGACGCCCTGGATGTAACGGTCGGCGGCGGAGGTGCCGGGGGCGGTGACGGTGAGGGCACCCCTGGGCCAGTAGCGGCGGTCCAGGGTGAGGTCGACGCGGTCGAAGACGGGGGTCGACAGGCCCCAGGTGCCAAAGCCGGGCTGGACCGGGAAGACGCCGATGGAGGACAGCACGTTCCAGGCGGACATGGTGCCCAGGTCGTCGTTGCCTGTCATCCCGGTCGGGCCGTCGGTGAACAGGGTCAGCGCCGCGTGCACCACGTCCGTCGTCTTCCACGGCTGCCCGGTGGACAGGTAGGTGTAGGGCGCGATCAGGTCGGGCTCGTTCTGCGGGTTGTACTTGTCCGCGTCGTAGTAGTCGTAGGCGTTGCCGTGGACCCACACCTGCCGGGCGGTCGTCCCGGGGTCGGCGAGGAGCCTGTCGTAGGCGAAGAACGAGTCCAGGCGGCGTTCGGCCGCCTGCTTGCCACCGATGAGGCCGATCATGCCGGGGAGGTCCTGCGGCACCAGCCACTGGTACTGCCAGGACGTGCCCTCGTGGAATCCCTCGCTCTTCGCCGGGTCCGCCGGTCCCGTGAAGGCGCCGGAGGCGTCACGGGCCCGGAAGAACCCGGTCGAGGGGTCGAAGACGTTGCGGTAGTTCCGGGACCGGGCCGCGTAACGGGCGGCGTCGCCGTGGTGACCGAGGGCGCGCGCCATCTGGGCGAGCATGGCGTCGGAGAGCGCGTACTCCAGGGTCACGGAGGCGCCGAAGTGGTAGTCGGAGTCACCTGCCTTGGCGTAGGGGCGGCCCTTGACGTACGGCGCGAAGCCGTGTGCCAGGTACTCGGCGTTGGATTCGCGGCCCACTCCCGGATAGGCGGTGGGCGGCACGCCGTCGGCGTTCCTCCTCAGGGCCCGGTAGGCCCGGTCCTCGAAGCCCTTCAGCAGGCCGAGGTGGTAGGCGGTGGTCAGGAAGGGGGTCACCGGGTCGCCGGTCATGATGTTGGTCTCGACCGGCCCGTATCCCCACTTGGGCAGCCAGCCGCCGTCCTCGTCGACTCGGACGACCGAGCGCGCCATGTCGCGCGCCTCGCGCGGGGCGAGCAGGGCGAGGAGCTGGGCCTGGGTGCGGTAGGTGTCCCACAGGGACCAGTTCTGGTAGTAGGTGAAGCCCCGTGCGTGGTGCGCCCGCTGGTCCCACCCCTTGTAGCGGCCGTCGGCGTCGCTGCCGATGTTCGGCGCGAGGAACGAGCGGTACAGCGACGAGTAGAAGGTCCGGCGCAGCGCCGGGCCGCCGCCGTGCGCCCGGACGGCCGAGAGCCGTTTCTCCCACGCCTCTCGGGCCCGCCGGCGCACGGTGTCGAAGGAGGTCCCACCCTCGGCGGCCAGGTTGACGGCGGCGCCGCGCGCGTCGACGTACGACAGCGCGGTGGTGGCCTCGACCGTACGGTTCTTCGTGGTGTCGAACCGGACGTAGGCCCCGCCCGTCCCGGTCCGCGCCCCGGCGGTGACCGCGCCGGAGTCCCAGGCGCCGTAGGCGGTGAAGGGGCGGCTGAACCGGGTGACCGTGTACACGGTGTACGGGCCGGTGCCGCGGCAGAAGCCGTGGCCGGAGATCTTCGTGCGCACGGTGCGGTCGTCGAGGATCTCCGCCTCGGCGCCGCCCGGTTTGTGCAGCGACTGGGCGGCGTTGAGCAGGACGTTGGCCTGCTTCGTGGCCGGGAAGGTGTAGCGCTGGACGCCGGTGCGGGCGGTGGCGGTGAGTTCGGCGCGGATGCCGGTGCCGAGGCCGACGCGGTAGTAGCCGGGGCTCGCCTCCTCGTCGTCGTGGGAGAAGGCGGCGGCGTAGCGGGAGTTGTCGGTGGCGGTGACCTCGCCGGTGGTGGGCAGTACGGGCAGGTCGCCGCCGATGCGGCAGCCGACGCCGGAGACGTGGAGCAGGGAGAACCCGCGGATGTGGTCCTGGGTGTGGTCGTAGCCCGTCCGGTGCCCGGTGTCCGGTGAGAGCTGCACCATGCCGAACGGCACGGCGGCGCCGGGGAAGGTGTTGCCCTCGTTCTGGGTCCCGATGAACGGGTTGACCAGATCGGTGAGGTGGCCGTCGGACGGTTCGGCGGCGCGGGCGGGGGTGGCGGCCAGCGCGGACGCTGCCATCACCCCGGCCAGGCACAGCCGGGTGCGCCGGGTCCCTCTCATGTCGGATGACCTCCGCTGGTTCGACGTCGTCGTTGCCTGCATCGTGCGGGGCGAACGGCGTGAACTCGGGCATCCGGAACGATTCGCGGGCGGCGCGTCGCGGGGGCCTCCGGTTTCCGGCGGCGGGTCAGGTGACGAGCTGGCCCTTGCCCAGGGCGATGACCCCGCCCTGGGAGACGGTGTACAGCTCGGCGTCGCGGTCGGGGTTGACCCCGATGGTCGCGCCGGGCGGGACCTCGACGTTCTTGTCCAGCACCGCGCCCCGCACCACCGCGCCCCGGCCGACGCGCACGTTGTCGTGCAGCACCGAGCCCTGGACGACCGCGCCGGGGTCGACCCGCACGCCGGGCGAGAGCACCGAGCGGCTGACCTGGCCGCGGATCAGGCAGCCGGCGCTGATGATGGACTCGCTGGCGATGCCGCCCGCGCTGAACCGGGCCGGGGATAGCTGGCCCGAGTGGGTGTAGACGGGCCACTGGGTGTTGTACAGGTTGAACGCGGGCCGCTCGGCGATCAGGTCCATGTGCGACTCGTAGTACGCGTCGAGGGTGCCGACGTCCCGCCAGTAGCCCTGGTCGCGGGTGGTCTCGCCGGGGACGTGGTTGTCGTGGAAGTCGTAGAGCTGGGCCTCGCCGCGGCCGGTGAGCTGGGGGAGGATGGAGCCGCCCATGTCGTGCGCGGACTGCTCGTCCTCGGCGTCCCGCTGGAGGGCCTCGATGAGGACCTTCGTGGTGAAGATGTAGTTGCCCATGGACGCGAAGACGCTGTCCGGGGCGCCGGGCAGGCCGGGCGGGTCGACGGGCTTCTCCAGGAAGCGCTGGACCATGCGGCCGTCCGACCCCGGTGTGATCACGCCGAACGAGGAGGACTCCGCGCGCGGCACCCGGATTCCGGCGACGGTGACACCGGCGCCGCCCTCGATGTGCTGGCGGAGCATCTGCCGGGGGTCCATGCGGTAGACGTGGTCGGCACCGAACACCGCGACGTATTCCGGCTGTTCGTCGTGAACCAGGTTGAGCGACTGGAGGATGGCGTCGGCGCTGCCGAGGTACCAGCGCGGGCCGAGGCGCTGCTGGGCGGGGACGGGGGTGACGTAGTTGCCGAGCAGGCTGGACATCCGCCAGGTGGTGGTCACGTGCCGGTCCAGCGAGTGCGACTTGTACTGGGTGAGCACGCAGATGCGCAGCACGTCGGCGTTGACCAGGTTCGAGAGCACGAAGTCGACGAGCCGGTAGGTGCCGCCGAAGGTGACCGCGGGTTTGGCCCGGTCCGTGGTGAGCGGCATCAGCCGCTTGCCCTCACCGCCGGCCAGCACGATCCCGAGAACCGAAGGACCTCCTCGGCGCATGGCGCCTCCCCTCCCCTTGGTTGATCACACTGATGCCCTGGCGGGCGGCGCCTAGGCCTGCTTGCGGATCTCCTCGTACAGTCCCGCGGTGCGCCGGGCCACCGCGTCCCAGCCGAACTCCCCCACCGCGCGCGCCCGTCCGGCCTCCCCCATCCGCCGCGCGGCCACCGGGTCGGCGAGCACGGAGTCGAGGGCGCGGGCGAGGTCGCCCTCGAAGTCGCCGTCGGTGTCGACCAGGAGTCCGGTGCTGCCGTGGTCGACGACCTCGGGGATGCCGCCTACGCGGGAGGCGACGACCGGGGTGCCGCAGGCCATGGCCTCCAGGTTGACGATGCCGAGCGGCTCGTAGACCGAGGGGCACACGAACACAGCGGCGTGCGTCAGGAGTTGGACGACCTCGGTGCGCGGCAGCATCTGCGGGATCCAGAACACGCCGGCCCGGACGGCACCGAGTTCCTGGAAGCGGTCCCGGAACTCCCGGTCGATCTGCGGGGTGTCGGGGGCGCCCGCGCAGAGCACGACCTGGGTGCCGGGGTCGATCTCCCTCACGGCGCGCAGCAGTTGGGGGACGCCCTTCTGCCGGGTGATGCGGCCGACGAACAGCACGTAGGGCCGCTCCGGGTCGATGCCGTGCCGGCGCAGGGCGTCGGTGCCGGGGTCGGGGCGGTACAGGCGGGTGTCGATGCCGTTGTGCACGACGTGCACCCGGTCCGCGTCCAGCGCGGGGTAGCAGGCGAGGATGTCGTCCCGCATGGCACCGGACACGGCGATCACGCCGTCCGCCGACTCGATGGCGGTCCGCTCGGCCCAGCTCGACAGGGCGTACCCGCCGCCCAGTTGCTCGGCCTTCCAGGGGCGCAGCGGCTCCAGCGAGTGCGCGGTCGTGACGTGCGGGATGCCGTGGAGCAGCTTGGCCACGTGGCCGGCGAGGGCCGCGTACCAGGTGTGGGAGTGGACGAGGTCACTGCCCTGGAGGGCGGCGGCCATGGAGAGGTCCACGGAGAAGGTGCGAAGGGCGTCGTTGGAGCCGTCGAGCACGGGCCACGGGCGGTGCCGTACGACGCCGACGCCTCTGCCCTCGCCCCAGCAGTGCACCTCCAGGTCCACGAGCCCGGCCAGCTCGCGGGCCAGGAACTCCACGTGGACGCCCGCGCCGCCGTACACGTCCGGGGGGTACTCACGCGTCAGCAGTCCCACTCGCACCCGGTGACTCCCTGGGGTCGGCGGCAGTTCCCTTCATGGTCACCCAGAAGCGGCGTGCGGGGAAGAGCCCGGCGGACGGCTGAAGCAGCAGTCCCCGCAGACGCCTCCGCCGGGGACCCGGTAGTAGAGGCAGCAGCTTCGGCGACGGAAGGTTCCGCCCGCCCGGACACCGGTGTCGCGCAACAGGGCGTGGGCGAAGAGGGTGCCGGTGAGTTCGGACGCTCTCTCGGCCACGTCCGTACGGGCGTTGCGACGGGCCCACTGCTCCAGTTGCCGTGCCGCTCCGGCGAGGGCGGAGGCGGCGTTGCCCCAGAGCAGGCCGGGCGCGACCCCGTACCGGCGGGTCAGGGCTTCCCCTAGGGGCTCCAGGTGGGCGTGGAGCACGGTGTCGGCGAGGGCTCCGGCGTCGCCGGGCAACGGTCTCACCTCGGTCAGCCAGAGGTCGTCGGGGGTGCCGGCGGCGGCGTCCCAGCGCAGCAGGCGCGGGGCCAGGTCGGGCACCTGGCCGTACAGCGCGGCGCAGGCGAGCGCGGCCGACCACAGGCGGGCGGCGATCCCCTGCTGGGCCAGCGAGGCGCAGACGCGGGGCTCACGGACGCCCAGCCGGTCCGCGACGACCGCGACCCGGTCCGCGAGGGCGTCGGACTGAACGTCCGTCAGCCGGCCCGCGTACGTGTCGTCGAGAGGAGGTGCGTTCAGTCCCGCGGGGCCCCCGGTACGCAGGACGAAGAAGCCGCCGAGGGGGCGCAGCGCGGTGAGGCCGGGATCGAGTTCCACGGTCAGCACTTGTACCAGTCCCCCGGAGGCCGGGTGCCCGGTCCCCCCCTTGGGGATGAGCGGCGTGCCTTCGTACTCCATCGGCAGTAGGACTCATCGCGTGCTCAGGGACGACGACTGATCGGGCGCGAGCGGGCAGAGTTTCCGTCATGGAAGCCGACCGTGCCCCGAGCCGGGCCCGCCTGCCGCTGGGACATGACGCCGGGAGCCGCAGATGAGCGCCCTCGCGTTGTCCGTGCTGCTGTCCTTCGTCTCCGCCTTCGCGTACGCGGGCGGCGCCGTCGTGCAGGAGCGCGTCGCGGAATCCTGCGCCGGTGAGCGGTTCGCCCCGCTGCGCAGGCCGGGGTGGTGGGCGGCGCTGGCGCTCAACGGCCTCGGCGGGGTGCTGCACGTCGTGGCCCTGGCGTTCGGCCCGCTGAGCCTGGTCCAGCCGCTGGGCGCGCTGACCATCGTCTTCGCGCTGCCGATGGCGGCGCTGTTCGTCGGCCGCGGGGCGGGGGCCACCGCCTGGCGGGGCGCGGTGATGGCGACGGCCGGTCTCGCGGGGCTGCTCTCGCTGGTCGGCTCCTCCGGCGCGGGCTCCCTGGGGCCGGCGCAGCGGACGGCGCTGGCGCTGGTGACGGGCTGCGGGATCGTCGCGCTGATGGTGGCGGCGCGGGCCGCGCACCGGCACCCGGCCGTGCGCAGCGTGCTGTTGGCGACCGGCGCGGGTGGGGCGTTCGGCATGTCGTCGGTGTTCACCAAGACGGTCGCCGTCGACTGGAGCGCGGGCGCCGGCCTGGCCGGGCTGCCGTCACTCGCGGTGATCGCCGTGCTCTCGGCGACCGGGGTGTTCCTCTCCCAGTCGGCCTACCGGGACGGCGGGCTCGCCGCGCCGCTGGCGACGCTGACCGTGGTCAACCCGGTGCTGGCCGCCGTCGTCGGCATCGTCCTGTTCGGCGAGACCTTCCGCCACGGCACGACGGGCACGGTGCTGGCGCTGGGCTGCGCGGTGGTGACGGGCGGCGGGCTCATCCTGCTGACGACGGAGCGGCTGGGCGGACCGGCGGACCGGGCGCCGTCTCCTTCGGACAGCGTGCGCGGAGCGGCCGTACCGGGTGCGAGGCGGCCGGTGGACCCGGCCGCGCCGGTGCTCACGTCCGTGGACGGCGAGGACGCCGGGCGGCACGGGAACGACGGGGACACCCCCGCCGGCCCCCGCTCCCTGCCCGACGTCCCTCTGTGCGCCTGACCGTCAGAGCCGGGCGCCGTGCGCCCGGAGGTATGCGACCGGGTCGACGTCGCTGCCGAAGCCGGGCCCGGTGCGCACCTCGAAGTGCAGGTGGGGACCGGTGACGTTGCCGGTCGCGCCGGACCGGCCCAGGCGCTGGTCCGCGCTGACGGTCTGCCCGGACCGCACGGAGATCGCGGAGAGGTGGGCGTACTGCGAGTAGCGGCCGTCGCCGTGCCGTACGACGACCTGGTATCCGTACGAACCGCCCCAGCCGGCCGAGACGACCAGGCCGTCGGAGATGGCATGGACCGAGGTGCCGGTGGGCACCAGGAAGTCGACGCCGGTGTGGTAGCCCTTCGACCAGTGGGAGCCCGCCGTGCGGTAGCTGGTGCCGATGGAGGCGTGCACGGGGGCGACGACGCCGTGACCGGAGTGGCTCGAAGACGTCTTGTGCTCGGTGGCGGCCTTGCGCTGCGGCTTCGGGGCTGCCTTCCGTTCGGTCTTCCGCGGCTGCGTCCGGTGCTCCGGTGCGGTGGTGACGGGCACCTTGGCGGCGCCGTGCAGGCTGAGCCGCTGTCCGGGGACGATCAGGTCGGGGTCGGCGCCGATGACGGTGCGGTTGTGCTCGTAGAGACCGCGCCAGCCCTCCCGTACCCGGTGCTCCCCGGCGATGCCGGACAGCGTGTCGCCGCGTACCACGGTGTACATCTCGGCGCGGCCGGCGCGGGACTGCGGGGTGGTCTGCGGGCGTACGTCCTGGGCGGCGGCGGGTCTCGCGTTGCCGGGTGCCGACCTGGCCGGACGGCCCGCCGCGCTCTCGACGTGGGGGGCGCTCCCGCCGCGGGCGAGTCCGGCGCGCGGGCCGCAGGCGGGCCAGGCTCCGGGGCCCTGGCCGTCGAGGACCTTCTCGGCGACGGCGATCTGCTGCGCCGGCGTGGCCTGGTCGGCGCGGGGCGCGTACCGGGTGCCGCCGTACGCCTCCCAGGTGGAGCGGGTGAACTGGAGGCCGCCGAAGTAGCCGTTGCCGGTGTTGATGCTCCAGTTGCCGCTGGACTCGCAGGCCGCGACCTTGTTCCAGGTGGAGGCGTCCGCCGCGTCCGCGGTGCCCGCCGCGACCAGCGGAATGGCGAGTCCGGCGCCGCCGGCGGTGACGGTGAGTGAGGCGCGGTTGATCCTGCTCGGCTGGTACCGGCGATGCCGGCCGCGTGCGGCCATGGTCCGAAATCCCCTCGACATGCGTCAGGAGGGGCAAAAGTAAGCGCCGGGAACAGGACAGTACAAGGGCGTAATCCGGCCTGTCACGCTGGTAAGTGGCCGGAGAGGGACTCCGGTTGAGGTCGGGGCCTTGCGGCACCCCGTGAAATGAGCCGGGACGGGTACCGCGTCCGTATCCATGCCTGGCGAGCCGGATGTGCGCTCGCCGGGGCGGCGCGACAGGATGGGCCGCAGGGCCCCCACCGGCGGAGCCGCAGCAACGACGCAGCTAGGGAGCAGGCGGTATGAGCACACACGCGCAGATCGGCGTCACGGGCCTGGCGGTCATGGGCCGCAACCTCGCCCGGAACTTCGCGCGCAACGGCTACACGGTCGCCGTCCACAACCGCACGGCGTCGAAGACGCGCGAGCTGGTCGAGGAGTTCGGGGGCGAGGGCGAGTTCGTCCCGGCCGAGACCGCCAAGGAGTTCGTGGAGGCGCTGGAGCGGCCGCGCCGGCTGGTGGTCATGGTGAAGGCGGGTGAGCCGACGGACGCGGTCATCAAGGAGTTCGCGCCGCTGCTGGAGCCCGGCGACATGATCATCGACGGGGGGAACGCGCACTTCGCGGACACCCGGCGCCGGGAGCGGGAGCTCCGTGAGCAGGGCATCCACTTCGTGGGCACCGGCATCTCCGGCGGCGAGGAGGGCGCGCTGCACGGGCCGAGCATCATGCCGGGCGGTTCGGTGGAGTCGTACGACTCGCTGGGGCCGATGCTGGAGAAGATCTCCGCGAAGGCGGACGACGGCGCGCCCTGCGTGACGCACGTCGGTCCCGACGGCGCCGGGCACTTCGTCAAGATGGTCCACAACGGCATCGAGTACGCCGACATGCAACTGATCGGCGAGGCTTACCAGTTGCTGCGTGATGTCGCCGGGTACTCGCCCGCCGAGATCGCGGACATCTTCCGTACCTGGAACCGGGGGCGGCTGGACTCCTACCTGATCGAGATCACCGCCGAGGTGCTGTCCCACGTGGACGAGGCGACCGGCGAGCCGTTCGTCGACGTGGTGGTGGACCAGGCGGAGCAGAAGGGCACCGGGCGCTGGACGGTGCAGATCGCGCTCGACCTCGGTGTACCGGTCTCCGCCATCGCCGAGGCCGTCTTCGCCCGCTCCGTGTCCGGCCACGCGGAGCTGCGCGAGGCCTCCCGGCACCTCGCCGGCCCCTCCGCCCGCACCCTCGGCAAGGAGGAGGCGGCGGCCTTCGCCGACAGGGTCGAGCAGGCGCTCTACGCCTCGAAGATCGTCTCCTACACCCAGGGCTTCCACCAGATCGCGGTCGGCAGCGAGGAGTACGGCTGGGACATCGACCTCGGCAAGGTCGCCGCGATCTGGCGAGGCGGCTGCATCATCCGCGCCGCCTTCCTCGACCGCATCACCCGGGCCTACGAGGCCAAGCCCGGCCTTCCCAGCCTCCTGGCCGACGAGGGCTTCGCCGACGAGATCGCCGCCGCCCAGGACGACTGGCGTGACGTGATCGCCACCGCCGTCACCCAGGGCGTCCCCACCCCCGCCTTCGCCGCCACCCTCGCCTACTACGACTCCCTGCGCGCCCCCCGCCTCCCCGCGGCCCTCACGCAGGGCCAGCGCGACTACTTCGGCGCCCACACCTACCACCGCACCGACCGCGACGGGACCTTCCACACCCTCTGGGGCGGCGACCGCACCGAAGTCGGCGCCTGACGGCCACGGGACCACCCCGAAGCCGCCCCCTGAGGAGCGGGCTCACCGAATCGCACGAAGGCCCGGGACAGACGGCCTGGTCCCGGGCCTTCGTGCGGCCGGCTCCGCGGCCAGGGCCGGAGAGCCGGGCGCGGCCGGGGACACGCCGCGTCGCCGGACGGCAAGGATCTTCGGATGCCGGACGGCAAGGATCTTCGGATAGCACCCGGCCGGGCCGGCCGCCGGCGCGGGTGCGATCCGCGACTCGGCCGCCGGCGTCCCAGCGCGTTCACCGTCTCGACCAGGCCTCCCGGTTCAGGACCTGGGCGTCCGCCTCCCGCGCACGCCCGCGGCCGTGTCCATGGACGGATCGCCCCGGTCTCGCCGGGCGTCCGCCGACACGGGCCGTCGCCCCGGCGGTTTCGGCAGGAACAGCCCTCCTTCGGGGGCGCGTGTCGGGTGACCGCGGGGATGGCCGCCCTTGCTAGTGTGCGCCTCGCCGAAATCGCCCAAAAGGAGGCGATTCGTGCCAGCTGGCGGTCGAGAGGACACGGACCATGAACGACTTTTCTCGTCGCGGACTACTGAAGGTGACGGCGGCCGCCGGCGCCGGCGCGGTCGTCGTCCCGGGCGTCGCGGTCGCGGAGGCCCCGGCCGCGAGTGCCGTGAACGACATGGCCGAGAGCGCGAAGTGTCCGCCGGCGAAGCTGACCGGCCGCATCGTCCGTCCCAACGACCCCAACTACGCGGAAGCGAGCCTGGGCTGGGACGAACTGTTCGTGCACTACCCGTTGGTGATCGTCTACGCCCAGAACACCCAGGACGTGGTCAACGCCCTCACGTGGGCGCGGCAGCACGACGTGGCACTGCGGGTGCGCAGTGGCGGCCACAGCCTCGAGGGCTGGTCGAACGTGGACAACGGCATCGTGATCGACGTAAGCGAGCTCAAGTCCGCGCACATCGACACGGCCAGCCGTACGGCGACGGTCGGAGCCGGGCTCAACCAGCTGGAAGCGGTGACCGCGCTCGCGAAGAAGAACCTCGCGGTGACGACCGGAACGGAGGGCAGCGTAGGCCTGTCCGGGGCGACGCTCGGCGGCGGTTTCGGCTTCCTCACCCGCTATCTCGGTATGGCCTGCGACAGCCTGATCGGTGCCGAGATCGTCATGGCGGACGGCGCCGAGTGCGCCAAGGTCGTCAAGGCGGATCTGGCGAACCACTCGGACCTGCTGTGGGCCCTTCGCGGGGCGGGCAACGGGAACTTCGGGATCGTCACGTCGCTCACCTACAAGGCCGCTCCGCTGAAGAGCGTCACCTACGTGCAGGCGACGTGGGACGGACTCGGAGACCTGCACCGGATCTTCGACACGTGGCAGCGCACGGCGCCGGTCGCCGACGACCGCCTCGGCACCCAGGTCGAGATCCACCGGAACCAGATCCTGCTGTTCGCGGTCCTCGCGGAAGGGACACCGGCGGAGGCGAAGAAGCTGCTGGCCCCGATCCTGTCCATCGGCGCGCCCCACGTCTCGGTGCAGGTCGGCAACTGGGGTGACGTGTACGCGGGGTTCCAGATTCCGACCGCGGACGAGCCGGCGAACTGGAAGTTCTTCTCGCAGTTCACCAACAAGCCGTTCCCGAGGAAGGCGATCAGCGTGATCGCCTCGTTCATGAAGGACGCGCCCACGGACGACAGCAACTTCTTCACCCAGGCCTTCGGCGGAGCGGTCAGGAAGAGCCCCCGCGGTGGTACGGCGTTCCCGCACCGCGACGCGCTGTTCTACTCCGAGCCGGGTGCAGGCTGGGGCAACCGCGGGGAGCCGGGCAGCGGCGACGAACTGACCTCGCAGGCCCAGGCCTGGATCGCCGAGTTCAGCCAGGCGCTGCGGCCCTACGTGAACGGCGCCTACGTCAACGTCCCGAACGTCGGCATGCAGGACTGGGAGACCGCCTACTGGGGCCGCAACTTCGACCGCCTGCGCGAGATCAAGGCGAAGTACGACCCCCGCAACGTCTTCCAGTACGAGCAGAGCATCCCGCCGGCGTTCTGCTGACCGGCACGGCCGGGCCCCCGTCCCGGCCGGGACGGGGGCCCGGCCGTGTCACCCCCACATGGCAGAGCCAGGAAGAACGAAGGGAACGGTGTTCCGCGCCGGTTCCGCACCTTCCAGGAAGGTCAGGGAAACGACCGGCAGATCCGTGATCACGGAATCGCGGCGGCACCGGCACGGAACTAGGATCGTTCCCGAGGCACAGATCACAGCGCCATGAGGGGCTGCCCCGGCGGGCCGTCCCGCAGGAGGTCAGCGATGGCGACGCTGCTGTCGGTCAACGTAGGCACGCCCAAGGATGTCTCCTGGCAGGGAAGGACCGTCCGCACCGGGGCCTGGAAGACCCCGGTGACGGGCCCCCGTATGGTCCGGCGGCTCAACGTCGAGGGAGACGGTCAAGGAGACCTCGCCGGGCACGGTGGCGAAATGCGTGCTGTCCTCGTCTACCAGCTTCAGTCCTACCAGTACTGGCAGACGCAGCTCCGCCGCGACGACCTGGCCTTCGGGATGTTCGGGGAGAACTTCACCGTCGACGGGCTGCCCGACGACGACGTGTGCATCGGCGACCGCTACCGCATCGGCGAAGCCGAATTCGAGGTCACCCAGCCACGCGTCACCTGCTACCGCGTCGGCATGCGCCTGGGTGAGCCGGCCATGGCCTCCCTGCTGGTGGCCCAGCACCGCCCCGGCTTCTACCTGCGCGTCCTCGCAGAGGGCCGTGTCCAGGCCGGCGACGAGATCACACTCACCCGCAGGGGTCCGGAAGAACTCAGCGTCGCCGACACCGACGCACTGCTGTACCTGCCCGGCCGCGACCCGGCGAAGCTGCGCAAAGCCCAGAACATCCCCGCCCTGAGCCCGGGATGGCAGCAGTCCTTCCGCGAGCTCGCCGCCGCCCGGCAGCCCGGACGAGAACCGGCACGGCCCGGTGAAGGCGACACCACCCGGCAGCCCGCCCAGGCGCCGGGATGGCCCGGGTTCAGGACGATGCGCGTCGCCCGCATCGTCCAGGAGACCCCGAGCGTCTCGTCGGTCCACCTCCAGGCCATCGACGCCACACCTCTCCCCGAGGGACACCCGGGCCAGTACCTTTCCCTCCGCGTGCCCGTCGACGACGCCGCCCCCGCGGTGCGCACCTACTCGCTCTCGTCCACTCCCGTGGACGGCACCTACCGCATCAGCGTCAAGCAGGAGCCCCACGGGAAGGTCAGCGGCTACATCCACTCCAGGCTTCGTCCGGGGGACCTGCTGGGCGTCGCCAGCCCGCGCGGAACGTTCGTACTCGAAGACGGGACCCGGCCGATCGCTCTCGTCTCGGCGGGAATCGGAGCCACCCCGGTGCTCGCCATGCTCCACCACCTGGCCGCCAGAGGGGATCCACGTCCTGTCTGGTGGATCCACACCGCGCACGACCGCGCCCACCACGCCTTCGCGGACGAGGCCCACACGCTCCTGGAGCAGCTGCCCGACGCCCACGAGCACATCTACTACACCTCGGGAATCCCCCGCCCCGGACAGTCCCGCGTCACCCAGGGCCGCCCCACCGCGTCATCCCTCGCGGGCCTCGGCATCCCCGCAGACGCGGACGCCTACCTCTGCGGACCGGCCGCCTTCATGGAGGACGTCGCCGCCTTTCTGCGCGGTCGCGGTCTGAGCCCGGAGAGGATCCACGCGGAACAGTTCAGCGCCCTCCCAGCCGTCAACCCCGGCATCGCGCCGGCGGCCGCTGTCCGGCCGCACCCACCAGCCGGTACCAAGGGCACCGGCCCCCTCATCACCTTCGCGCGCAGCGGCTTCACCACCCCGTGGTCGTCGGCACATGCCTCCCTGCTCGAGCTCGCGGAAGCGTGCGACATCCCCACGCGCTGGTCCTGCCGCACGGGTGTGTGCCACACCTGCGTCACCCAGCTCGTGGCAGGTGACGTCACCTACACCACCCCGCCCCTCGAACTGCCGGAAGCCGGCACCGTCCTCGTCTGCTGCAGCGCACCGACGACCGAGGTGGTCCTCGATCTTTGACGGGCCGGCGGCCGCAAGCCACTGCTCGGCTGCCCCACGCCGGACGAGTCGTGCCTGCCGACAGAGCGGTCGAGGACCACATGACCGACGGAGGCGGCTTCGTGGCCGAACCGCTGATTCGACGCGCACACGACTCGGCGAGTGGACAAGACACTCACCTTCCATCTCGCGGTCAGGTGGGCCGACGCGGGCGCCCAGACTCGAGACCGGCGGCCTGCACCGGGCGACGAGCGTCCCCTCCACGAGCGCGGAGGCTAGGCCGGTACCAGTCCGCACACGTGCCGGGGATTCGTGCCGATGACGACGCGTGCGCGGCGGAGCCGCGACGGATGGGAACTACCCCCGGCCGTCGCGGCTCCGCCGTTCACTGGACCGAGGTGGGGCGCCCGGCCCTCAGAACCGGTCAGCGGCTCAGCGGGGGTCCCGGCTCAGGGCTCGGCGCGGGCTCCGGGCCCGGTGGGACGGGCGACGGAGAGGGGCCGGGCGGCACCGGCCCGGGGGCCGGAGGCGGTGGGCCGGGCGCCGGGGGTGCCGGCTCGGGGGACGGGTCCGGCGGTGGTACCGGGGTGGGGTACGGGTCCGGTGGGGTGGGACCGGGCACCGGGGGAACCGGGTCGGGATTCGGCTGTGTCATGACTGCCTCCGTGCGGTCGCCGGACTTCGTGGTGACCACCTCCCGACTACCCGCCGGGTTCCGCTCCACTCCCCCGCGCTCAGCGACGCACCGACTCCTTCGCGGCGGCGACCAGCGCGGGATCTGCGGCGGGAGCCTCGTCGGGGTGCCGCTCGGCCCAGGAGACGACGTAGGGGCAGAGCGGAGCGACGGCCACACCCTCCCGGCCGGCGAGCGCGTACAGCTCCCGGGCGAGCGACCCCGCGATGCCCTTGCCCTCATGGGCGGGCTCCACGATGGTGTGGACGGGAACCAGGGCGCGCGCGGGCGCGTCGAGCACGAAGTACTCGATGTAGCCGACGACCTCACCTTCGGCGACGGCCTCGAGCCGGCCGGCCTTCCGGTCGTCACGAATCTCGGCACCGCTCATGGGCACGCACGCTCCTGGTCGTCGTTCACGGTCAGGCCGACACGGCCTGCGGGCTGCGCCGCTGGCCGGAACCGGGCACCGGCTCGGACGCGTCGGCGCCGAGGGCCACGATCCGGTTCCCCGCGTCCACATGCACGACCCTGGGCTTCAGCTCGCGCGCCTCGGCGTCGGAGACCTGAGCGTAGCTGATGATGATCACCAGGTCACCGGGCTGCACGAGATGCGCGGCGGCCCCGTTGATCCCGATCACCCCGGACCCACGCTCCCCCTCGATGACGTACGTCTCCAGCCGGGCGCCGTTGGTCACGTCCACGATGTGCACCAGCTCGCCGGGCAGCAGATCCGCCGCCTCCAGCAGCTCGGCGTCGATGGTCACCGATCCCACGTAGTGCAGGTCGGCCTGGGTGACGGTGGCGCGGTGGATCTTGGACTTGAACATTGTACGAAACATGAGGAAACTCCCGATTCGTCCTGCTCCCTGCCTGCTTCTGCAGGTCAAGGGCGATGTTTCGGAGGCTACAACGTTTCGCATGTGTGGTCAGCTGCCGCCGGGTGTTTGAGGACTCACGCTGACCGATTGCTGACTTTCCTGACGACTACACCTGGACCCGCCCCGACCACGCCTGAACGGCAGAGTCCGTGGAGAGCACGGTACTCGGAGACGGGTACGCCGGCTTCGGCGAGCGGCACGGAGAAACGGACCGGTGGCAACACCGGCACCGCGCTCCGTGCCGACTCAACAGGCCCCCCGCCGCTGGATACGGGCCGACGGGCCGACGGGCGTGGGCGCCCGGGCGCTGACTGGAGTCCGCGCATCTGGATGGGTTTTCTACATGACGACGACGGCGTTCTTCCCGCCGTCCACGGCGAGTGTTGCTCCGTTGATGTAGGACGCCTGGGGGGAGACGAGGAAGCGGATGGCGTTCGCGACCTCGTTGGGGTCTCCGCCGCGGCCGGAGGGCAGCGAGGCGAGGTAGGTGGTGAACATGGAGCGGATGTCCTGGTTGACGCGGGTGAGGATGTAGCCGGGGTCGACGGAGTTGACCCTGACGCCTCGGGGGCCGTACTCGGCGGTCCATGACTTGGTCATCATGGACAGAGCCGCTTTTGATGCCTGGAAGGCGCAGGTGCCGGATGCGGCCATCGAGGTGCTCAGGCTGCCGACGTTGATGATGACCCCGTGTCCGCGTTCGGCCATGGCGGGGGCGAACGCGCCGGTCAGGAGGAACGGTGCTTTGGCATGGACGTTGAACGCGGTGTCGAACATGGTCTCCGGCGTGGCTTCGGTCGGTGCGAAGCTGCCGCCGCCGGCGTTGTGGACCAGGACTTCGAGCGGGCCGTCGATGGCCTCACGTACCTGGCCGATGAGGGTGCGTACCGCTGCGGGGTCGGCCAGGTCGGCGACCAGGTCGATCGCACGGCCGCCCGCGGACTCGATGATTCGGCGGCTCTCGGCGGCCCGGTCCCTGTCGCGGCCGGTGATGATGAGCGCGTATCCGTCGCCGGCCAGGCCCAGTGCCGTCGCCCGGCCGATCCCGCTGGTCGAACCGGTCACCAGTGCCCACGGCGTGTCCGAGGGGGAAGTGCCTGAAACGTCTGTATGAATGCTCATCGCTGAGTCCTCTCAGGTGGTCAAAGGGTGTCGCGGGCACAGTCGTTGCGGGCTGCGGGCGGGTCCGAGCCCGTTGATCGGCGTGGTGGCCGAGGGGTGTTCGGGTTACGGACTGGCCTGGTCGGTGAGCAGTTCTGCGAGGCCGGTGCGCCGGTGGAACTCGGCGCGTGTGCGGTCGTGGACGGCGGAGACGACTTCGCTGCCGTCTTTGCTGGGGTCGGCGTGGACACGAAAGGTCGAGGAGAAGCACTACACCAACCGGGCAACGACCGAACGAACGAACCTCAAACCCCGTCAACCCGCCCTGGCCAGCTGACCAGCACCTCCCACAGGCCGGGGGAACCTCAGATCCGTTCCCTGCGCGAGCGCGACGGCAACGACGGTGCATAGCCGTGCCCGCGTAGTGGCCTTCGGTGGCGGCCCGTCGGGCCACGGTCAGGAGTTGGCGGCGGTGGCATCGGCCGGGCGGGGCGCCACTGGCCCCCGCGCGGCGAACGCGGAGCCAGGCAGGGCGAGGGTGTGCAGCAGGCGGGCCAGGGCCGGGACGCGGGCCGCGCGGTGGAGGACGACGTACCCGATGAGCCCGCCGAGCGTGTTGACCACGAGGTCGGTGACATCGGTCAGACGGGCGTTGTTGCACATGATGTACATGAGGAGCTGGATCAGCTCGATCGACAGACTCACCACCGCTGTGAGGGCCGTGACCCGCCCCTTCGACCCGGCCCGGGCCGACATCAGCGGGAGCAGCATGCCGAGCGGGACCGTCAGGATCATGTTGGCGACGATGCTCGGGTCGGGGCTGGGCAACGGGATCCAGTTGATCTGGTTGGTCCAGGGCATCTGGTTGGCGTACTTGCCGTAGGTCACCACGACCGGGAAGAGCGTGAGGGCGAGGACGCCGGCTGCGTATCCGGCCGCCAGCAGGCGGGTCACGGCGTGCCCTCCCGTCCAGCCGGGTCTGCCCTGGCGTACCCGGACGGCCACCAGCACGCCGAACGAGGCCAGCAGCGGCCCCAGCACGGTGGGGGCACCGATCTCGAAGTTGACGTCGGACATGGGGAGTTGCTCCTTGCTTTGCCGGGTTGACTGCCGGTGGCGTCCGGCGGCGAAGTCAACTCTCGTCCGCCGCGCCCGGGCGGCGGATCTTGCGAAAGTCAGATCTTTCAGAGAGCACTACGACTTTCGGCCGACCTTCCGGCTAGGCTCCCGACATGACGTCCTGGCGATCTTGGCGATGGTCGTGGGCGCGCACGGCGATGTGGCCCGTCGTGGGCGTGCTGCTGCTCTGTCTCGGTTGGTTCGACTACCTGATCGGCGCGTTCGGTCTGCTGGGCCGGGCGTTCACCAGCATCGACGCACACACGGCCGGTCCGCTGATGGTGTGCTCGGCGATGCTGTCGGCCGCCGCTCTCCTGCTCTGGCCCCGGCTGGGCGCCCAGGGCCTGCCGCTCGTGACCGGTGCCGTGGCGGCGCTGTCGCTCGGTACGACGGCCTTCGTCCACGTCATCTGGGTGTTGTCCGTCCGGAACGAGAACGGGTACACGCCCGTGGAGCCACCGGTCGGATTCACCGAACCGGCGGCGCTGCTGGGGTTGTTGACGCTGACCGCATGGCGCGGCGCACCGAGGAGGGCGGCTGCGGCCGCGGCGGCCTGCATCGCGGCGATCGTCCTGCGCCCGGTGGCCGTCGAGATCGATCTGAGCAGCATGGTCCTGGCGTTCTTCTTCACCCTGGCGGCCATAGCCGCCCTGGCCATCGGCCTGACCATACGTCTGGTCGTCACCGACCGGCAGCGCAGGGAGACCGCCGTACGGCTCGAGCAACGCGCCGAGTTCGCCCGGGACCTGCACGACTTCGTCGCCCATCATGTCACGGGCATCGTCATCCAGGCACAGGGGGCGCGCTCGATCGCCGCCCGCCGCCCGGACCTGGTGCCGCCGGCACTGGAACGGATCGAGCACGCGGGGGCGGAGGCGCTGAAGTCGATGCGTGCGATGGTCGGGATGTTGCGCGACACCCCCCCGGCGGACGCGGGCGAGACGCGGGAAACGGTCACCGCCCCGCTCGTCGGCATGTCGGAAGTGCGTTCCCTCGTCGGGGAGTTCGCCCCGGTCGGCGGCGGCCGGGCGAGCCTGCGGACGGAGGGCGACTTTGAGGACCTGCCCGTGGAGGTGGTCACCACCCTGCACCGGGTGGTCATGGAGGCGCTGACCAACATACGCAAGCACGCTCGCGACTTCACCGAGGTTCAGGTGCGCCTGGTCCGCTCCGGGCCCCGGGTCACCGTGACCGTGAGCGACGACGGACGGACCCGCGCCGGCCACCAGGCCCTCCAGGCGCTCGGCGGTGGTTTCGGACTGAAGGGGCTGGCGGAGCGGGTGGGCATGATCGGTGGCCGGGTCCAGTCGGGCCCCGCGGCGGCCGGAGGCTGGCGCGTCGAGGCGACACTGCCGGTAGGCGCACGCCTGGACGCGTCCGTGGGAAGCGCGGCATGACGGGCCGGGAGAAGATCCGTGTGCTGCTGGCCGACGACCAGGCCATGGTCCGGACCGGCTTCGAGATGATTCTGGCAGCCGAGGACGACGTCGAGGTCGTCGGACAAGCTGCGGACGGCCTGGAGGCGGTGGAACTCGCCGAGCGACACCGCCCCGACGTCGTCCTGATGGACATCCGCATGCCCCGGCTGGACGGCCTGGAGGCGCTGCGCCGGCTGACCCGTCCCGGCCTGGTCGACCCCCCGAAGGTCGTCGTGGCCACGACGTTCGACGACGACGAGTACGTCCACCGCGCCCTGCGCGACGGGGCCTGCGGCTTCCTGCTCAAGGACTCCGGCCCCGCGCTGCTGGTCGAGGCGATCCGCGCCGCGGCGTCCGGGGAAGCCCTGGTCAGCCCGTCGATCACGCTTCGACTGTTCAGGGGCCTGCCGACCCCGGCCGCGCACGGCGCCCGGGAACCGCGGTCCTCTGGCCTGTCGGCCCGCGAGACGGACGTGGTACGGCTCGTGGCCAACGGCCTCACCAACGCGGAGATCGCCGCAGAACTGTCGATCTCCGTGGGCACGGTGAAAACCCATCTGGGCAACGTGCAGACCAAACTCCCCGCCCGAAACCGCGTCGAGATCGCCGCATGGGCCTGGCGGTCGGGCATCGTCGACCGCTGAAGTTTCGACCTGCCCCGATCGTGCCGGGCACCGCGGCCCCAGGCTCATGACCACCACCGGTACCCACTCGAACTGCCCCCACCCGCGCATCAGGGCCGGCCTGCACAACCTCGCCGTCGGTGTCCACTGTCAGGACGGCCACACGGGCGGTCTCCGTGAGACCGCCCCCGCACGATCGAAGTCCCGCTGCACCCCCGCCGCCCAGCGACAGCGAAACCATGCTGGAGTCCTGGACGCGGTTGCCTGGGAGTGTTTGGGCCAGGCTGACCAGGCGCCGGGTAACTAGAGTCGGAACATGTTGGAAAGCAACAACTTCGGAGCGATGCTGCGGCAGTGGCGCGATCGAACGTCGCGGCCAGGGCCGCCCGTCCACCCTCCCGCCAGGTTGGCAACGACTCGATGGGTCTCTCCGGGGCGCCGCGTTAAGTTCTTACGAACGAACTCGACCAAATGAGGGATGTGGCGGGTGCCTGGCGAAGCATTGCGTGACCGGCTGCTGGACGCGGCCCTTGAACTGGCCTCTCCCGGCCTGGTTCTCGCCGTGCCGTCCTTGCGGTCGGCGGCCCGGGCCTGCGGGGTGTCCGCCACGGCGGTGTATCGCTACTTCGCCTCGCAGAGTGAGCTCAACCGAGCCATTCTCCTGCGCATCGATGCCATCTTCGTCGCTGCGCTGACCGAGGCCGACGATCCGAAGCTGCCTCCTCTCGACCGCCTCCGCCGCATCGCCGCTGCCTACTTGGCCTGGGGCGTCGCCAACCCAGGGCTGTACCAGCTGCGTTTTGAGAGTGCCGGCCAACTGGGCGACGACTACGTACAGAGCGGGGCGGCGGACGTCGTCCTGGGAGGCATCGGCCAACTGGCCAGAGGGGCGGGCGCAGACGAGCGCGTCACTGCTGAGGATCTCTGGGTCGGCATGCACGGAGTGGTCTCCCTGCGCATCCACAAGCCACACCTGGCGTGGCCGGACGTGGAGACACACGTCGACCGGCTCTTCATCCTGTGGGGCTTCACTGCCTGAACGCCGTCACCAGGCCGCCCCTCTTCTCCCTCTTCGCCTTTCGGCGTGTCAGCGGTCACCCCTTCCCGCTCCGGTCATCCGAGGCCGACGACACTCGACATGGCAGGTTGACGCCTGTTAACTTCAGTCGCGGTTAACAGGTGTCAACCTGTGTGCCCAGGCCTGATCTGCCATGGAAAGGACCGAGAGCATGCTCACTGTCCACGACCTCCCGGAGCCGTCGGCGTTTCCCCTGCTGGGTCACCTCCCGGCCCTGGCACGCGGTCCGGCCATGCACCGCGTGCTCCATGACTGGCGGGACACGTACGGCCCGACCTACCGGATCCGGTTGGGCCGTACTCCCCTGGTCGTCACCTCGTCGCCGAACATCGTTCAGACAGTTCTGCGCGAGCGACCGGGAGCATTCCGGCGGGCTCCGCTGCTGGCGCAACTCATCCACGAGATAGGCGCTCCAGGTCTGTTCGATGCAGAAGGCGAGGACTGGCACCGTATGCGACAGATCGCAATGCGGGGCTTACGTGCCGAGGCATTGCGTGACTCCTTCTCCGTGATCATCCGGTCTGTAGAGCGGCTCCAGATGCTCTGGGCCGCTACGGGGGGTGCGCGGGTGAACGTCCTCGACGACCTGATGCGCTACACGGTCGAAGTGTCGACGGCCTTGTTCTCAGGCCACGATCTGGACGCCCTGGGACCACAGCAAAGCGATGGCCTGGCCGGGCGCCTGCCACTGGCTTTCGAGAAACTCGGGCGCCGGATCTCCAGCCCGATCCCGTACTGGCGGTGGGTCCGCCTGCCCGCTGACCGCAGGCTGGACGCCACCATTGCGGAGCTCCGTGGCTTGGTGGAGAAACAGTACGTCCAGGCCAGGCGTAGCGTGGCAGAAGGGCGGGAGCCGGTTACCTACCTCGAGGCGCTCGCCGAGGCAGGCACGAACGGCGGCGAACAACTGGCGGAGAAGGACGTCGTCAGCGCCGTGGTCAACATGATCGTAGCGGGGGAGGACAACACTGCCGCCGCTGCCGCATGGGCGCTGTACTACCTGGCCGCCCATCCCGAGGTGCAGCGGAAGGTACGGGAAGAGGCAGAGGGGGTGCTGGGGGACACGGGACTCCGAGCCGACCCGGCCGCCCTGTCCCGGTTGCGCTATGCCGAGGCGGTGGTCAACGAATCGATCCGCCTGCGCCCGACGAGCCCTTTCTTGATCATGCAGACCGCCCGTGACATCACCGTTGCGGACGGAGCGGACGCCTTGCATCTGAAGGCCGGAACCCTTGTCATGCCGCTACTGACACACGCTTCGGATGCCGACGACAGCAGATACCCGGACCCCGGCGCATTCGAGCCTGAGCGCTGGCTGTCCTCCTCCGCCCCGCGGACGACCGGCGTATCACCGTTCCTGCCCTTCGGAGGCGGGCCTCGGTTCTGCCCCGGACGCAACCTCGCCCTCATCGAGATGACCATGGTCGTCGCAATGGTGTGCCACCACTTCGAGTTGGAGGCCGACACAACAGCCGGCCCGGTCGGCGAACGCGTGACCTTCGCGATGATGCCAACGAACCTGGGCATCCGGATGCACCCCACGGATCGCCTCCGCATGGGCCACCGGAAATCCAGCGCCGACGCCTAGTAGTGCTCGTTACGTTGGGTGATCTCGGCTGGTGGTGGGTTTCCTGCGGAGCGTCGGGCAAACGGGCGAACTGCCAGGTCGCGGTCAGCGTGCATACCGCCCGACACCGCTTCCTGTCCGCTGGAGTGGGAACTGTTCCTGTCCGAGGAATGGGCGCACGACGACCGGCGGCGGCAGCGGGCCGGGATACCCGAAGAGGTCGGGGATGCCTCCAAGACGCACCTGGCTCTGGGGCTTCTGGACCGACTGGCCGCACAGCAACTGCAGGTGCCGGTGATCGTGGCCGATGCCGGCTACGGCCGCAGCGTGGCCTTCCGGCTCGCACTGGAAGAGCGCGGCTGGTCCTATGTGACGGCCGTCTACCCCAAAGAGATCGCACGGCCGGTCACCGCCGAGCCGTACCAGCCGGCCCATGGCGGGCTCGGACCTCCCCCTCTGCCCCGCTGCCGTGACAAGCCCCGCTCGCTGCCCGGCCCTGTTGCCGAGGCTGCCGTGATTGAGCCGGTCACCTGGCGCCAGGGCAGCAAGTCCATGATGACCTCGCACTTCGCCGTGCTCCAAGTGCGGCCCTCGGGTAAGGAAGCCACCCGCATCGCACAGGAACAGGCCGGAGGACCCCGTCGCTGGGACGGAGTGCTGCCGGTGCGGACCCTGCTGGTCGAACGGCCCGAAGAAGCCGGCGAGCCGACCGGCTACTGGATGACCAACCTGCCCGCCACCACCCCGGTCGCCGACCTGGTGCGGTGGGCGAAGATGCGCTGGCGGATCGAGCACGGCTACCGCGAGCTCAAGCACGGCCTGGGCCTGGACCACTTCGAAGGCCGCACCTGGCGCGGCTGGCACCACCACGTCACCCTTAGCGGGAGACGCCGCGGTGATCACGGACCAGAGATGTGATCATCTGGCTGTAGCGGTCGGCGTACCGGATCCCTTCGAGCACCCCGTGAAAGCCGGCGTTCAGTGCTTCGCGTGCGATCCTGCCCAGCAGGGCGATGTTGGCGCCGCGCGCGGTGTCGTGTTCCCTGAGCACGTTGCGGCGGATCACGTCCTGGCCCACGATCGCGACACCGCGGCCGTAGTGATCACGCAGTCCCTGGGCCACACTCGACTTGCCTGACGCCGAGTTGCCACGGATCACCACGGGGCGGGTGTCCTCACGTCCGGCCGCAGTCGCCCTCGACACGCGACGGTGTGCGCGGTTCGTTGTGCCGGTCATGCGGGCCAGCCCGTCTCGCTGTACAGCTCCCCGTTCTGGATCTTTCCGATGGCCAGCCGGGTGTAGGAGACGAGGTCGTCGGGGAGTTCAGCAGGGTCCCAGAATTTCCACTCGGTGCATTTGTCCGGCTCGCGCAGCTCCGGCTCGCCGCTCCAGGCGTGGGCGCGGAAGAACAGACCCATGCGGGGCCGGTCTCCGGCCTTGTCGATGTGGTGGACGACGTGGACGAGTTCGACGTCCTGGCGCTCGATGCGTAGGCCGGCTTCCTCCCGTGCCTCCCGGACAAGGCAGGCGACGGCGTTCTCCTGCTCGCAATGGCCAGCGAGGACGTGCCAGGTGGACGGAGCGAACTGGGAGTTGGGGTGACGCAGCCCGAGCAGCACCGTCCCGTCGGGGCGCTCCAGGTAGAGGTGGACGCCGATGACGTTGAGGACCGTGCCGTTCGGCGAAGCAGGGTGACGCTCCTCGGGCGAGGAGAGCCCGCTCTGCGGCGCGGTGCTCGCCGGGCGGCTGGCGGCGTGGCGCCGTACGAGGTCGCCCGTGGTGTCGGCGATACGCAGGCGGTGGAGGTCGTCCGGGGCGAACCAGGCCAGCATCACCCCTTCCGTCAGGCGGAGTTCGCGGGGATCGCCGTTCCAGCGGCCCGCGTAGACAGCGATGGGCACGACCGCGCCGGCGTCGTCGGAGGCGTGCTCGGTGCCGAACGGGGTCAGATCGGCGATAGCGAGGCCGGCTTCCTCTGCCAGTTCACGCCGAACCGTGTGTTCCAGGGTGGCGTCCTGGGACTCTCGGCCGCCACCCAGCAGGGACCACATGCCCGGCTCCCAGATCTCGCCGGGAAAGTAGTCGCGCAGGTGGAGCAGGTACTCGCCGCGGTCGTTGTAGATCAGTGCGGAGGCGTTGGCCGTCTCCGGTTCGGCCTGGAGCGGGAGCTTGAGGAGCTTCTCGCGCAGGGAAGGGGAGGCCGCCCTGTCCACGGGCCGCCACTCGATGCCGCCGATCTCCTCTTCCTGCAGCATCACCTCCACCTCGTTCGCGGTGCGCAGGCGGAAGAGGAACCGGAGGTCGAAGTGCTGGTGCCCTGGTTCGTTTTTGCCAGGTTTGGCGTCGATGTCGTGGATGTCGATGTCGAGCGGCACCGTCTCGTAGCCGGGCCACGGCGTGACGGCCTGGGGCGGGATCCCGGTCTCCTCGTACAGCTCCCGCAGTGCTGCTGCTGCCAGGGACTGGTGTGTCCGCCAGGGGCGAGGACCTTCCCGCTCGCCAGGTGCAGCACGTGCAGGACGCGGCCGAGTGGGTCGATGACGATTGCGCCGCAGGTGACGTGTCCGGTGAACGTGGAGCGGCTTGCGATCTCGTCGCCGGTCCGGTCGAGGGCATCCAGTAGTCCGCCGAGCTGCTCGCGCTCGTGAGGGTGGCGAGCGAGGTAAGCACCGACGGTGGTGCGGATGTGATCGTGCGACAACGGCATGGGGCTACCTCACAGGGCGTGGAGCGGGAGGAGTCGAGGTGGGGGTGGGCGCGTCGGGTCAGCTCAGCCGCATCCCCTCCGCCGGGATCTCCTCGACGGCGGCGGTGCGAGCGATGGGCAGCCCCCACCGCTTGCGTGCCGTCTCCGCCGCGAGCTGGGCTTGCCGCGCTCCCGGTGGGCCCCATCCCAGCAGCGCGGCTGCCTGGGCGGGCGTGACGAGCAGGCGGGCGAGGGGGTGGCCGGTGGCGGGGTCGACGGCCGCCGGCCCGACGGGGGTGACCCGGGCGGCCGGGCGGAGCTTCGCGTTGGGCCCCACGCCGCCGTAGACCTCGCCCGTCTCGTCCAGCACCCAGCCCAGTCGCACCGGATCGGACAGGGTGAGCTGGGCCTCCTCGGCAGCTTCGCGGTGCAGGGTGTCCTCGGGAGGCGCGTCGGTCGTCTCCACGGTGCCGCGGGGCAGCTCCTTCCGGGTTGATCGGGCGGTTGGAACGTGGTGCGAAGAGAGCGTCAGGAGCGGGCCGGTGTCTCTGCGCCGGCAGACCGGTGGCCCTGGCGCGGCCCGGTGGTCACGGGGTGTCCCCGCTCATCCGGCGCTGCAGCTCCCACAGGGTCCGGAACAGCCCTGGCTGCTGGGTGAGCTGGGCGTAGGTGCCCTCCTGGACGATCCGCCCTTCGTTCAACACCACGATCCGGTCGGCGACGGCGACGTTGGTGAGGCGGTGCGTGATCAGCAGGATGGCGCGGTCCTTGGCCAGTTCGCGCAGGCCGGCGAAGATCCGGTGCTCCGCGCGGGCGTCGAGGGCGGCCGTGGGTTCATCCATCACCAGTAGCGCCGCCTGTCGGTGGAACGCGCGGGTGAGGACCAGGCGCTGCCACTGCCCGCCGGAGAGCTGCTGTCCGCCGAACCACTCGCTGGTCAGCAGGGTGTTCAGGCCGGAGCGCAGGCCCGGCAGCATCTCCGCGGCGCCGGACGCCTCGCAGGCGGCGAGCAGGGCCGCGTCGCTGGTGTCGCCCTGCCCGAACGTGATGTTGTCGCGCATCGTCAGCGGCAGGTATGTGAACTTCTGCGGCACCAGCGCGACGTGCTCCCACGACCCCCACGGGTCCAGGTCCGCTGTGGAGGCGTGGTCCCAGGCCACGTCGCCCTCGGTGGGCAGCAGCAGCCCGCACAGCAGGCGCGAAAGGGTCGTCTTGCCGGAGCCGTTCTCCCCGACCAGCGCCACGATCTCCCCGCGCCGCATGTGCAGGGAGACGCCGCTCAGGCTGTCCTTGGGGGCACCGTCGTAGCGGTATGTGACGTCGCGGACCTCGAAGCGCTCCGGGGCCGCGGTCACGGGAGCGGTGCCGCGTGAGTCGGTCATGGCCTGGCCGTGGGCGTTGTCGAGGAAGTTCTGCCAGTCCTGCACGTACCATCCGGTGCGCACCAGGCGGGCCCCGCCGTTGATGATGCCGCGCACCGAGCCGGTGGCGGTCTGGAGAGCGAAGACGGCGCCGCCGCCGGCCGCCAGACTCATCCGGCCGGAGGCCAGGAGCCACAGCAGCGCCGCCCACACCGCGGTCGAAGCGATCCCGCCCGCCACGGCTCCGGCCAGTCCCATCCGGGCACCGGTGTTGGCGGCCTTGCGTTCGGCCGCGTTGACCGAGGCGGCCAGCCGCCGGTACCGGCCGATCAGGAAAGGGCCGGCCAGGCATGCGCGCATCTCCTCGCTTGATTCCATGTAGGCCATGTGCCAGCGCAGTTTGCCCAGCATCCGGCGCCGTCCGGAGGTCTCCAGGGCGGCGAGGTAGAGCACGCGTGCGGAGCGGATGTAGGCGGCGGCCTGCGGCAGGCAGGCGAGGAAGAGAAGGGGAAGGAGCAACGGGTGCAGGACGGTCAGGACGGTGGCGCCGGCCGTGAGGGTGGCGGTCGCCGCGAGGACGTCCTGCGCTTCTTCGACGAGGTCGGGGGTGACCTGGGCGCCGCGGTCGGCGATGTCGTAGGCGTCGTTGTAGCCGGGCTTGTTGTTGGCGGCCAGTTCAGCGCCGAGCGCGGCCTCGATCATCGTCAGCTCAGCCGCCCGGCCGAGCACCGGGCGCAGGCGGCCGGTCAGCCAGACGACGGCGATGCCCAGCAGCGCGCGCAGGCCGGTGGCGGCGGCGATCACGGCCAGCTGCGGGGCGGCGTCCCACAGCCGCTCGGTGATGTCGCCCGAGGAGATCAGCGCGGTGATCGTACCCGTGACGGCCAGAAGGCCCAGGGCCGCGAGGACGCCGGTCCCGATCTGGCACACCACCAGGCCGATGGTCGCGCCGCGGTCCACCCGCCAGGCCATCTGCACCGAGCGCCGCACGAGCGAGGGCAGCCGCCGCGCCATGGTGCGGGAGGTCAGCAGGGAGCCGGCCTGGAGCCTCGACTCGTCGCGGTAGAGATATTCCTCATCTCGAACACCAGCTTCCTGCGGTTCGTCGTCCGGCGCGGTCCCCTTGGGTGGTTGCGGCGGCTGGTCCTGCGTAATGGCCGAGGTCATCGTTCCCCCTAGGACGGTCGCTGCGGCAGATTCGTGAGGTCCAACGACACGACTGCGATATCGAACACACGTCATTCGGTCGTGTGGGGAAGCCCGGTATTCCCTGCGTCCACGGATCCCGCAGGCGCCCGATCCCTGGTCTGGCTTGGAGCTGCTGCGAACGGGAAATGGCCGAAACGCCGACATCGCGTAACCGCGTGGGGATGTACGGCCGGGCGTCACGGGCCGGCCCCTCTCAACCGGGATCCGGATCTGCCTGCAGCAGCCTTTCCAACTTCCTCTCGGCGTGGCCGACCGCGCCCGTCAGGGCATCGCGGTCGTGGGCGGACAGGGTGCCGGCTCCCAGTCCGGCTGCGGCGATCACCGTGGTCAATGCGACTGTCGCCTGGTCGTCCAGGGCGGACGCGGCGACGGGATGGTGCGGAGCGTCTCGTGCGACGCAGGCGTCGAGTCGGGCGACGCTGACGAGGTGACGAGTATCCGGGTGGCATGGCGTCCGGCCCGGTGAAGTTCCAGGGCCGACAGGCCCGTCCGGGCCTGGAAGGCAGCGGGCGGCGGATCGGGGCGGGCAAGGAGCTGGACGGCTTCATCAAGGGTGCGGTCCAGGTCAGCTTCGGGTACGGGGCTCTGCGGGCCGACGAAGGGCGCGCAGGACGAGAGCGACGGTCTCCTCCCAGGCGTCGGCGGGCTGGGTGGCGTCGCTCAGGTCGCGGGCCTGCTGGTCCAGGCACTGCTCCATCAGGGCCATGATCTTGTCACCGCCGCAGCGATCGCCTCTGGCTCTGCCAGTGATCCGCCGGACGGAACCTAGCCGGTCGCGTCAGGGGCGATGGCCTGCTCAGTCCAGATGATCTTGCCGGTCCTGGTGTACCGAGTGCCCCACCGGCCGGCGACCTGGGCGACGATCAGAAGGCCCCGGCCCCCCTCGTCGGTGGTCCGCGCGTGACGCAGCCGCGGCGCGGTGCTGCTGGCGTCGGAGACTTCGCAGATCAGGCCGCGATCCCGGATCAAGCGCAGGCAGACCGGTCCAGCGGCATGGCGGATCGCATTGGTCACCAGCTCGCTGACGATGAGTTCCGTCGTGAAGGCGAGATCGGGCATGCCCCACTCCGTGAGCTTCTGGGTCGCGAGGTCGCGGGCGTGCCCTACGGCAGCCGGATCACTGGGAATGTCCCAGGAGGCGAAGCGGTCCGGAGCCAGGACGCGGGTGCGGGCGAGGAGCAGGGCCGCGTCGTCGGCGGGCGGACCGGTCAGCAGATTGTCGATCACGCGTCGGCCGGTCTCCGCCAGGGTCGGCAGGGGCGCGGCCAGGGCGCCCCCCAGGCAGGAGAGCCCGACGTCGATGTCCCTGTCGAGGGATTCGATGAGGCCGTCGGTGTAGAGAGCGATGAGGCTGCCGTCTTCCAGCTCGGTCTCGATGGACTCGAAGGGGAGGTAGCCGAGGCCGAGCGGCGGCCCGGCGGGCAGGTCCAGGATGGCGGCGGCACCGTCGGGGTCGACGATCACCGGGGGGAGGTGACCGGCCCGGGCCATGGTGCACAGCCTGCTGACCGGGTCGTAGACGGCGTAGAGACAGGTGGCGCCCAGGAACGCGGTGCCCGTCGCTTCGTCCTCGGCGGCCGCCGGCGTATCGATGTCGTGCGCTCCCATGAGGCCGATGACCAGATCGTCCAGATGGGCGAGCAGTTCGTCGGGCGAGAGGTCGAGGTTGGCAAGCGTGCGTACCGCGACGCGCAGGCGTCCCATGGTCGCGGCGGCGTTGATGCCGTGCCCTGCCACGTCTCCGACGACCAGCGCGACCCTCGCCCCGGAGAGCGGGATAACGTCGAACCAGTCGCCGCCCACTCCACTCGGGGCGTCCGCCGGCAGGTACCACGAGGCCACGTCGAGAGCGGAACCTCCCGTCAGGTCCTGTGGCAGCAGGTAGCGCTGCATGGAGCGGGCCGCGGTGCGTTCACGGGTGAACCGGCGCGCGTTGTCGATGCACACCGCCGCACGCGAGACGAGCTCCTCGGCGAGGCGGACGTCGTCGTCCTCGAAGGGGCCCAGGCTCCGGGACCGGGCGAACGTAGCCACTCCCATGGTGACCCCGCGCGCCCGCACGGGGACCACCATGACCGAGCGGAAGTCGTATTCCAGGAACGAGGCGCCGAGTGTCTCGTCCACGGTCACCCATGGACTGTTGGTGCGGTCCAGGACCCGTTCGACCAGGGTCCTGCTCTCGAGCAGACAGCGGGTCACGGGCGACGCGGGCGCACGTCGGACTGTTTCCCCCACGGCCAGTGATGCCTCGGGGCAGCCCTCGCGGACCGACTGCTGTGCCGCACGGCGGACGACCGGCGCCATCCCGACGGGCCCGGGTGCCGGCTCCTCGCCTCTCATGACCGAGTCGAGCAGGTCGACGGCGACGAAGTCCGAGACGGCCGGGACCGCGTCGTCGGCCAGTTCCTGCGCGGTCCGGTTCACGTCCAGGGTGCTGCCGATGCGCGTGGCGGCGTCATTGAGCAGGGCCAGGCGTTCCTGCGCACGCCATCGCTCGGTGATGTCGATGATCATGTACCAGACGCCCACGCTCCGGTCGTGGCGGTCCTTCATCGCGAAGAAGGAGGCGGAGACCGCGCGGCCTCGGTCGTGCGCCGTGGAGCCGGCACCGCGGTACTCGAAGTCCATCACCGGCGCGCCGGTCCGGAGGACTTCGCGCATCTGTTCCTCGAAGGCGTCAGCCTCGGCCTGCGGCAGCACCTCCGCCATCCGCCGCCCCAGCCGCCGCTGCAGCGAGATCCGGCGGTTCAGCGGCTCGTTCACCCAGACGTACCGCAGATCCGTGTCGAGAACGGCGATGCCGACCGGGGCGTGGCTGAGGAATGGGGTGAGCATCAGCTGGCTCACCCCGCCGCCCGGCATCCGCCAGAAGGCGCGTTTCGGGGGCCGCCCGGCGAACCTGCCGAAGACCAGTGCGGCGAGCGTGGCGACCAGGACGCCCGGAATCATCTCGTAGACACCGGACCAGAAGGGGCCGTGCGACGGCTTGACCAGGCGCCACAGGAGCACCGTGACCGCGCCGGAGACGATCCCGGCCATGGCCCCTGCCCAGGTCATGCGCGGCCAGTACAGCGAGAGCAGGACGACCGGGCCGAAGGCGGCGCCGAAGCCCGCCCAGGCGTAGCCCACGATGCCCAGCAGCCCGCCGCCCCTGAGCGCGATCAGTGAGGCCACCAGCGTCACGGCGACGACGGCGCCGCGTCCCACCCAGACCAGCGTCCGATCCGAGGCGCGCCGCTTGAGGAACGCGTGGTAGAAGTCCTCCGTGAGGGCGACGGACGACACGAGGAGCTGGCTGTCGGCGGTCGAGATGATCGCGGCGAGTACCGCGATCAGCAGCACACCGGCGCCCCACGGACTGAACAGTGTCCGGCTCAGGGCGATGTAGACCGTCTGCGGGTCGTGGAGCGGTGTGCCGAACCGCGCGATGCCCAGCAGCCCGACCACCGTCGCACCGGCCAGCACCACGAACACCCACCCCGTCTGGATGCGGCGGGCCGCGGGGACGGCGCCGGTGCTGCGGATACCCATGAAGCGGGCCAGGATGTGCGGCTGCCCGAAATAGCCCAGGCCCCACGAGAGCAGGGAGATGATCGCGACGGCGCCGAGCGACCCACCGCCTCCCGACCACCGCCCGTCCGTGAAGTCGACCTTGGCACCCATGTCCAGGAGACCGGGCGTCTTGCTGTTGAGGCTGTCACGAAGCGCGCCGAAGCCGCCGAGCGTCGCGATTCCGACGACGGGGAGCACGAGCAGGGCGAGGAACATCAGCGTGGCCTGCATGACGTGCGTCAGGCTCACGGCCAGGAAGCCGCCCAGGCAGGAGTAGACGACGATCACCAGGGCGGTCAGGGCCACCCCGAGACGGAAACCCGCGCCGAAGATCTGTCCGAAGAGCAGCCCGCCGGCCACGAGTCCGCTGGCGACGTACACGGTGAAGAACACCAGGGTCACCGCCGCGGAGACCATCCGGAGCATCCGTGTGCGGTCCTCGAACCGCTGCTCCAGGTAGGCCGACAGGCTCACCGCGTTCCCAGCGCGCTCCGTGTAGGTGCGCAGCCTCGGCGCGACGAACAACCAGTTGAGGTAAGTCCCGAGCACCAGGCCGACCGCGAGCCAGGTGGCACCGACGCCGGCCGCGTACACCGCTCCGGGGAACGCCAGGAACAGCCAGCCGGACATGTCGCTGGCACCGGCGGACAGGGCGGCGACGAACGCGGGCAGCCTGCGGCCTCCCAGGGCGAAGTCGGCGAACGTGTGCGTACGGCGGTAGGCCCAGACACCCGTACCGATCATGACGGCCACGTACACGAGGAACGTGGCCATGATCGGCACACTGAAGTCGGACATGCTGCCTCGCTTGCGAGGTTCATGAGCGCGGGCCTGCCACCGCAGGACTGACAGCCGTGATCCCTACCAGACAAATATATAGATTCCGATCGCCTTCGGCGTCCGGGAGCAGCGCCGTCCGGGCGACCGGCCCGGCCGGGACCGGCGCCCGCGGCGGCAGGCACCGGCGTATCTTCACGTGGGTGCCTGCCGAGGTCCGGAGGGTGGTCAGGCAGCCGTGCGGAGCCACCTCTGGTTGGTGCCGCCGTTGGAGCTCCACTGGATCAGGGACGTGCCGTCACTCGCCGAGGTGTTGGTCACGTCGAGGCATTTGCCGCTCTGCACGGCGGTGAGCTGCACGGTGCCGCCTGAGCCGGTCGCCCTCCACTGCTGGGCGGCCGTCCCGTCACAGGAGTACTGGACGATCGCGGCCCCGTCGGTGGTCGAGCCGTCCCGTGCGGCGAGGCACTTCCCGCTGTACCGGGCGACGATCTCCACCCGGCCGTTCCCTACGGACTTCAGCCAGAACTGCTGGTTGACACTGTTGCCGCAGCTCCACTGGACGAGTGCGGCGCCGTCGGCGGTGGAGCGGTCGGCCACGTCGGCGCACTTGCCGCTCTGCACGGCGGTCAGCGTCTCCCAGCTTCCGGTGCCCCGCACACTGCCGGCGGCCGTGTCCACGACGATCTGCGGGTAGTAGTCCATGGCCATGGTGGTCCTGGACGGGAACTTCAGCGGGAGCCACACGTACCGGGAGTCCTGCACCATGCCGCCCATGGAATTGCCCCAGCGGTCGGGCAACGCCTGGGTCAACGGCTTCGCGCTCGGCCGCTACTGGTCCCGCGGCCCGCAGCGGTCGCTGTACGTCCCCGCCCCCGTGCTGCGTGCCGGAACCAACGAGGTCGTCGTACTGGAGCTCCACGCCGCCCACCGCTCACGAACCGTGGACTTCGTCGACGCTGCCGACCTCGGCCCCACCGAGGAGTGAGCGGGCGCCCGCCGGCTGGAGCCCCCGCCGCGAGGCGACCGCGCTTCGCGCCCTGTCCAGACCGGCCCTGGCTGAGGTTCCCCGAACCGATCGGGGCCGGCCGCCCTCAGCCGCGGTGGACGCTGACGGCGTAGCCGCCGCCGGTGTACGGGGCCGCCTCCCAGGTGGCGTAGCGGTCGACGAGTGTGAGACCGGCCTCGGCGCAGCACTTGTCGTACTCCGGCAGAGTGATGCCGGGCGGCACCGGCAGATGGGCCCGGTCGAGACCGAAGCCGGCGACGAGCAGACCGCCCGGGCGCAGCGCCGCGGCCAGGCGGCCGACCACACCGGCCTCGGTACCGGCGGCCAGCAGCGGGAGCACGTTGCCTGCGACGACCACCAGATCGAAGTCCGCGACGATACCGAGCCGGTCCGGATCGAACTCGGCCAGATCCGCCTGCAACCAGGGAAGGTGCGGCGCCATCCGCCGCGCCACCGCCAGCATCGACGCGTCGAGATCGACCCCGACGCAGTCGTGGCCCAGTTCCGAGAGCCGGATCATGACCCGCCCGGTGCCGCAGCCGGCGTCCAGCACCCGCGCCCCGGGGCGTACGAGCGCGGCACAGAAGCTCGCCTCGCCGTGCACGTCCGCGCCGTCCTCGGCCAGGGCCGCGAACCGCGCGGCGTAGGCCTGTCCGGACACGCCTCCGGTCAGCTCTTCCCAACGGTTCATGACAGCAGCATAGAGGCGGAACCGCGTGACCCCCCGGTGGCCCCGTGGGGCCGCCCGACCCGTCCGGAGCGAGGCGCGCTAGAGGCCTCCTCCGGGATTCCGCCAGCCCGTACCGGTCCCGGACGGCCGGGTCACGCGAGGCGTGTCCGCGGCCCGGCCGCCTCGTTACCGAATACGGACACGACCGAGTGAACGACGCCGGCGCGCAACTCGTCTCACGGGGTGCAACGAAGCCGATGCGGAAGCTCGCCCTGCGGTAGCGGGGAAGTGCCGCGTCCCGGCCCATCCTGGGGGATTCTCATCATGACCACGCACAGCGCCCGCCGCACCACCCGATCCGCCGCCCTGGCCGCCGTCACCGTGGCACTGGCCCTGGGTCTGACCGCCTGCGGCGGCTCCGGGAAGAACTCGAAGGCCGCGGCCGACGACCACCCCGCCGGTCCCGCGCCGAGCCGCGCCGCGTCCGCCGCGGCCCACCCGGCGGCCGTCATGAACGACGCGCACCAGACGGCCGGCAAGGGCACGACGGCTGCCGTGCAGCAGTGCCGCGGAGACGAGATGCTGGTCACCGCGGTACACCGGTTCGCGGGTCAGCAGGGCGACCACCTGCTCGTCACCGCCTCGAACGAGGGCAGCGCGGCCTGCTGGGTCACCTCGTACCCGGCCGTCAAGCTCGGCGGGGACGTCGGCAGCGCCACCCTGCCGCACTCGAAGAAGGACGCCCCGGGCGGCGGCAAGCACATCACGCTCCGGCCCGGAGCCAAGGTGTACAGCGCGGTGAACCTCTTCGACTACGGCTCGAAGAACCACACGGCGCGGTCGTTCGCCATCGCGCTGCGCGGCGCGGACGGCAGCACGGGCCCCTTCTACTCCGTCGACTCCAAGGGCCAGAAGCCGCGGTTCACCTGGAACGAGGCCGATGTGCTGAACTGGAACACCCGCAAGCCGTACGACTTCTGACGCCGCCTCCGCCGGGGCGGTCACTCGCGGCGGTGCACGCCGTCCGCCGGCGCCGTACCAGAGGACGCGGGGGGCGGCCCGCGTCGCGGACCCGGACGGCGCGCTGCCGCCGACCGCCTGAAGGTCAGCGGGATGCCGGCGCCCAGCCGGGCGGGCCCAGCAGGTACCCGGCGCGGTCGCGCCAGGTGCGGGCAGCGCGGACGTCGCGCCAGGCGGCCCCGTACTCGTGGAAGGCGACGCGGAGCGGGTTGTGGGTCTCGATGTTTTTGGTCAGGCCGTAGACCGCGCGCTCGCCCTCGGCCTCGAAGCTGCCGAACAGGCGGTCCCAGACGATCAGGATGCCGCCGTAGTTGCGGTCCAGGTAGACGTGGTTGGAGCCGTGGTGCGCGCGGTGGTGGGAGGGGGTGTTGAAGACCCACTCCACCGGCCGCCACAGCTTGTCCACCCGCTCGGTGTGCAGGAAGAACTGGTACACCAGGCTGACCGACTGCTGGAGCAGGATCATCCACGGCGGTACGCCGAGCAGCGCGAGCGGCAGCCAGAACGGCAGCGTCGTCATCGGCGTCCAGCTCTGCCGCAGCGCGGTCGACAGGTTGAAGCGCAGGCTCGAGTGGTGGACCACATGGCTCGCCCACAGCACCCGCACCCGGTGGTGGGCGCGGTGGAAGACGTAGTACGCCAGGTCCTCGGCGAGGAACAGCAGCAGCCAGGTCCACGGGGAGGACGGGGGGAGGTGCCACGGGGCGACGGCGAAGGCGGCGGCGAACACCACGACCGTCACCGCCTTCCACGGCAGCCCGATCACCTGGCTCCCGGCACCCATGGACATGCTGGTGACGGTGTCGCGCAGCTCGTAGCCGCGTTCGTCGTCGTCGGGAAGGAAGCGGTACGACAGCGCCTCGACGACGACCAGGAGCACGAACGCGGGTATCGCGTAGACGACGGCCGGGATCATGTCACTTCACCCTTCCGGGACTTCGGTGGGGACACTGCGGGACAGCAGCTCACGGGCGAGGCGTTCGGCACCGTGGGCGTCGCGGGCGGCGATCAGCGTGCCGAGCCGCACATGGGCCTCGGCGTCGAGGAGTTCACCGGCGCGCAGGGCGTCCGGCACCTCCGCGACCGGCAGCGCGCCGGTGACCAGGCTGTTGAAGGCCAGCAGGTACGCGAGGTTCCCGGAGCCCTCCACGATCAGCCGCCACCAGGCGACGTCCGCCTCGCCCAGCTCCGCGAGGTCCGGGCCCTGTACGGCGTACCGGCCCGCGCTCTCCACGATGTGCGCGGCGGCCCGGTCGGAGCAGCGCAGCGCGCACAGGCGGGCCGCGTCGGCGCCCACGCAGGCGCGCATCTCCATGGCGTCGCGGCCGAGTTCGGCGATGGTGGGGCCGGTGTCGGCCGCCGCGACGCCCAGGGCGAGGTCGAGTCCGGCGGTGCGCCGCCAGTCGAGGACGAGGGTGCGGCCGCCGTGGCTGACCTCGACCAGCCGGGCCTGCTGAAGCCTCTTCACGGCCTCGCGGACCGCGTGCCGGTTCACCCCGGACTCGGCCGCGAGGTCGCGTTCGGCCGTGAGCGGGGAGCCGGGCGGGAGTGCCCCGCCGAGAATCCGGTCGCGCAGTACGGCGTAGAGCTGGTCGGAGACCGCCTCACGCCGCACGGGTGAGGGAGCCATGGGGAACAGAGTGGGTGAGGGCCGGGCACTGGTCAACTGGTTGGACCAGATCGGCCGGGTGGCTGCCGGAGACCGCGCCGGGGGCCGCTACCCGGCGCGCGTGAGCCCGGCCTCGGCCGCCTCCGGACTGGGGAAGGTGGGCAGCACCTGGGCGGTGCCGGTGACTTCGAGCACGCGGTCCACGAACCGGTTGGTACCCATCAGTCCGACCGGGCGCTGCCGCCGGGTGGCGAGGAGGTGGTTGACGAGCAGGGAGTCGGCGAAGCTCAGGTGCCGGAGGTCGTACACGAGCGGGCCGGGGAAGCTCCGCAGGACGTCGGCGGTGGCGCGCTCGACGTGGTCCATGAAGGCCAGGTCGAGTTCGCCGCGCAGCTCCATCACCCACACCGAGCCCCGCTGCGCGGAGGCGGATACTCCCGTACCGCCCCCGTTCTGCTGTTGCTGGGAGTACATGCGCACGAGCATTACGCATCGCTTGACCCATGACAACGTTGCGTGCCCATGCGGACACCAGTCGTGTTCGACTGCTGTGGCCCGCCCCTTTCGGGCGCATCACCCGCACTCATCAGGGCAGACGGTCCCGGTCCGGGCGCCGAGAGACCCGGATTCGAGGGAATGGATCACGGTGTCAGTACAGAGTGCGGAGGACCGCCGCTCCGGCGAGTCACACGAAAGAGGGACAACGAGCAGGGCCTCCCGTACGGATCGCGCCGAAGCGGGCGGTCTGAACGGGCACATGCTGATGGCGGCCGTCGTGTCGGCGATCAGCGGACTGCTCTACGGCTACGACACCGGCGTCATCTCCGGCGCGCTGCTCCAGATCTCCGACGAGTTCCACATCGGCAGCGCGATGAAGGAGACCATCGCGGCCGGCATCCTGCTCGGCGCGGTGATCGGCTCCCTGGTGTGCAGCCGGCTGTGCGAGCGCTTCGGGCGGCACCGCACCATCCTGCTGATCTGCGGGATCTTCATCTTGGGCAGCCTGGCCTGCGCGTTCGCACCCAACGCGGTGGGCCTGGCCCTCGCCCGCGTGCTGCTCGGATTCGCCGTCGGCGGCGCCACCCAGACCGTGCCGATGTACGTGGCCGAGCTCGCCCCCATGGCGATCCGCGGGCGGCTGGTGCTCTGCTTCCAGCTCGCCATCGGCGTGGGGATCGTCGTCGCCACGGTGGTCGGGGCGAGCGAGGCCGTGTCCTGGCGGGTGGCGATCGGCGCGGCCGCCGTACCGGCGCTGCTGATGCTGCTCGGGCAGTTGCGGCTGCCGGAGAGCCCCCGCTGGCTGATCCTGCGCCACGGACGGACGGACCGGGCGCGCGAGGTACTCCAGGAGCTGCGCCCCAAGGGGTGGGACGTGCGGGCCGAGCTGGACGAGATCGCCGGCCTGGCCGAGCAGCAGGAGGGCACCGACCGCGCCGAGCGGGGCTGGCGCGGCCTGCGGCAGCCGTGGGTGCGCCCGGCGCTGGTCGTCGGCTGCGGCATCGCGGCCCTCACCCAGCTCTCCGGCATCGAGATGATCATCTACTACGCCCCGACCATCCTCACCGACAACGGCTTCCCGCAGGCCGACGCGCTGCGGATCAGCGTCGCCCTCGGCGTGGTCTACCTGGTGATGATGATCGTCGGGCTGTGGATCGTGGACAAGGTCGGCCGCCGCAGGCTCACCCTGGTCATGGTGCCCGGCGCCGCACTCAGCCTCTTCGCGCTCGGCGCCCTGTACGTCACCGGCCACGGCACCCGTTCCTACGTCCCGGCGATCGTGGGCTGCCTGCTGGCCTTCATGTTCTTCAACGCCGGCGGCCTGCAGCTGATGGGCTGGCTCACCGGCTCGGAGATCCACCCGCTCTCGGTCCGGTCGGCCGCCACCAGCGTGCAGTCGGCCACCCTGTGGAGCACCAACCTGCTGATCACCCTCACCCTGCTGACGATGATCAACGCGTTCGGGGTGGGTCAGGTCTTCTGGATCTACGCCCTGTTCAACGTGGCCGCCTGGCTGTTCGTCCGGCAGCGGATGCCGGAGCTGACCGGGCGGAGCCTGGAGGAGATCGAAGGGCACCTGAAGGACGGGAAGTTCCGGCCGCGGGACTTCGCCCGGCCGTGACCCCGGCCGGGGAGGCGCGGGACGCCCGCGCCTCCCCGGTGCACGATGCTTGACCCATGCGTGCCGCCCGTCTGATCCGCATGGCGCTCCTCGTCCAGTCCAGCCCCGGCCTGACCGCCGACGCCCTCGCCCGTGAACTGGGCGTCTCCCGGCGTACGGTGATCCGCGACGCCCAGGCGCTCCAGGAGGCGGGCGTCCCCGTCCGGGCCGAGCGCGGCCGTGCGGGGGGCTACCGGCTGGCGCCGGGTCACCGCACCCGCCTCACCACCCTCCATCCCGCCGAGGCCGAGACCCTCTATCTCTCCGGCCTGCCTTCCGCCCTGCGCGACCTGGGACTCTCCGGCGCTGCGGACACCGCCCGGCTGAAGCTCTCCGCCACCCTGCTGCCGTCCCTGCGCGCCGCGGCCGAGTCATCGGTGCGCCGCTTCCACCTGGACGCCCCTGCCTGGTTCCGCGAGCCGTCGGCACCCGGGCTGCTGCCGGAGCTGGCCCGTGCGGTGTGGTCCGACCGCACCGTCGGGATCACCTACGCGCGTCCCGGCCGGGACCAGGTGACCCGCCCGCTCCAGCCGTACGGGCTCGTGCTCAAGGCGGGCGTCTGGTACGTCGTGGGCCGGGTCCCGGCCGGGCGGGACGGCGCCTGGCGCACGTACCGCGTCGACCGGGTCACGGGCCTCTCCCCCGCCGAGGGCGAACCCTTCGTCCGCGACCCCGGCTTCGACCTGGCCGAGTACTGGCGGGCGAACGCGGAGGCTTTCGTCCGGACCCTGTTGCGGACGACGGCCACCGTGCGTCTCACCGACCGCGGGCTCGCCCGCCTGTCCGCCGTGGCGGACCCGGCCGGCGCCGCGGAGGCGCTGGCGTCCGCGAGCGGGCCGGACGCGGACGGCCGGGTGACGGCCGAGCTGCCGGTGGAGTCCGAGGAGGTCGCGTTCGCGCAGCTCAGCGGGTTGGGCGTGGACGTGGAGGTGCTGGCCCCGGAGGGACTGCGCGCACGCTTCCGTACGCAGGCGCGGGACCTCGCCGCGCTGTACGGCGTGACCGGTCAGCGGTAGTCGTCGGGTGTCCCCTCCTTGCCGCCGAACTTGACCTCCTCGAAGTAGGCCCAGGCGTCCGGCCGGCTGCCGTCGACGTCCGTGAGGCCGTAGGTCCGCGCGAGTTCCGCGCTGGAGGTGGACCTGCCGTTCCAGCGGGCCGCGCGGCCCGGGTCGGCGGCCAGGGCGGCGACGCCTCGGGCGAGGTAGGCGGGGGACTCGGCTGTGGCGAAGTCGGGTTCCTGGGCGGCGGCGTCGCGCCAGTTCTCCTCGGTCACGCCGAAGTGGCCGAGCATCTGCTCCGAGCGCAGGAAGCCGGGCGTGACGGCGACGGCCGTCCCTCCGTACTCCGCCAGTTCCTCACCCAGGCCGAAGGCGATACGGATGGGGGCGTTCTTGGCGAGGTCGTAGTAGAGGTTCTCCCGGTACCGGCGGTTGTGGACCGCCGTGCCGTCGGTGACCTCCACGTGCAGCGGGCCGTCGGAGCGGATCAGGAGCGGGAGGGCGAGCGCGGCGGTGACGACGTGCGAGCGCACCCCGAGTTCCAGGATGCGCAGGCCGTCCTCCAGCGGGGTCTCCCAGCTCTTCTTGCCGAAGACGGAGTTCACCAGCAGGTGTTCGCCGCCCCAGAGGTCGTTGACGAGGACGTCGAGCCGCCCCTGCTCGCGCTCGATCCGCGCGACGAGCGCCCGCACCTGGTCGGGGTCCAGGTGGTCGGTGGGGACGGCGGTCCCGGCCCCGCCGGCGGCCGTGACCAGCTCCGCCGTCTCCTCGATGGTCTCGGTGGGCCGCCCGACTTCGCTGACCCGCTCGCGGGTGGTCCGTCCGGTGACGTAGACGGTGGCTCCGGCCCGGCCCAGCTCGACGGCCATCGCCCGGCCGGCGCCCCGGGTGGCGCCGGCGACGAGTGCGACGCGGCCGGCGAGGGGGGTGGTGTGGTCTTTGGTCATGCTTCCACGGTGCACTCCAAAGGTGACAGCCTGCGTCACCTATTTCTCGCGCCCTCACCTTTCCCCGCCGGCCGCCGGGGACGCCGCGTCCCGGTGGGTGTCGGGCTCCGCCGGGCGGGCGGGCGGTCGGGCGGGGACGTCGTCGTAAGTGTCCGGGCCGAGGAGCGGACGGAGCGGGGCCGCGCCGGTGTCCACCAGGCCGATCACGGCCCGGGGCGATCCTCCGCGGGACGGTCCGCGAGGGCGTCCGCGAAGACTGCCCGGTGCGGGCGGTGCCGGTGACGTGGAGGCGGTGGGGTCCGGGCCGGTCGCCGTACCGGGCCGGCAGGGCGTCCATCGCCTCGGGGCGGTGCGAGGTGACCGCCCTCCGGCCCGTGCGGGCAGCCGCTCCGTGAGGAGGCGGCCGAACCCGGACGAGGTGCCCGTGACGGACCGGACAGGCGGTCAGGCCGGGTGGATGGACCGCACCTCGTAGTCGACCGCCGGGCTCGGTACGGGGCCCCGGCAGGTGAGCCGGCAGGGGGCCGTTCGGCGGGCGTGCACCTCGACGTCGAACGCGGTCGGGCGGGGCGCGCGGAGTTCGACGCGGACGCGCCAGGCGTCGCCGTCGCGGGCGGTGCCGGTGACCGTGCAGTCACGCCGGCCGGCCGGGCCGAAGCGGGCGAGCAGCGCCGCGACGGCGACCTGCTGGGGCGGGGTCAGGTCGGTGTATCCGCGCAGGAAGTCGGGATGGACGCGTCCGGCGAGGTGCTCCTCGACCACGTGGACGGCGGAGCCGGGGTCGAGGCAGCCGTAGTACGTCCCGTCGGGCACCACGACGACGTTGGCGGCGAACCGGTCCCCGCCCACGTGGGTGCACTCCCAGACGAGGCCGGGCCACCGCTCGCCGAGCGCCCGTGCCACGGGCCGGCCGCGTACCGCGCAGCAGATGTCGTGCTGCCCGTGCACGCAGACCAGGACCACCGGCGGCTCGTCGGGCCGCCCCGGCGACCGGAGGGCCCCGGCGATCTCCACGAGGTCCTGGTCGGTGCTCCAGGTGCCCCAGCGCTGGCGGTGGGCGCCCGACCGCTCGTGGTGCAGCACGGCCCAGCGGCCGGGCCCCCCGGGGCGGGGACGGGCGGTCCGCCGGACGAGGAGGACGCGGGCCCGGACCGCGTGCGCGGCGGCCCAGACGTGTGCCTTGACGGCCGGGTCCAGGTCGATTCCATCGTAGCCGTCGGCCGGCCAGGCGCCCCGGTACTCGATCAGCACCCAGACCGTGCCGCGCGGTGCGGTGCCCGCGAGATGGTCGCCGCGTATCCGGGCGGCGTCGGCGCAGAAGAACCGGTCCGTGGTGGTCACCGGGCTACTGCCCGCCCGGCACCAGCACGCCCGCGCGGAGCAGCCGTCCGGTGAGGGGGATCCCGAGGTCACCGGCCGCGCGGACATCGCCGTCCAGCAGCCGGGTCACGGCGGGCAGATCGGCCTCGGGGAAGTCGAGCCGGCCGACACGGGTCGTCAGACGGCTCCCCTCCAGCCGGGCTTCCAGGGCGTCACGCAGACGTACGGGCGACTCGGGGGCGAGGGCGTCGGCGGCGGCGAGCTGGGCCAGCGGTCCGAGGGGCGCGGGACGGCCCTGGCCGCGCCGGGTGCGGTGGAGCAGCGGGGCGGGGTCGGCTTCGGCGACGGCCGCGGCGAGGCGCTCGCGGACGCCGTCGAGCACCTCGGCCGTGACGTCGGCGCCCAGCGGCAGCGTGGCGCGGGCCCAGGGGTCCTCGCGGAGCGCGGCGAGGGCCGCCTCGGCCAGTTGTTCGGCCAGCGCGAACCGGGTCCAGACGTGAACGCCGAGGGTCAGGTGGACCGAGACCTCGCCCTTGGCGCGGGCGGCGTGCAGCCAGCCGCGCGGCAGGTAGAGGACGTCTCCGGGCTGCAGCACGGTGTCGATGCGGGCAGGCCCCTCGGCCGCCTCGGCGACGGCGGCCCTGCGGTCGGTCCACGGCTGGTCCCGGAGCGGATCGCGGTGGACGGGCTCGTGGACTAGCCAGCGCTTGCTGCCCTGGATCTGGACCACGAACACGTCGTGGACGTCGTAGTGGTCGTCGAAGCCCTGGTTCTGCGGCGGCGTGATGTAGGCGTTGGCCTGCACCGGGTGCCCCAGCTCGGCACCGAGAGCGGCGCACAGCCCGCCCACCGGCGCCCAGGTGCGATGGAGGGCCTGGAGGACCAGGGTGGCGCCGTCGGCGAACAGCCGCCACAGAGCGGTGTCGTCCAGCTGGTCCGCGATGGTGGCGCCGACTCCGCCGGGCGAGGTGTAGGACGACTCGGGGAGGACGACGCCGTCCTTGGCGACGCGGAGGAAGGGCGTGCGCAGACCGCGGCGCGCGAGGAGTTCGTCCACCGCGCCCGCGTCGAGCACGTCGGAGAAGTCGCTCGCCCGCCGGGTGAGCAGGGCGGTGCGTGACCACACGTCCCGGGCGAAGACGTCGGGGGCGAGGCCGGTCAGACGGCGCTCCAGGATCCCGGCACTCCTGGGAGTGCCGGGATCGGGGAAGTCTCCGGCCGGGCGGGTCAAGCGCCGCCGTCCGCGCCGCCGTCGTGGGCACCGGGCTCGCCGGCCGCGCCACCGTCCGCGGGACCCTCGGCACCCCCGTCCGCGCCACCGTCATGGACACCGGGCTCGCCGGCCGCGCCACCGTCCGCGGGACCCTCGGCACCCCCGTCCGCGCCACCGTCATGGACACCGGGCTCGCCGGCCGCGCCACCGT
>NZ_JBSFFI010000004.1:64677-136375 GCF_053596035.1 Streptomyces sp. NPDC001781 | reverse complement strand
CGTCCGCGGGACCTTCGTGCTGGTGGTCGGAAGTAGCCACAGTTCCTCCTCGCCGTCGCCGCGGGGCCCTCCGGCGGCGCGCTGCGTGCCGGTGGCCCCCTGCGAACACCGTCACCCAGAAACCGGCCGTCTGCATCCGGTGGGCGGCGGCTCAGCCCGCCAGGGCGTCCGGGTCGCGCGGCCTGCCGCCCTCTGCCAGCGCGTCGACGGCCCGGCCCCGGTACTCCCGGTAGCGCCGCAGGTACGAACGCGCCATGGGCCCCGGCGGGACGCCGCGGGCGAAGGCGCGCATGTTCCGTTCGCCCGCGTTGTAGCCGAGGGCGAGCAGCTCGTCGCGGGTGTAACGGCGTACATGGGCGCGCGGAAGGGCCCGGTCGAGGTCCCTCAGGTGCAGGGCGGCGACACGGACGGCGAAGGCGGGGTCCTCCCGCAGGTCCTCCCAGCGTCCCGACAGGCCGTGCGCGCGCCGCACCGACTCGAAGGCCGCCCGGTGCATGTTGGCCACCCCGAAGGACGCGCCGGGCTTCCACCACTGCCAGAGACGTTCGAGCAGCGGGTGGTGCGGCTTGTACGCCTCGTTGTGCAGCACGGTCATCAGAAGCGCAGGCGACACCCCGGCCGTCTCGGCGCTGCGGGCGACGGTCCCGGCGTAGTCGGCCGGGTCGTAGCCGCCGGGGAGCAGGGGCGGGGTCGGGGCACGGCCCGGATCGTGCGACGCCGAAGTCGGTGTTCTGTCCATGAGCACGGCCTTTCCCCTGCCACCAGCCGGACGGGCGGACCGTCCGCCGTCCTTCTGGCCAGCAGGTGCCCGGGTGCCCCGGCCTCAATCCCCTACCCGGGGGTGGTCCTGTGCGAGCGTCTCCTGCACGCCCCCGCCGGCCCGGACGGCGGGGACGACCGCACGCTGCTGCTGGCCGAACTGACGCCCGCCGAAGGCTGATCAGGCTCAGGGGCTCAAGGTCGCCCAGACGGCGTTGCCGCTGGTGAGCCGGGAGCGGTCCACGCCCCAGGAGTCGGCGAGCTGCTCGACGAGCACCAGGCCCCGGCCGCCCTCGTCGTCCGGGCCGGGTTCGCGCCGGGTGAGGCCCTGGCCGGAGTAGTCGTGGTCGTGCACCTCGATGCGCAGGCGGCCGGGGGCGACGAGGCCGACGCCGCAGAGGATGCGCACGCTGGAGGTGTGCAGGACGGCGTTGGTGGCCAGCTCGGAGACGAGCAGCACGGCGTCCGCGCACAGCTCGCCGGGGAGCCGCCAGGCGGCCAGCCGGGCCCGCATGGAGCGGCGGGCGATCCGGACGCTGGAGTGGTGCGATCGCAACGTGATCCAGTGCGTCTGGTCGGGGTCCGCGACGTCCAACAGGTCCGGTAACGAGGTCGTGGTGGGGGTCACGATGCATGCCTTCCGTGAGGCGGTCACTCAAGTAACTATGCTCGCAACCGAGTTCAGGCTGCAACCGACTCCCTGATAATTACAGGGAGCCGCTTTCCATCTGGTTGATTCACCAACTCCCTGTCACACTTGTATGAGTGACAGCCCATCAGGAGGTAGGGCGTGAGTGAAGGCCGTTCGAGCGCGGGCAGTGGCGCGAGCGCGCCCACCGTGCTGCGCATGGTCCTGGGCCGCAGGCTGCAGGAGCGGCGCCTGGAGGCGGGCGTCTCGCTGGAGGACGCGGCGCGCGCACTCAGGGTGACGGCCCTGACCATCCGCCGGCTGGAGAAGGCGGAGGTGGCTCTCAAGCCCCTCTACGTGGAGAAGCTGCTGGAGACGTACGGCGCCGGCCGGCAGGAGCGGGACGAGTTCGTCGCCTTCGCCGAGCGGGCCAACGAGCCCGGCTGGTGGCACGCCTACCGCGACGTGGTGCCGGGCTGGTTCAGCGCGTACGTGAGCCTGGAGACGGGCGCGAAGACGCTGCGCACCTACGAGCCGCACTACGTGACCGGCCTGCTCCAGACCCACGCCTACGCGCGCGCCGTCCTCGCCGGCGGCTTCCCCAACGAGGGCGACGAGGATCTGGCGCGCCGGGTGGACCTGCGGCTGCGCCGCAGCGCTCTGCTGGAGCGGGCCGACTCGCCGACGCTGTGGGTCGTGATGGAGGAGGCCGTGCTGCACCGGGTGGTGGGCGGGCCCGAGGTGATGCGGGAGCAGATCGACCGGCTGCTGGAGTTCTCCGAGCTGCCGCACGTCAGCGTCGATGTCGTGCCGTTCGCCGCCGGCGCCCACGTGGGGGCGTGCGCGCCGTTCACGTACTTCCGGTTCGAGGAGCGGGAGCTGCCGGACATCGTCTACAGCGAGATCCTCTCCGGCGCGATGTACCTGGACCAGCGCTCCGACGTCGTCGCTCATCTGGAGGCGCACAACCGCATGTCCCTGCTGTCCTCCGACGCGCAGAGCAGGGCGCTCCTGAACCGCATGCGCAAGGAGTACTCATGACGACCATCGACGGCCGCGGCCACGCCTACAACGGGATGCCCGCCTCCGACCTCGGCGAACAGGGCTGGGAGTCGCCATGGAGCGGCCCCAACGGCGGCCAGTGCGTACAGACCAAGCAGCTCGCCGACGGCCGGGTGGCGCTGCGCCAGTCGACCGACCCCGCGGGGCCCGCGCTGATCTACACCCCGGAGGAGATCACCGCGTTCGTCGCGGGGGTCAAGCGGGGCCTGGCCGACCACCTGACCAACGGCTGACTTATCTCTCCCCCCCACGCACACACCGGAAAAGGGACAGGATGACCAACTCACACGCGGCGCGGGACATCGACACCAGCAGGCCCCACTCCGCCCGGATGTACGACTACTACATGGGCGGTAAGGACCATTTCGAGATAGACCGGCAGGCGGGGGAGGCTGCTGCGGCGATCTATCCCGGCATCTTTGTCTGCGCCCGCGAGAACCGCGGCTTCATGCACCGGGCCACCCGGGTCCTGGCCCGGGAGCACGGCATCCGGCAGTGGCTGGACATCGGCACCGGCATCCCCACGGAGCCCAACCTGCACCAGGTGGCTCAGTCCGTGGTCGCCGACGCCCGGGTGGTGTACGCGGACAACGACCCGCTCGTCCTGAAGTACGCCGAGCGCCTGATGCGCAGCACGGCCGAGGGCCGCACCGCGTACATCGAGGCGGACGTCAACGACCCGCAGTCGCTGCTGGACTCCCCCGAGCTGACCGACGTACTCGACATGAAGCAGCCGGTGGCGCTGTCCCTGAACGCTCTCATGCACTTCGTGCCGGACGACCGGGACCCCTACGGGATCGTCGGCAGGCTGCTGGACGTGCTTCCCTCGGGCAGCGCGCTGGCCATGAGCCACTGCACGCCCGACTTCGACGCGCCGACCTGGGAGAAGCTCGCCGACCTCTACAACGGGGCGGGGACCCCGGTGCAGTTCCGCACCCGCACCGAGGTGGCGCGCTTCTTCGACGGGCTGGAGCTGCTCGAACCCGGTGTCACGGTGGGTCACCGCTGGCGTCCGGACACCGAACCGACCGCCACCGACGCGGAGATCAGCCTGTGGACCGCGGTGGGCATCAAGCCGTAGCGGCCGCGGCCACAGACGACGGAAACGCCCCCCGTGCCGTGATGGCTGGGGGCGTTCCGTCGTACGGGGGGGGCGGCTTCAGAACCTGGGCGCCGGGGCCTGGGTCTGGACGATCTCCGCGGCCTCCTTCTCCGTCTCCACGGACGGAGGCGAGCCCGCGAGGGGCTTGTTGGCCGTCTCCTTCATGCACAGCACCGCGATCACACCGACGACCGCGGCCGCGGTGGCGTAGTAGGCGGGCATGAGGTTGGTGTGGAAGACGCTGATCAGATAGGTGATCACCAGCGGGGTCGTGCCGCCGAAGACCGAGGTGGCGAGGTTGTAGGCCACCGACAGGGAGCCGTAGCGCACCTGGGTCGGGAAGATCGCCGGGAGCGCGGCCGACATCGTGCCGAGCATCGCGACCAGGGACAGGCCCATCATGAGCAGGCCCAGCGCGATGAGGACCACGCTGCCCTGCCGGATGAGCAGGAAGGCCGGCACGGACAGGAACACGAACCCGAGCATCCCGGCCATGAGCAGCGGCTTGCGGCCGAAGCGGTCGGAGAGCCGGCCGACCTGGTTGATGACGCACATCTGCAGCACCATCACCAGCAGCAGGATCAGCAGCCCGTGGTTGGTGGGGTAGCCCAGTTCGTCCGACAGGTAGGTCGGCATGTACGACAGCAGCATGTAGTCGGTGATGTTGTACGCCGCGACGAGCGCGAGGCACAGCACCAGCGGACGCCAGTACCGGGTGAAGATCCTGCCGAGGTCGGCGGTGGCCGAGGTCTCCACGGCGTCGGCGGCCTCGGTCGCGCGGACGCTGCCGCCCTCCAGCTTCTGGAAGGCGGGTGTCTCGTCGAGCCTGAGCCGCAGGTAGAGGCCGATGAAGCCGAGCGGTGCCGCGACCAGGAACGGGATGCGCCAGCCCCAGTGCAGCATCTGGTCCTCGCTGAACACGGTGCTCAGGACGACGACCAGGCCGGAGGCCCCGACGTATCCGGCGAGCGTGCCGAACTCCAGGAAGCTGCCGAAGAACCCGCGCCGTTTGTCCGGGGCGTACTCCGCGATGAAGGTGGAGGCACCGCCGTACTCGCCGCCGGTCGAGAAGCCCTGGACCAGCCGGAAGAGGATCAGCAGGGCGGGGGCCCACAGGCCGATGGAGGCGTGCGAGGGGATCAGACCGATGGCGAACGTGCCCACCGCCATCATGATCATGGTCATGGACAGGACGCGCTTACGGCCGATCTTGTCGCCGAGCGGGCCGAAGACCATGCCGCCGATCGGGCGCACCAGGAAGGCGACGGCGAAGGTGGCGAAGGAACTGAGCAACTGCACCGTGTCGTTCCCCGAGGGGAAGAACACCTTGCCGAGAGTGGCGGCCAGATAGCTGTAGATGCCGAAGTCGTACCACTCCATGGCGTTGCCGAGCGCGGCCGCCTTGGTGGCGCGCTTCACGGCGGCCTGGTCGGTCACGGTGATGTCGCTGCGGCGCAGCTTGGGATTGCGCCGCCGCTCGACCGCGCGGAACAGCACACGGTGGCGTCTGACCGCGCCGGGGTCCACCGGGTCTTCGTTGTCGAGGGCCGCCATGGGTGTTCCTTTCGCCGTACACGTTTTCAAGCAGAACACCTGCGCGGTCAACGCGCGCTCAAACGATCCTCTTCACTGTGCGCCCGTACCGCTACCGAGGGTCATCGAACGGGGGGTGCGAAGGGGCCGTACGAGTGCGGGTGCGTGCCGGGGAGCCTCGGGGGAACTCGGATGCCCGATGTGTTCGTCCCCGGCGAGAGGAGCCCTGGTGACTGCGTCGGCATCGACGGCGGGCGGCGGGCGGCCGTCCGCGTCCGAGGACGGGTACGAGCCGGACCCCCGCAGATGGCGTGCCCTGTGGGTGACCCTGGTCGCCGGTTTCATGAGCCTGCTGGACGTGACGATCGTCGCGGTCGCGCTGCCCACCATCCAGCGGGACCTGCACGCCACCCCGGCCGAGGTGCAGTGGGTGGTCTCCGGATACGCCCTGACCTTCGCCCTCGCCCTGGTCACCGCCGGGCGGCTGGGCGACGCGCTGGACCGGCGCCGCATCTTCCTGCTGGCGCTCAGCGGTTTCGTGGTCTTCAGCGCGGCGTGCGGCGCGGCGCCGGACATCACGCTGCTGGTGCTGGCCCGGCTCTGCCAGGGGCTGGCGGCGGGGTTCATGGCACCGCAGAACTCGGCGCTGATCCAGCAGATGTTCCGGGGAGAGGAGCGCGGCCGGGCCTTCGGCTTCTTCGGCGCGACCGTCGGGATCTCCTCCGCGATCGGACCGATCACCGGTGGCACCATCCTCGCCCTGGTCTCCGGCGAGCAGGGCTGGCGGTGGATCTTCTACGTCAACGTCCCCATCGGGCTGCTCGCGGTCCTGCTGGGCCGCCGGCTGCTGCCCCGCATCGAAGGCAAGGGGCGCGGGAGCGTGGACGTGCCGGGCATCGCGCTGCTGGGTACCGGGGTGCTCGCGCTGATGTACCCGCTGGTCCAGGCGGACTCCGGCGGCCTTCGGCGGCTGTGGTGGCTGTTCCCCGTCGCGGTGGTGCTGCTCGTCGCCTTCGTGCTGTGGCAGCGGCGCCTGGTCGCCCGGGAGAAGCAGCCGCTGCTCGATCCGCGGTTGTTCAGCCAGGTGCGCGGCTACGCGGTCGGTGCCGGAGTGGGCACCCTGTACTTCGTCGGCTTCAGCGGGGTGTGGCTGGTGTTCGCGCTGTTCTACCAGCACGGGCTCGGCTACTCCCCGCTCAGGTCCGGTCTCGCCGTGACGGCCTTCGCCATCGGGTCGGCGAGCGCGGCCGTACTGGCCGGGCGGCTGGTGGACCGGTTCGGCCGGGTGCTGACGGTGTGCGGACTGGCGGGGGTGATCCTGGGCCTCGGCGGCACCGCGCTGCTGCTGCGTCTGGCGCCCCTGGGCATCGCGCCCTGGCTGGCGGCGCCGGTGCTGTTCGTCGGCGGTGTCGGCTCCGGCTTCGTGGTGTCCCCCAACATCACCATGACCCTGCGCGACGTACCGGTGCGCATGGCGGGGGCGGCCGGGGGCGCGCTGCAGACCGGACAGCGGCTCGGGGCCGCGGTGGGCACGGCCGCACTGCCCGGTCTGTTCTACGTGGTGCTCGGCAGCACCCACGGCGACTACCGCACCGCCCTCGTCACGGCCCTGGTCGCCGCGCTGATCGGCATGGCCGCCTCGCTGGCGCTCGCCGCGTTCGACTGGCGCCGCGACCGGCCGGAGCGGCAATCGGGCGAGAGGCGCCCGGACGAGGTGGCCGACAGCCCGGTACACACCCGGCACACGTGAGCCCCCGCGCCCGGGAGTGGTGGACGGTGGAGTCCGCCGGCACGATTCGCCACCCCGGGCGCGAACGCGAAGTCGTACCCAGGCGTGTCAGGTGGCGCCCGCCCGTCCGGGTGATGGCGGGCGGGTGGCCCGATGCTCCGGTGGCGGTCTCCCGGCCCGGGCGCGGCGCGCGGCGACGGCCGCCGTCAAGAGGTCCGCCGTCAGTCCCCGCCGCACGGCACATGTCCCCTCGCGGCCCGGGCGTACGTCACACCGAGCGGTCCTTCATCCCTGTGTCCGGCCCCCGGCCTCGCGTCAGGGGGCCGTGGTGGGCAGGCGCAGGGCGATCAGGGCCACGTCGTCCTCGGCGTCCGGGGCGAGGCCGGCCTGGAGCGCCTCGCACATCACGTCCAGGTCCTGGTCGATCAGGGTGGCCGCGTGCTGGCGCAGCCGGGTGAGGCCGTGGTCGAGGGACTCGCCCCGGCGCTCCACGAGGCCGTCGGTGTAGAGCAGCAGGGTGCTGCCGGGCGGCAGCACGGCCGTGGCACCGGTCCGGCGGCCCTCCGGATCGACGCCGAGCACCATGCCGCGCCCGTCGTCCAGGTAGCTGGTGTCTCCGGCCGCGGTGACCAGCAGCGGCGGCAGATGGCCGGCCGACGCCCAGTCCAGCTGGTAGCCGCCGTGTTCCGGTCTCTTCAGCAGGGCGTACACGCAGGTGGCGGTCTGGTACGGGTAGAGGACGGCCATGGCCAGGTCCAGCCGGCGCAGGATGCGGCCGGGCGGCTCCTGCCGGTCGCAGGCGATGCCGCGCAGCATGTTGCGGATCTGGCTCATGGCGACCGCCGCCTGCAGGTCGTGACCGGTGACGTCGCCGATGATCAGGGAGATGTCGCCCTGGGGGAGCTCGAAGCTGTCGTACCAGTCGCCGCCCACCTGGGCGGACGACGCGGCGGGCGTGTAACGGGCGGCGATGCGCAGGCCATCGATGACCGGCAGGCGGGGGAGCAGCGAGCGCTGCAGGCGTTCGGCGATGTTCTGCACGTCGGCGTGCAGCCTGGCGTTGTCCGCCGCGAGGGCCACCCGGTGCGCCAGCCCCTCCACCAGCGCCAGGTCCTGCTCCCCGAACGGGGTCCGGCCCGCCTCACGGACGAGGGTCAGCGCGCCGAGCACCCGGCGCCGGGCGCGCAGCGGCGCGACGATGCCCGATGCACCCCCCAGCCGCCGGAACAGCTCGCTGTTCAGCGCGTGGAGGGGGTCGGGGATCTCCGGGTCCGGCTCGAAGTGCTCAGCGCCCAGCAGCAGTGCCCCCGCCCCGCGCAGCACCCGCGACCACGGGTCGTCGGAGTCCTCCCCGACACCGGGCAGCACACCGGTCATGCCGGCCACCGGGGTGCCCGGCTCCCGGTGGGTGACGCAGACGCGCTCCAGTTCGGCCGCCTCGTCCAGCAGATCGCCCACGCTCCAGTCGGCCAGCGCGGGCACCAGCACCCGGCACACCCGGCTGATCCCCTCCGCCGAGTCGAGCGTGCTCGCCAGTACGGCGGCGGTCTGGTCCAGCAGGGTGAGCCGGTCCAGTGCGTCGCGCAGCGCGGGGTCCACGTCGAAGCCGTCCATGCAGGGCACGTACCCGGCGCGCCCGGCCGGGACAACGGGCGGCGCCCGGCGAGAGCCGTTCGGCCCAGGGGCACCCGGCCGGCGAGGGCCGCACACGAGCCCGCATCTCCCACCCGGGCCCCGCCCTGCCCAGGGTCCGGTGCCGCTCATACTGATCATGCCGGTGGCGGCGGTCGGCCCGCCGGAAATGCCCGCTCGATCAGGGCGCCCAGGGACATGCGTTCGGATCAGGCAGGACCCGGTGAGCCCGGCATGATCCGAACGAGAGGCCCCGAGAGCTGTCCCGTCATCCCCGGCGGATCAGGGCCAGGCGTCAGATGCGGTGCCTCGCAAAGGCGGAGGGTCGTCCGGATACCGGGTGTATGCGGACGACCCGACAACGCCGCGAGGCGCCGTGGCTGACGCCGCGCGCCCGCCGGGGGTTACGGGGCAGCCCTTAGGCTGCGTCGACATGACGACCGCACCTGACACCGGCATCCGACCGTTCCGCATCGACGTCCCGGAGAGCGAGCTGGCGGACCTGCGCCACCGCCTCGACCGCACCCGGTGGCCGGACGAGCTGCCGGGCGTGGGCTGGGACTACGGCGTGCCGCGCGACTATCTGCGCGAGCTGGCGGCGTACTGGCGGCACGAGTACGACTGGCGGGCGGCGGAGGCCCGGCTGAACGAGTGGCCGCAGTTCACGACGACGATCGACGGCGCGGACATCCACTTCGCGCACATCCGCTCCCCCGAGCCGGACGCGACCGCGCTGATCGTCACCCACGGCTGGCCGGGCTCCTTCGCCGAGTTCGAGCGGATCGTGGGCCCGCTGACCGACCCGCGCGCGCACGGCGGTGACCCCGCCGACGCGTTCCATCTCGTGCTGCCGAGCATCCCCGGCTTCGGGTTCTCCGGCCCGACCCGCGAGCCCGGCTGGGAGTACCGACGGACGGCCGCGGCCTTCGCGGAGCTGATGGACCGCCTGGGCTACGCGCGGTACGGCGCGCAGGGCGGTGACTGGGGCGCGGCCGTCTCCCGCGAACTGGGCCGTATCCGCCCCGAGCAGGTCGTCGGCGTCCACCTGAACCTCGTCCCGGGCGCCTGCGCGACCGCCGAGCCGACCGGGGAGGAACTCGCCGCGCTGAGCCCGGCCGAACGCACGCGCACGCTCGCGTCCTGGGAGCGGATGAAGGCGTGGAGCCGCGAGCAGCAGGGGTACGCCGACATCCAGTCCACCCGCCCGCAGACTCTCTCGTACGCCCTCACCGATTCCCCCGTGGGCCAACTGGCCTGGATCGCGGAGAAGTTCAAGGAGTGGACGGACTCGGTGGACCGCCCCGAGGACGCCGTGGACCGGGACCACCTGCTCACCGACGTGATGCTGTACTGGCTGACGGGCACGGCGGGTTCGTCCGCGCGCATCTACTACGAGCGCGCCCACGCGCGGTACCGGGGACAGCCGCCCGAGCCGTCCCGGACCCCGACCGCGTTCGCCGCGTTCCCGCGCGAGAACTTCATCGTTCTGCGGCATCTGGCGGAGCGGCACGACAACATCGTGCGCTGGACGGAGTTCGACCGGGGCGGGCACTTCGCGGCGATGGAGCAGCCGGAGCTTCTGGTGGGTGATGTCCGTTCTTTCTTCAGGGAGTTGGAGATGCCGGAGCGGGAGAGGAGCTGATCGTGCTCGCCGGGCGCGACCGCCGTGGCGGGGACGGGCGCGCCCGGTGAGCGGTGCGGGAGTCACCTCCCTTCCTGATCCTCCTCGTCCTCTTCCTCTTCGTCCTCGTAGTCCCCGTCGTCGTACTCGTCCTCGTACTCGTCCTCGTCCTCGTCGGGGGCTTCGTCGTCCTCTTCCTCGTCGTACTCGTCCTCGTACTCCTCTTCGTCGCCCTCGCCCTCTTCGGCCTCCTCGCCCGCTTCTCGTTCCTCCTCCTCCACGGCCTCCTCGTGGGAGCGGACGACCTCGCCGTCGCGGATCTCGCCGCGCCAGCCCTCCACCTCGTCCGGGTCGGCGAAGCTGACATAGCGCTGGAAGTTCTTGAAGTCCAGCCGCAGCCGGCGGCCCTGGGCACGCCAGATGTTGCCGGTCTTCTCGAAGAAGCCCGCCGGGGAGTACTCGACGACGAGGACGATCCGGGTCAGTTCGGGGGCGAGTTCGTGGAAGGTCACGCAACCGCGGGTGGTGCCCTTGGCGCCCTCCGAGGTCCACACGATCCGCTGGTCCGGGACCTGCTCCTGCACGGTCGCCTTGTAACTGCGCTTGGAGGGACCCACCTTGAGCTTCCAGTCACTGGTGACCTCGTCGCTCTGGGAGACGCTCTGCACTCCCTTGGTGAAGCCGCTGAACTCGTCGTACTGAGTCCAGTGGTCGTAGGTGGTGCGCAGTGGCAGTCCGATGTCCAGCACCTCGATGATGTTCATCACCTTGGCGTTTCCGGACTTCCCCTTGCTCCCGCCGCCGAACAGCCCTTTGGCCTTGTCCACCACCTTGTCCTTCACGTCCCCGGCCTTCTCGGCGACTATCGCCTTGAACGGCGATTCGCCCTGGAGAATGCGGCTGCCGACGCCCTTGATGAGGCCGCCGCCACCGCCGCCGTCCCCGCCGGCCGAGTCGAGGAGCTTCTGGGTCAGGCCCGTCAGCTTCTCGCCCGTCTTCCCCACCAGGTGTTCCGCCTGGGCACCCAGGTAGTCGCCCACCTCGCTCCGCAGCATCTGCAGGCCGGAGCCGGCACCATCCTTGACGTCTTCCTTGCCTGCCATGGCCTACCTCCGACGCCCAGCGGTCTTCTTGGCAGCCGACTTCTTCGCCGGAGCCTTCTTGGCGGGGGTCTTCTTCGCCGGAGCCTTCTTGGCCGCCGTCTTCTTGGCGGGAGCGGACTTCTTGGCGGGAGCCTTCTTCGCGGGGGCCTTCTTCGCCGGGGGAGCCTTCTTGGCGGGGGCCTTCTTCGCCGGAGCCGGCTTCTTGCCCGAAGCCTGCTTCTCGGGGGACCGACGACGCGGTGCAGGCTTCTCGGGCTCCTCCTCGGGCTCTTCCTCCTCCTCAGGCTCTTCCTCCTCCTCAGGCTCTTCCTCCTCCTCGGGCTCCTCCTCTTCCTCCGGCTCTTCCTCCTCTTCCTCCTCGTCCTCCTCGGGTTCCTCCTCCGCCCGCGGTTCCTCTACTTCCTCTTCGCCTTCCTCCTCGAACTCCTCTTCCTCCTCGGGCTCCTCCGCCTCGTCCTCGTACTCGTACTCCTCGGGCTCCTCGGGCTCCTCGGGCTCCTCCTCCTCGGCCTTTTCCTTCTTCTCCGACTTCTGGCCGATGCGCTGTGTGCGCTCGCGGAGAGACTCGGCCAGACCGCCGAGGCGGCGGTCGGCGGTGGCGGTGAGGGCCGTGCGTCCCGCGTTCAGCAGTTCCCCGCGAAGCTGCTCGTTCAGATCGGAGACGCCCGGAATCTCGCCGAGTTTGCCGAGCCCCTCGCTCAGCAGTGCCTGGGGATTGAGCCCCGTGCGCCTGCCGGCCAGATAGGTCGCCAGGGCGAAGGCGAGGCGTCCCTTCTTCGTACGTCCGAGTACGTAGCCACCTGCGACGGCGGCGGCGAGAGCGACTTTGGTCGTGTCATTCATGAACCGGTTCCCTTCGGAAGAGGTCGGGGACAACCGGGCTTCGGTGTCTGAACCCCGACCCGGCTCGCGATCGAGGAAGAAGGGATCGCACGCACCCTGTGCAACGCCGAGGCTCTGCATGAGGCGCACACGCGGTTCCGGCGAGCTCAGTGAGGAGCCGGCCGACGCTGATGCGGCGTATAACCCTATATGCTGAAATTGTATGTTCATGCGTGGAATCTGGCGCCCGCTCCGGTCCTGCCGGAGAGACCGCTTCGATCACCGGAGAGACCATGGCCGCAGCAGAAGAGCCCGCCAGGCGGCGGACCGGCGGCAGTCGGGCCACCGGTCGGCGACCGGCCGGTGAGCCACGTCGCCGACCCGCGAAGGGCCCTGCCTGGGCGATGCGGACCGCGGCCGAGCAGCTCACGGAGCTCCTCGGCCGGGCCCCGGACTCCGTCTCGGCACTGAAAGCGACGAACGACGGCTGGGAGGCAGACGTAGAGGTGCTCGAACTGGAGCGAGTGCCCGAAACGACCAGCGTGATGGCGACCTACCGCGTCTCCCTCGACAAGGAGGGTGACCTCGTGGCCTACGAGCGCACGCGCCGCTACACCCGGGGGCAGATCGACCGGCGCGGCTGAGCCCGCCGGTGAAGGGAGGCACCATGACCGTGGTGCCGCAAGGCGGAGGCAACGTCAGCCGCGGCGGTGGCGGCGGCAGCCTCTACGACGTCCTGGAACTCATCCTGGACCGCGGCCTGGTGATCGACATCTTCATCCGCGTGTCCGTGGTGGGCATCGAGATACTCAAGATCGACGCTCGTATCGTCGTCGCCAGCGTGGACACGTATCTCCGCTTCGCGGAGGCGTGCAACCGGCTGGACCTGGAGGCCGGGCGCAAGGCTCCGGCCCAGCTCACCGACATCGTCGGCGACACCATGGAGAGCGGCGCCAAGGGCAAGTCGAAGGGTGCTCTGACCGGGGCCGCCGAGGCGGTCACCGACACCCTGAAGGCGGTCACCGGCGGTGACAGCGACGACGAGGACGAGGAGGAGCGTGAACCCCCGCGGAAACGCCGGCCGGCCAAGCGCACCTCCAAGCGCACCTCGACCCGTGAGAGGGAATGAGCGATGGGCGTCTACGTCTACTCCGTCACCGACAAACAGCACCCGCTGCGCCTCGACGGGCTGCGCGGCGTCGGCGAGTCCCCCGGTCCCCTGCGGACGGTGACCGCCGGGTCGCTGTGCGCCGTGGTCAGCGACGCGCCCGTGAACCTGCGTGCCAAGCGCCGTGACGTCGGCGCGCACCAGGAGGTGCAGGAGCGGCTGATGGCCGACGGCACCATACTGCCCCTGCGGTTCGGCCTGGTGGCGGCGAGCGACGAGGAGGTGCGGGCCGCCCTGGAGGAGCGTGCCGAGGATTACGCGGACCGGCTCCGGGAGTTGGAGGGCTGCACCGAATACCACCTGAAGGTGGCGCAGGACGAGGACTCCCTCCTGCGTCAGATCCTCACCGAGTCACCGGCCGCGCGGCAGCTCAACGACGAGATCAGGAACGGGTCGGACGATCCTTCGGCACCCGTGCGGCTCGGTGAACTGGTGGCCCAGGAGGTGCAGGCCCGTCAGGAGGCGCTGGCCGCAGGCGTGGTGGAGGCACTGCGCCCGCTCGTGCGTGACGTGGACTCCACGCAGCCGACCGGTTCGGATTTCCTCAGCGTGTCCTTCCTGGTGGCCGACGATCAGGAGGAGGCATTCCTCACCACGGAAATGAGCGTCGCCCATCAACTGGGCGAGGGGCTCGACTTCAGGCTGAACGGTCCGCTTCCGCCGTACAGCTTCGTCTGACGACTGAGGAACCGAGAGACGTCATGGGCCTGTTCACCCAGATCCTCACCCTCCCCCTGGCGCCGGTGCGCGGCGTCGGCTGGGTGGTCGAGCGCGTCCTGGAGGCGGCCGAGGACGAGTACTACGACCCCGCCCCCATCCACGCCGAACTCGCCGCGCTGGAGAAGCAGCTGCTCGCCGGAGAGATCGACGAGGAGACGTTCGACCGGCGCGAGGACGAGCTGCTCGACCGGCTGGAGGAGATACGCGACTTCCGCAACCGGCAGCCCTGATCCAGCACGCACCAGGGAAGACGAGGCCCCCATCGTGAGTGAACCACTGGGCAACCGGCTCGGCTCGTCCCCCTCGCGGGCGACCCAGCCTTACGGGCAGGGCTCGTCCGCCAACCTCGCCGACATCCTCGAACGCGTGCTGGACAAGGGCATCGTGATCGCGGGCGACATCCAGATCAACCTGCTCGACATCGAACTGCTGACGATCAAGCTCCGGCTGCTGGTCGCCTCCGTCGACAAGGCGAAGGAGATGGGCATCGACTGGTGGGAGCACGATCCCTCGCTGTCCTCCCGGGCCAGGGGCGACGAGCACTCGCTCGCCGAGGAGAACCGCCGCCTGCGGGCCGAACTGGCCGCTCTCAGGGAGCCGGAGGAACTGCTGGAGGTCGAGCCGGAGGAGTACTACGAGGAGGAGCCGGAGGAGGAAGAGGTGGAGGAGGCCGAACTGGAGGAAGAGGAGCCGGAGCCCGAGCCCGCACCGCGCCCCGCCCGCCGACGGAGGCGGAGCCGCGATGAGTGACCTCATGACATACGTCTACGGCGTGATCCGCGCCGATGCCCGGCCGGCCGGGCTGGAGGGCGTCGCCGGCGCCCCCGTGCGCCTGGTGTCCGACGGCAACGGCCTCGCCCTGGTGGCGAGTTCGGTACCGGCCGAGGACTTCCGCGAGGAGGCGCTGCGTCGCCGACTGGAGGATCTGGACTGGCTGAGCGCGGTGGCCCGCGCCCATCACCGGGTCGTGGAGGCGGTCGCCGCCCACACCACCGTGCTCCCGCTGCGCCTGGCCACCGTGTATCTGGACGACGCCCGGGCGCGTCAAGTGCTGCACGAGGGACGCGAGTTGTTCACGGACCGGCTGGCCAGGCTCTCGGGCCACGTCGAGTGGGGCGTGAAGGTCTACGTGGACCCCTCGGCCGCGCCGGAGCCGCCTCCCGCCCCCGCCGAAACACAGTTGAGCCCCGGACGCTCCTACCTGCGCGGCCGCCGGCGGCAGCAGCGCCATCGGGACACCGCCCACCAGGAGGCCCAGCGGGCGGCGGAGGGCATCGAGGCGGCGGGGCGGGCGTACGCCAGCGAGCGGGCCCGGCACCGGGTACAGCAGGGGGCGCTCGCAAAGGCGGCGGGCGAGAACGTGGTCAACGACGCGTATCTGGTGCCGCTGGAGCGGTGCGACGCGTTCCGCGACGAGGTGCGGCGGGCGGCGGACGGTCTCGCGGGGGTGCGGGTGGAGATCACCGGACCGTGGGCGCCGTACTCGTTCGCCATGGCGTCCGAGGAGAGCGGCGACGCGGCGGGGGCCGGGCCGTGACCACGCCCGACCGGCAGCAGGCCGCGACAGAGCCGCTGGCGCAGCGGCAGGTCGCGCTCATCGACCTGCTGGACCGCCTGCTGAGCGGCGGGGTGGTCCTCACCGGCGACGTGGTGCTCTCCATCGCCGGCATCGACCTGGTGCGTGTCTCGCTGCGGGCGCTGATCGTGTCCATCAGCTCGGAGGTGCCCTCGCCCTTCGCCGAGCCGAGGCAGATCGAGGGACGGGGCGATGACGGCTGATGGGGAGCGCGGCGGACCGGGCCGGCGCCGGGCGGAGGTCGCGGCGGCGGCCGAGCGGGCGTTCCGCCTGCTGCCCGCGGCCCCGGCCGACCTGCCCGCCTCCGACGAGCGGGCGCCCCGGCCGGCGCGCCGGATCACCGCCGACCCCGACACCGTGGAGCGGGATCTGATGAAGCTGGTCCTCACCCTGGTCGAGCTGCTTCGTCAGCTCATGGAGCGCCAGGCCCTCAACCGGGTCGACGAGGGCGACCTGTCCGAGGAGGAGGAAGAGCGCCTGGGGGCGACACTGATGCTCCTGCACGACCGGATGACCGGGCTGTGCGCGCGGTACGGCCTGACGATGGACGACCTCAACCTGGACCTCGGTCCGCTGGGCACTCTGCTGCCGCCCCCGGAGTGAGGGCGGCGGCCGGGGTCACCCGTGCCACTGGGTGGGCTTGGTGCCGGGGGGCGGGCTGCCCGGTTCGAGGCGGACCACGATGCCCTTGGAGGTGGGCTGGTTGCTGATCGCCGCCACGCTGTCGAGCGGGACCAGCGGCTGCACCTCCGGGTAGTACGCGGCCGCGCACCCCCGGCTGGTCGGGTAGGGGACGACCTCGAAGCCCTTCACCCGGCGGTCTGCGTCGTCGTGCCAGACGCCGACGATGTCCACGAACTGCCCGCGGACCAGGCCCAGATCGACCATGTCCTCGGGGTTGACCATGATGATGTCGCGGCGGCCGTGGATGCCGCGGTAGCGGTCGTTGTTGGTGTACGGGACGGTGTTCCACTGGTCGTGCGAGCGGGTGCTCTGCAGGACCAGATGGCCGGGGGGCGCCGCGGACATGTCCCAGTCGTTGACGGTGAACATGGCCTTGCCGGTGGCGGTGGCGTACACGCCCTCGTTGACGGGGTTCGGCAGCTTGATGCCGCCGGGCCGGGCCACCCGCCGGTTGAAGTCGTGGAAGCCCGGGATGATCCGGGCCACCCGGTCGCGGATGTTGCCGTAGTCCGACTCGAACTCCAGCCAGGGGATGTCGGCCCTGTCGCCGAGGGTGCGCTCGGCGAGCCGGCACAGGATGGCGACCTCGCTGAGCAGCAGCCGGGAGGCGGGGCGGAGTTTGCCGAACGAGGAGTGCACCTCGCTGGAGGTGTTCTCCACCGTGACGAACTGGACGCCGCCCGCCTGGATGTCGATCTCGGTGCGGCCGAGGCAGGGCAGGATCAGCGCGGTCTCGCCGGTGACGGTGTGCGCCTTGCTGAGCTTGGTGGAGATCTGCGCGGTGACCTTGCAGCGGCGCATGGCCGCGTCGGTGACCTCGGTGTCGGGGGCGGCGCGCACGAAGTTGCCGGCCAGCGACAGGAACACCCTGACCTTGCCCTCGGCCATCGCCTTGACGGCCTTCACCGCGTCGTACCCGTGGTGGCGGGGCGGCTCGAAGCGGAACTCGGACTTCAGAGCGTCCAGGAATTCGTCGGGCATCTGCTCCCACACGCCCATGGTGCGGTCGCCCTGGACGTTGCTGTGTCCGCGTACGGGGCTGGCGCCGCAGCCGACCCGGCCCAGGTTGCCGCGCAGCATCAGGAAGTTGACGATCTCACGGACGGTCGGCACGCCCTGCCGCTGCTGCGTGACACCCATGGCCCAGCAGACGATCACGCGGTCCGCGCGCATGACGTGGTCGTGGGCCTCCTCGATCTCCTCCCGGGTGAGCTGGGTGGCGGTGAGGATGTCGTCCCAGGAGATGCCGCGGGCGTGCCGGGCGAACTCCTCGAAGCCGGAGGTGTGCCTGGCGATGAAGTCGTGGTCCAGGACCGTGCCGGGGCGGGCGTCCTCGGCGTCCAGCAGCAGCTTGTTGAGCCCTTGGAACAGCGCCAGGTCGCCGCCGCTGCGGATGTGCAGGAAGAGGTCGGAGATCTTGACGCCGTCGCCGATGACGCCCCGGACCTGCTGCGGGTTCTTGAACCGCATCAGACCGGCCTCGGGCAGCGTGTTCACCGCGATGATCTTGCCGCCGTTGTCCTTGCACTCCTCGAGCGCGGAGAGCTGGCGCGGGTGGTTCGTCGCCGGGTTCTGGCCGACGAGGAAGATCAGGTCGGACTGGTGGATGTCGTCCAGGGAGACGGTGCCCTTGCCGGTGCCGAGCGTCTCGTGCAGGCCGAAACCGCTGGTCTCGTGGCACAGGTTGCTGCAGTCGGGCAGGTTGTTGGTGCCGAAGGCGCGGGCGAAGAGCTGGAGCACGAACGCCGACTCGTTGCTGGCACGGCCCGAGGTGTAGAAGCATGCCTCGTCCGGGGAGTCCAGCAACTTGAGCTCGTCCGCGAGCAGGTCCAGCGCGGCGGCCCAGCTGATCGGCTCGTAGTAGTCCGAATCGGCCCGCTTGATCATGGGCTCGGTGAGGCGGCCCTGCTGGTTGAGCCAGAGGTCGGACTGCTCGTTGAGCCAGGAGACGGGGTGGGCGCGGAAGAACTCGCGGGTGACGCGGCGCCCGGTGGCCTCGTCGTTGATGTGCTTGGCACCGTTCTCGCAGTACTCGTTCATGTGCCGGTGGCCCGGTGCCGGGTCGGCCCAGGCACAGCCGGGGCAGTCGATGCCGCCGATCTGGTTCATGGTCAGCAGCGTCGTCGCCGTGGTGCGCAGCGACGCCTCCTCGAGGGAGTACTCCAGGGCGTGCGTCACCGCCGGGACGCCCGCCGCCCACTTCTTGGGCGGGCTGACGGTCAGCGGCTCGTCCGGCTCGTGCTTCGGCGCCTTCTTCATGGGGAATGCCTCTCGCTCTGTCCTGCGGCACGCAGGAGGCCGCTCGGCCGTCCGGGGCGGCGGGCCGGCTCGTGGTCAGCCGACGGGCCACTTGGGGACGCGGCTCCTGGGCGGGTCGGGCTCGGCGGGCGAGACCCTGCCGTTGTGGATGGAGCCCCGCCAGGCGCCGCCGGCGTCGCCGAGGCCCTCGATGAACTCCTTGAAGTTCTCCAGCGACTCGCGGACGAGCTTGCGGGCCCGGTTCGCCGAGGCGGGCAGCCGGCCGCCGAGCCCGCGCGGCTCGATGTGCATGTTCACCGTGATCACGGTGCGGTCCGGGGCGGCCGCGCGGAAGGACACCTCACCCCACAGCCACGGGTGGCGCCCCACAGTGCGCCAGGCGATGTGCGAGTCCGGTTCCTGCTCGACGATCTCGGCCATGAACTCCCTGGTGAGCAGTCCCGTCCTCACCCTCCACCGGGTCATCGCGGGACCGACCTGGTCCACGCGCTGCACGGCGTCCATGATCCGGGGAAAGCTCTTGAACTGGGTCCACTGGTCGTACGCGGTACGGACGGGTACTCGGACCTCGACCGACACGTCGATGCTGCTCATGGTCCACCTGCTTCCAGGCGCGGATGCGTTCAGTCTTGCCGGACCGCGCACCCGTCGCCACAGCTCTCGCGGGCGCCCGCCGAGCCGCGTCTGCGAGCCTCTCGGCGCGAGGCCGGGCCGTGACGCGAAGCGCCGACCCCCTGTCGGAAGGATGTCCGCGCTGGTCACCCGTGGTTCGACGGGAGTGGGGCCGCTGGTCGCCGGTCATGCCGCGGGTCGCGGATGCGAGGTGACGGGCCCCGCGAGGGATTCCGATGAATTGGGCCGGGCGCGCTGGACGCGGTGATCGCCGACGCGGAAGGTCAGCCGGGTAGCGCCGGCCGGCACGGCGGGCAGCCGTGCCGTTCACGACGTCATGGCGGCGATCTTCGGCAGCGCCCGGTCCATGTGCCTGGCCGCCGTCTTCCACCCGCGCCGCGGTACGGCGGACGGCTCGGCCCGGCACCAGGTCAGTACCTGAGCAGCGCCGCCACGCCCCCCGCCTCGGCGAGGGTGCCGTCGGGGACGAAGAGGACCCGGGAGCCGGCGTCGACGGCGCGGTCGACCAGCTGCTCGACGATGTCGGTGGCCACGCCCAGGGTGTGCGGCGACGGCTCGACGTCCGGCCTGGGGTCGGGCAGTGTGACCGGTTCGGGCACCTCGACCAGCTCCAGTGCCCGGCCGTCCCCGGTGATCCGGCCCGCGAGGTCGAGCCCCTCCTCCACGACGAGCCGCGCCACCGACTTGTCCGCCACGGCCGTCCAGACCTCCTGAGGCCCGCCCGCGTACTTGCCGAGCCCGCGCGCCTCGCCCAGCGCGTCGACGGCCTCGGCGACCTGCTTCTCATGGAACTCGGCGAGGGCCGGCTCCAGCCGCTTCATCAGGTCCGCAGCCCGGTCCTTGTCCATGCCGGTCAGCGGCAGCGTGCCCGCGATCATGCCACCGTGCGTGGTGACGTCCCTGAATGTCGACAGGGTCTTGTCGCCGCCGATGACGAACAGCGGCAGATCGCCGTCGTGCTCCTCGATCGCGTCGCCGAGCCGCTTGTCGACCCGGCGGAGGTACTGCTCGACCCGCTCCCTGTGCCCCTCGTACGGCGCCGAGTGCGGGATCGGGCCCGGCAGCGCGTCCTCCGGGGACGGAATCTCCGGCTCGCACGGGAATCCGTGGTGCTCGACCTCGTCCAGGCGTTTCACCGAGCCGTGGTAGAGACGGCACATCTCCTGGTCGAGCACGAGCACCATGAACGGCCGGGACCGCTGCTCGGCGGCCGCCAGGTACCGCGTCAGGAACTGGTCGGCGAACTCCACGCGCGGGCGCACCGGCGCGGGCGACGTCATCTGCCAGACCTGGACCGGCTCGTCGGCGGCCACGTAGACCACCATGGCGTCGTCCGGGTGGAAGGGATCTGCCACCTGTTCGATCATCGTGGTGTCCAGCATGTGGTTCCGCAGTTCCAGCCGGGTCTCACGTGAGACGTCCGGGTCCCCCGCCAGGCGGCGCTTGGCCTCGGTGACGAGGTCCCGCAGCATGATGCGGTCCTTGTCGCTGAAGGGGAAGTCCGGATCGGTGGGCATCACCAGGGTGATGGCGGGGTACGACCTCGGCTCGCTCAGAGCGGCACGGATCTCAGGAGTCAGCTCAGAGGTATGCACCAAGTCAGCGTCGCACCGCGCCCCCGCGCCCGCACCTCGAAAGGAGGACCGGCCCGGTCGCCCGAACGGCGCAGCGGAAATACCATGGAGGTCAACGAAACGGGCACCTCTGAACGCCGGTGACCAGACCTCCCCGGACAGTTCTCCCGGACACGCGGACCTGTTGCGAGCAAGGAGCCCAGTCATGCGCAGGAACTCTCCGATGAAGGGCCATCACGGCCTGGGTGCGCGGGGACAGGGCAAGCTGCTCTACTACCACACCCAGATCCCCGAGGCGGCCACCCGCCAGGCGAAGGACCAGCAGCGTCACCAGCGCCAGCAGCAGGAGCGCAAGCAGCCCGACGGCCGCTGGACCTGACCGTTCACCCCTGGCGCGAGCCGGGGCGGAACTTCGGGACCCGTACGGTGATCTTCGTGCCCGCGCCCACACCGGTCTCGATGACCAGGCCGTACGTGTCCCCGTACACCTGGCGCAGCCGGCGGTCGACGTTGCTCAGGCCGATGCCGGTGTCCGGGCCGGCGGTGCCGCGCAGCAGGGCGCGCAGGCGGTCCGGCTCCATGCCCACGCCGTCGTCCTCGATGACCACGCGGGCCTCGGTGCCCTCGTCCTCCGCGATGATGGTGATGCGGCCGCGCTCGGCGGACTCCTCCAGGCCGTGCTTGAGCGCGTTCTCCACGAGCGGCTGGAGGCATAGGAAGGGCAGAGTCACCGGCAGCACCTCGGGCGCGATCCGCAGGGTGACCGCGAGACGGCGGCCGAAGCGGGCGCGGGCGAGTTCGAGGTACTGCTCGATGGAGCGCAACTCCTCGGCGAGCGTGGTGAAGTCGCCGCCCCGGCGGAACGAGTAGCGGGTGAAGTCCGCGAACTCCAGCAGGAGTTCACGAGCCCGCTCGGGGTCGGTGCGCACGAACGAGGCGATGCTCGCGAGGGAGTTGTAGATGAAGTGCGGGGAGATCTGGGCGCGCAGGGCACGGATCTCGGCCTCGATCACACTGGAGCGGGCCCGGTCCAGGTCGACCAGTTCGAGCTGTACGGAGACCCAGCGGGCGACCTCCTCGGCGGCCCGGCGCAGCCCCCCGGACTCCCCGTCCCCGAACGCGGCGAGCACCCCGGCGACCCGGCCGTCCACGGTCAACGGTGCGAGCACACCCTGCCGTACGGCGCAGTCGGCGTGCGCGCAGTCCAGATCCACACGCTGGGTGCGCCCCGCCCGCACCACGCCGGCGAGCCGCTCGGCGACCTGAGCACGGTGGTGCTCCCCCGCCCCGTCCCAGGCGAGCACGGCCTCCTCGTCGGCGAGCGCCAGCGCCCCGGTCCCGAGCAGTGGCCGCAACCGCCTGGCCGCCTTCCGCGCGGTGTCCGGTGTGAGCCCGGCACGCAGTGGGGGCGCGGCCAGCGAGGCGGTGTGCAGCGTATGAAAGGTGGCCTGCTCCACCGGCGTGCCGGGCCCGGCGGGATTGGCCTGCTGCCGCCGCAGCGCGACGTGCCCCGCCGCAGCCCCCAGCACGAACAGCGTCAGCCCCGCGACCCCCAGCAGACACACTCCGAGCACGCTCGACCCGGCCACCTCACACCCGCCTCTCCGGTAGATGCAGCCGCGCCATCGTGGCCGCCGTTCCGGCGGGGACCCGGTGCCGGGTCGCGAGCGAGACCAGGATCATCGCCGAGAAGCCGACCGGGACCGACCACACGGCGGGCCAGGCCAGCAAGGTGCGGGTCCAACCGGCTTGAGTGCTGCCGGTGATGGTCGTGGTGACGGCGGTGAGGGCCGAGCCCCCGCCGAGGAGGAGGCCGGCGACGGCGCCGGGCGGGGTGAGACCGCGCCACCAGATGCCCAGGACGAGCAAAGGGCAGAAGGAGGACGCGGAGACGGCGAACGCCAGCCCGACCGCGTCGGCGACCGGCAGCCCGCCCACCACCGTGCCGGCGGCGGTGGGCACGGCGATGGCGGGGACGACGGCCAGCCGGAAGTGCCGGAGGCCCAGCGCCGGGAGCACGTCCTGCGCGAGCACCCCGGCGACCGACATGGTGAGCCCGGAGGCGGTGGAGAGGAAGGCCGCGCAGGCCCCGCCCGCGACCAGCGCACCCAGGAGGTCGCCAGCGGCCCCGCCGACCAGCCTTTGCGGCAGTACGAGTACCGCGGCGTCGGTGTCACCGGTGAGCAGCAGGTCGGGCGCGTACAGCCGGGCCAGCGAGCCGTACACCGGCGTCAGCAGGTAGAAAGCGCCGAGCAGGCCGAGCACGATGACCGTGGTGCGGCGGGCGGCGCGGCCGTCGGGGTTGGTGTAGAAGCGGACGACGACGTGCGGCAGGCCCATGGTGCCGAGGAAGGTGGCGAGGATCAGCCCGTAGGTGGCGTACAGCCCGTGTTCCGCGTCGCTCGGGGCGGGCGGTGCGGAGCTTGTCTCCACCTGCGGCAGGGGCACTTGGGCACCGGCGGGGAAGAGGAGACCGGTGTGCGCCCCGATGCGGTGGCGTCCCTCGGCGAGGGTGAGCACGGCCCCGCGCAGCGGGTGCCCGTCGATGCTGCCGGTGGCGGTGACCCGTACGGGTTCCCGCACGGTGACGGTCAGCGGGCGGTCGACGCGGACCTCCGTGGACCGCTGGAAGACGGGCCGCTCGCCCCAGGCGGGCAGCGGGGCACGGTCGGCGTGCCAGGCGGCGAGCAGGAACACCACGGGCACCAGCAGCGCGGTCAGCTTGAGCCAGTACTGGAACGCCTGGACGAACGTGATGCTGCGCATGCCCCCGGCCGCGACCGCGACGGTCACCACGACGGCGACCACCAGCCCGCCGAGCCAGCCGGGCGCACCCGTGAGCAGCCGCAAGGTCAGCCCCGCTCCCCGCAGTTGGGGCAGCAGGTACAGCCAGCCGACGCCCACCACGAGCATCCCGGCGATCCGCCGCACCGCCCGTGACTCCAGCCGGGCCTCGGCGAAGTCGGGCAGCGTGTACGCGCCGGACCGGCGCAGCGGGGCGGCGACGAAGGCCAACAGGACGAGGAACCCGGCGGTGTAGCCGATGGGGAACCAGAGCATGTCGGCGCCCTGGGCGAGCAGGAGTCCGGCGATGCCGAGGAAGGAGGCGGCGGACAGGTACTCACCGCTCACCGCGAAGGCGTTGAGCCTGGGCGCGACGGTACGGGAGGCCACGTAGAAGTCGGAGGTGGTCCTGGACACCCGCAGCCCGAGCGCGCCGACGAGTGCCGTGGCGAGCACCACGGCGGACACCCCGGCGATTCCGTACGTCTGGTTCAACGCCCGCTCACGTCACCCTCGTTGCGCTCGGCACGGCGGACGTACCAGACGCCGGTGACGAGCAGGACGGGGTACGGCGCCACCCCCAGCAGGAGCCAGACGGCACCCTGACCGGTGCCGCCGGCCGGCAGCAGCCGGAAGAGCACGGGGAACAGCCCGAGGGGCAGGGCGATCAGGGAGCAGGCGAGGAGGCCGACGCGTACCTGACGTCGCATCAGTTCTCGTACGGCGAGATCGTCCGGCGCGGTGGATTCGGGGTACGCGGCCCGCGTACGGCCGGCCGGCGCCCCGGTGACCACCTCCCGGCGCGGGGCGGGTTCCGCACCCATGACGCACCCCCCGACACCCCGGTGATCACCTTGTTGCGGCGAGTGTACGCAGCACGGGCCGGGTGAGACAGGGTCCTGGCGGGTTCGGCACAGGGCCGCCACGGCGCGCCCGGATCAGCGGGCGCGTGCGACGGTGCCGGTGGCGCGGCGGGCCAGGAGGTCGCGCAGCTCACGGGCATTGCGACGGCTGACGGGGAGGACCCGGCCCGCGACCCGGACGGTGAGGTTCCCGCCGTCCAGCCTGAGTTCCTCGATCCGGTCGAGCGCGACCAGATGACTGCGGTGGACGCGCACGAACCCGTGGGTGCGCCACTGCTCCTCCAGCGTGGACAGCGGTACGCGCACGAGGTGGCTGCCGCGCCGGGTGTGCAGCCGGGCGTAGTCCCCGTGGGCTTCGGCGTACGCGATGTCGGCGACGGCCACGAACCTCGTCACCCCGCCCAGCTCCACCGGGACCTGGCCCGGGGCGGGCGGTACGTCCGGCCGGGCGCGGGGCCCCTGGCCGGCACGGGTCAGCCCGGCCACCCGGCGCACGGCCTCCGCGAACCGCTCCTGGCGCAAGGGCTTGAGGAGGTAGTCGACGGCCTTCAGGTCGAAGGCGCGGACGGCGAAGTCCTCGTGCGCGGTGACGAAGACGATGAGCGGCGGTACGGCGAACCCGCCGAGCAGCCGCGCCAGTTCGAGGCCGTTGAGGCCCGGCATGTTGATGTCGAGGAAGACCACGTCGACCGCGTCCGCGCCGCCCTCCACGGCCCGGCTGAGGGTGCGCAGTGCCTCGGTCGCCTCCAGGGCGGACAGCACGCTGCCGACCCTGGGGTCCTGGTCGAGCAGGTACAGCAGTTCCGAGAGCGCGGGTTCCTCGTCGTCCACGGCGAGGACCCGCAACAGGCCCTCGCCGTGGCCGCCCTGTGTCTCGGTCTGCCGCGTCCCGCTCATCCCCGCCGGTCCCTTCTTCCGTGTCCCTGGGAGGAAGGGTGGGCCCTTGAGGGGGTGGCGTCCAGCACGGAGCCGCGGCGGTTCACCGGGGCGCCTCAGGCCACCGTCACCGTCTCGTCGTCCTTGTCGGCGAACTGGGTGCGGTACAGCTCGGCGTACCGGCCTCCGGCGGCGAGGAGCTGGTCGTGGGTGCCGCGTTCCGCGATCCGGCCGGCTTCCACGACGAGGATCTGGTCGGCGGCGCGGACGGTGGAGAGCCGGTGGGCGATGACCACGGCGGTACGGTCCTGGAGCGCCTCGGCGAGGGCCTCCTGCACGGCCGCCTCGGAGGTGTTGTCGAGGTGGGCGGTGGCCTCGTCGAGGATGACGACGCGCTGGCGGGCCAGCAGCAGCCGGGCGATGGTCATGCGCTGGCGTTCGCCGCCGGAGAGCCGGTAGCCGCGCTCGCCGACGACCGTGTCGAGTCCGTCCGGCAGGGACCGTACGACCCCGTCCAGCCGTGCCCGGCCGAGCGCTTCCCAGAGTTCGTCGTCCCCGGCGCCGGGACGGGCGAGGAGCAGGTTGGCGCGGACGGTGTCGTGGAAGAGGTGGCCGTCCTGGGTGACCATGCCGACGGTGGCCCGCAGCGAGTCGGCGCTCAGGTCGCGCACGTCGACACCGCCGACCCGTACGGCTCCGCCGTCGGTGTCGTAGAGCCTGGGCAGGAGCTGGGCGATGGTGGACTTGCCGGCGCCGGAGGAGCCGACCAGGGCGACGGTCTCACCGGGGGCGGCGCGGAAGGAGACGCCGTGCAGCACCTCGGCGCCACCGCGTACGTCCAGTGCGGCGACCTCCTCCAGCGAGGCCAGGGAGACCCGGTCGGCGGCCGGGTAGGCGAAGCGCACGTCGTCGAACTCGATGGCGACCGGGCCGTCCGGCACCGCGACCGCGTCGGGCTTCTCGGCGATCAGCGGCTCCAGGTCCAGCACCTCGAAGACGCGCTCGAAGCTGACCAGGGCGCTCATCACCTCGACCCGGGCCCCGGCGAGCGAGGTGAGCGGGGCGTAGAGCCGGGTGAGCAGCAGGGCGAGGGAGACTACGGCGCCGGCCTCCAGGGTGCCGCGCAGCGCGAACCAGCCGCCGAGGCCGTAGACCAGGGCGAGCGCGAGGGCGGAGACCAGGGTGAGGGCGGTGATGAAGACCGACTGGGCGGTGGCGGTGCGTACGCCGATGTCCCGGACCTGGCCGGCGCGGGCGGCGAACTGGGCCGACTCCTCCTCGGGGCGGCCGAACAGCTTGACGAGAGTGGCACCGGGGGCGGAGAAGCGTTCCGTCATCCGGGTGCCCATGGCCGCGTTCAGCTCGGCCGCCTCGCGCTGCATCCGGGCCATGCGGCGCCCCATCCGGCGGGCGGGCAGGACGAAGACCGGCAGCAGGACCAGGGCGAGGAGGGTGATCTGCCAGGACAGGGTGAGCATGACGGCGAGGGTGAGCAGCAGCGTGACCACGTTGGTGACCACGCCGGACAGGGTGGAGGCGAAGGCCCGCTGGGCGCCGATCACGTCGTTGTTGAGTCGGCTGACCAGGGCGCCGGTGCGGGTGCGGGTGAAGAAGGCGACGGGCATCCGCTGGACGTGGTCGAAGACGGCGGTGCGCAGGTCGAGGATGAGCCCCTCCCCCAGCGTCGCCGACAGCCGCCGGACCAGGATGCCGAGCCCGGCCTCGGCGAGCGCGACCGCCGCGATGAGCAGCGAGAGCCGGACCACCAGGCCGGAGTCGTGGCCCGCCACGATGGCGTCGACCACGCGTCCGGCGAGCACAGGGGTGGCGACCGCGAGCAGGGCGGTCACGATGCCGAGCAGGACGAACCGGGTGATGCCCGCGCGGTGCGGTCGGGCGAAGGCGGCGATGCGGCGCAGCGTGGCGCGGGCGAGGGGCCGACGCTGCTGCTGCGCGGTCATCACGCTGTGCAGCTGCGTCCAGGCGGTCGTTTCCATGCTCATGCGTCAACGGTAGGACCTCAAGCTTGCCTGAGGTCAACCGTCCGGGGTCCGGGTGCGGCACAGTGGCCCTTCCAGCAGCTCGACGAGGAGGAGTCCCGGTGCCGGTTCGGGTGGAGACGCGGGGTCACGTCACAACGGTCGTCCTGTCGCGCCCGGAGGCGCGCAACGCGGTCGACGGCCCGACCGCGGCCGAACTGGCAGCAGCCTTCAGGTCGTTCGAGGCGGACGAGCACGCGCGCGCGGCGGTGCTGTGGGGCGAGGGCGGTACGTTCTGCGCGGGCGCCGACCTGAAGGCGATCGGCACCGAGCGCGGCAACCGGGTCGCGCCGGACGGTGACGGCCCGATGGGTCCGACCCGCATGCGGTTGTCCAAGCCGGTCGTCGCGGCCGTGGCCGGGCACGCCGTGGCGGGCGGTCTGGAGCTGGCCCTGTGGTGCGACCTGCGAGTGGCGGAGGAGGACGCGGTCTTCGGCGTCTTCTGCCGCCGCTGGGGCGTCCCCCTGATCGACGGCGGCACCGTAAGGCTTCCCCGCCTGATCGGCACCGGCCGGGCCATGGACATGGTCCTCACCGGCCGTCCGGTCCCGGCGGCCGAGGCCCGGGCGATCGGCCTCGCGGACCGCGTCGTCCCGCGGGGCCGCGCCCGCGCCGAGGCCGAGGAACTGGCGGCCGCCATCGCCCGGTTCCCCCAGAACTGCCTGCGCTCCGACCGCGCTTCACTGCTCGGTCAGGAGGGGCTGGCCGAGGAGGATGCGATGCGCCGTGAACTCCGTCACGGCGTGGCGGTGCTGGCGGAGTCGCGGAAGGGGGCGGCCCGGTTCGCCGAAGGTGCGGGACGCCACGGGACGTTCGGCGACGCCTGAACCCACCGGTGGCGCGAAGGCCCGTCACCGCGGCGACGGCCGTCACTTGTAGGTGATGACGACGCCGTCCCGGCCGTCGCGTCCCCTCCTCCCCCACGGGCCCCGCCGGCCGTCGTCGCCGTCCTCGCCGTGCGCCCCCGGCCGGCCCGTCGGCCCGGTGGGACCGGGGTCGCCGGACGGACCCGAGGGGCCGGGCGGACCCGGCGGACCCTGATGGGTGCCGCTGCCACCGTCCTCGAGACCGACGCGCTCGATCCGCATCGCGTCGAGCTGCTGTTGGTGGGTCGCGAGCAGGACCGCCTGCGCGACCATCACGACGGTCACCGCCGCACCCGCCGCCATGCGGCGCGGCGAACCGCGCAAGGCCTCTTTCAGGCTTCTCACATCGATCCTCACGCTAGCTCGCGGGCGGGGCGACGGCGTCCTTGCCGTCCGTGCCGTCCTTGCCGTCCTTGCCGGGCGGACCGGCCGCGCCATCCGTGCCGTCCTTGCCGTCCTTGCCGGGCGGACCGATGGGACCGGCGGGACCGGTGGGACCGGCCGGACCGGAGGGACCGGGCGGACCGGGCTCCAGGCTCTCCTGGAAGTCGACGGACTGCGTCTGCAGGCCCTGGATCTGGAGGTGCTGTTCGACGATGACCGCCGACTGCACGATGAGTGCGACGGTCAGCGCGGCACCGAGCACGAAGGGGCGCCGCGGAGCGCGCAGCGCTCGGGTCGGGATTCTCATATTCATCCTCACGCTGAGTGACGAACGAGAGTGTAAATGACGATATGCCATAAAAAGCGCACTTCCGCATCGAGTGTCCGCGCGGCATTCCGGGGCCTCGCACATGCGGCAGGATGACGGCACGTGCCCTTCCCCGGACCCTCCTGCCGGGGGCACGTTCGTACGACCCGGACAGCGAACAGGTGACAACGTGACGCGACTTCACAACAGGCTCCACACCGTCGTTTCGGCCACCGGAGGCGCCCGGTGAACCGCACGCCGACCCTGGACGACCTGGTCCTCGCCGGTATCGCGCTGGCCGCGGGCCTGGTGCTGGCCTTCCTGTCCCGCACGGTGCTGCGCTGGCTGGCCAAGCACGCCAAGCGCACCCGCTGGAGCGGTGACGACGTCGTCGTGGACGCCCTGCGCTCGGTCGTGCCGTGGGCCGCGACAGCGGGCGGCATCGCGGTGGGCGCGGCCGTGCTGCCGCTGACCCGTACCGTGCAGCACCACGTCAACCAGTTCCTCCAGGTCTGGCTGATCCTCGTGGTGACGCTGTCGGCGGCACGGGTGATCGCGGGCCTGGTTCAGAGCGTCACCCAGTCCCGGTCGGGCGTGGCCGGTTCGGCGACGATCTTCGTCAACATCACCCGCGTGCTGGTGCTGGCCATCGGCTTCCTGGTGGTCCTCCAGACCCTCGGCATCTCGATCGCCCCGCTGCTCACCGCCCTCGGTGTGGGCGGTCTGGCGGTCGCGCTGGCGCTCCAGGACACGCTGGCCAACCTGTTCGCCGGCATCCACATCCTCGCCTCCAAGACCGTGCAGCCGGGCGACTACATCCGGCTGAGCAGCGGTGAGGAGGGGTACGTCGTCGACATCAACTGGCGTCAGACGACCGTGCGCCAGCTCTCCAACAACCTGGTGGTCATCCCCAACGGCCAGCTCGCCAAGACCAACATGACCAACTTCACCCGCCCCGAACAGGAGTTGACGGTGCTGGTGCAGGCGGGGGTGAGCTACGACTCGGACCTCGAGCACGTGGAGAAGGTGACGATGGAGGTCGTCGACGAGGTGATGACCGAGATCACCGGCGCCGTTCCGGAGCACGAGGCCGCGATCCGCTTCCACACCTTCGGGGACTCGCGGATCGGGTTCACGATCATCCTGGGCGTCGGCGAGTTCAGCGACCAGTTCCGGATCAAGCACGAGTTCATCAAGCGTCTGCACCGCCGCTACCGCGAGGAGGGCATCCGCATCCCGGCCCCGGCCCGCACGGTCGCGCTCCAGCAGGGCTCGGTGCTGATACCGCACCAGCGCACGGCCGACGACGTGACGGCACCGTCCGAGCAGTGAGCCCTGCGGCGGCGCCCTCCCTCCGAGCGGCGCCGCCGATGACCGCTCTGCGGGACCGGACGTCGTCGGCGGTGGCGACGGGGGTGCGCCGGATGCCACCGCGCGCCGGGCGGTCGGTCCCGGACCCCTGTCGAACCGGACCCGGTCACGAGATATCTTGATGTCGAGCAATGTTGCAGACGTGGAGCGGAGCACCCGGTGACTGACTCGACCATCATCTACACCTACACGGACGAAGCGCCGGCCCTGGCGACCCATTCGTTCCTGCCGGTGATCCAGGCGTACGCCGCGCAGGCCGGGGTCCCCGTGGAGACCCGCGACATCTCGCTGGCCGGGCGCATCATCGCCGTCTTCCCGGAGTACCTCGACGAGGACCAGCGCATCCCGGACGCGCTCGCCGAGCTGGGCGGCCTGGCGAAGACGCCGGCCGCGAACATCGTCAAGCTGCCGAACATCTCGGCCTCGATCCCGCAGCTCAAGGCCGCCGTGGCCGAGCTGCAGGCCAAGGGCTACGCGCTGCCCGACTACCCCGAGGACCCGAAGACCGACGAGGAGCGCGAGATCCGCGCCCGCTACGACAAGATCAAGGGTTCCGCCGTGAACCCGGTCCTGCGTGAGGGCAACTCCGACCGCCGTGCCCCCGCGTCGGTGAAGAACTACGCCAAGACCCACCCGCACCGCATGGGCGCCTGGACCCCCGAGTCCAAGACCAACGTGGCCACCATGGGTGAGAACGACTTCCGCTCCACCGAGAAGTCCACGGTGATCACCGAGGACGGCACGCTCCGTATCGAGCTGGTCGCCGAGGACGGCACCACCACCGTGCTGCGCGACTCGGTACCGGTCCGCAAGGACGAGGTCGTCGACGCCTCCGTCATGCACGTCGCCGAGCTGGAGCGGTTCCTCGCCGCGCAGGTCGCCCGCGCGAAGGAGGAGGGCGTCCTGTTCTCCGTGCACCTGAAGGCCACGATGATGAAGGTCTCCGACCCGATCGTCTTCGGTCACGTGGTGCGCGCCTTCTTCCCGAAGACGTTCGCCGAGTACGGCCAGACGCTGAAGTCGGCCGGCCTGTCCCCCAACGACGGCCTCGGCGGTATCTACAAGGGCCTGGAGAGCCTGCCCCAGGGCGCCGAGATCAAGGCGTCCTTCGACGCGGAGCTTGCCGAGGGCCCGGCGCTCGCCATGGTCGACTCCGACAAGGGCATCTCCAACCTGCACGTCCCCTCGGACGTCATCGTGGACGCCTCCATGCCCGCGATGATCCGCACCTCCGGCCACATGTGGGGCCCGGACGGCGAGGAGCACGACACCCTCGCGGTGATCCCGGACTCCTCCTACGCCGGTGTCTACCAGGCCGTGATCGAGGACTGCCGCGCGAACGGCGCCTACGACCCGTCCACCATGGGCACGGTCCCCAACGTCGGCCTGATGGCGCAGAAGGCCGAGGAGTACGGCTCGCACGACAAGACCTTCGAGGTCGCCGCCGCGGGTACCGTCCGCGTGGTCGACGCCGGCGGCAACGTGCTCATCGAGCAGCCGGTCGCCGAGGGCGACATCTTCCGCGCCTGCCAGACCAAGGACGCCCCGATCCGCGACTGGGTCAAGCTGGCCGTCACCCGCGCCCGCGCCACCGGCGACCCGGCCGTCTTCTGGCTGGACGAGACCCGCGCGCACGACGCCAACCTGATCGCCAAGGTCAACCAGTACCTCCCGGAGCACGACACCGAGGGCCTGGACATCCGCGTCCTGCCGCCGGTCGAGGCCGCCAAGCTGTCGGTGGAGCGCATCCGGCGCGGCGAGAACACCATCTCGGTGACCGGCAACGTGCTGCGCGACTACCTGACCGACCTCTTCCCGATCCTGGAGCTGGGCACCAGCGCCAAGATGCTCTCGGTCGTCCCGCTGATGGCGGGCGGCGGCCTGTTCGAGACCGGCGCCGGCGGCTCCGCCCCGAAGCACGTCCAGCAGCTCGTCAAGGAGAACTACCTGCGCTGGGACTCCCTCGGTGAGTTCTTCGCCCTGGTCCCCGCCTTCGAGCAGTACGCCGAGGCCACCGGCAACACCCGCGCCAAGGTCCTCGCCGACACCCTGGACCGCGCCACGGCGACCTTCCTCAACGAGGACAAGTCCCCGACCCGTCGCGTCGGCGGCATCGACAACCGCGGCAGCCACTTCTTCCTCTCCCTGTACTGGGCGCAGGAGCTGGCCAAGCAGACCGACGACGCCGACCTCGCGAAGGCGTTCGCCCCGTTCGCCGAGTCCCTCGCGGCCGACGAGCAGAAGATCGTGGAGGAGCTCCTCGCGGTGCAGGGCTCCCCGGCCGACATCGGCGGCTACTACCAGCCGGAGAAGGCCAAGGCGGACGCGGTCATGCGCCCGTCGGCCACCTGGAACGCGGCGCTCGGCTCCCTGAGCTGACGCGAGCGGCGGCTGTACGCGCGTGCCCCGGCCGGACTCCTCCGGCCGGGGCACGGTCGTGACCGGGCCGTGCTGCGGCGGTGTTGCGGGGACGTGGCGTACATGCGGGTGGGCTCCTACCTGGACGACCATGCCGGGAAACCCGTCCGCCGCTTCGACGCGGGAAGTCACGTGGTGCTGACCGAGGCGGTGAACGCGCATGACGTGGGGCGCGGGCGGGGCGGCATCCGCACCGCGCCGGCGAGGGTACGCGCACCGGCACTGGTCGCCGGGGTGGGCTCCTTCCGGCTCCACCCGCTGTCCCGGCAGCGGGAGTCGGCCGCGCTGATCCCGTCGGCGGGCGGGGTGCGGGTGGCGGAGTCGCCGTACGGGCACGACGGGTTCCTGATCGAGACGGAGCAGGTTGGCAGACTGGTGGCCGAGTTGCTGCGCTGATCCCTGGGAGCCGATGTGTCCGAGCCCTCGTTCGAGCTGCTGCCGGGTGACCCGGCGTCGCCGGTCCTGCTGCACGTTCCGCATTCCGCGCGGGCGATCCCGGCCGGAGTGCGGGCCGGACTGCTGCTCGACGACGCCGCGCTGGAGCGGGAGCTGGACCACATCACGGACGCGCACACCGCGGAACTGGCCGAGCGTGCGGCCGAACTGGCGGGGCTGCGGCCGTGGCGGTTCGTGAACCGGCTGTCCCGGCTGGTGGTGGACCCGGAGCGGTTTCCCGACGAGCGGGAGGAGATGCGCGCGGTGGGCATGGGCGCGGTGTACACCCGCACCACGCACCGGGAGCCGCTGCGGGCCGAGGACACCGACCAGGGGCCGCTGATCGAGCGGTACTTCGAGCCGTACGCCCGCGCGGTCACCGAGGCGGTGTCGCAGCGGCTGGCCGCGACCGGGCGGGCGGTGGTGATCGACGTCCACTCCTACCCGTCCCGCCCGCTCCCCTACGAGCTGCACGGCGAGGGCCCGCGTCCGGCGGTGTGCCTGGGCACGGACGCCTTCCACACGCCGCCGGGGCTGACGGCGGCGGCGCGGTCGGCGTTCTCGCCGTACGGGAAGACGGGACTGGACAGCCCGTTCAGCGGGACGTACGTACCCCTCGCGCACTACGGCCGGGAGCGGCGGGTGAGCGCGCTGATGGTGGAGATCCGCCGGGACACGTACCTGACCGAGCCCGGCGGCCCGGCAGGACCGGGACTGGAACAAGTGGCCGGTGCGCTGGCCGTGCTGGTGGACTCCGTGGGTTAGTTCCTCCTGCTGGCGTGGGCCGCCCAGTCGAGGATCTGCACGGCGGCGCCCGCGGCTTCGAGGCCCTGGCAGTGGCCGTGGTGGCGGCGGGCGATGCCGTCGAGGTCGATGTGGGTGCCGAAGGCGGGACGGGCGGCGAGACGGCGGGCGTAGGACCACAGCGCGGTGAGGCCGGTGATCCGGTGCACGGCCGAGACGTCGAGGTGGCAGCGGTGCACGGTGTCGAGCTGTACCAGGCAGACCCAGAGGTCGACGTCGGCCGCGGTGAGCCGGCCCCCGGCCAGGTACTCCTCCTCGGTCAGCCACCGCTCCAGCCGGGACAGGGTGTCGAGGAGCACCTCCAGCGCGGCGGCCCGCCCGGCCGGGTCCTCGTCGGCGCGGCCCGCCCGCTGCGCGGCCTGTTCGATGCCCTCGGCGCAGAGCCGCTCCACGGCGTCGATGGTGGACTCCCAGCCTGAGGGCCGCAGCGGGTCGCCACCGGCGCGCGGGAAGAGGTCCAGGTCGCGCAGGATGTCCGGGGTGTGGGTGCTGACGATGCGTCCGGACCAGGCGTCGCTGAGCACGGGAGCGCGCGCCGGTCCCCGGTAGCGGTGCGCGCTGGCCTCGTAGAGCGGGCGGAGCGCGAGGTGGCTGCCGTCCGGGGCGTCGGGGACGGCGGGGAGCAGGATGACCGGACAGCTCGCGTCGAGACCGAGCAGGCTGTGGCCGATGGCCAGGCGCAGTCCGTCGGGGTGGGCGGTGGAGAGGTGGAGCCGGTAGCGGTGCGGCACGGCGTGGTGGCCGCTGCGGTCGTCCCGGCCGAGCCGCCCCCGGAAGGCGGAGCTGTGCCGGACGGTGGGAAGGGCGGTCGGCGCGGTGACGGGCATGTGTACGTCTCCCCAGGGGCGAGGGCGCGCACGGGCGCGCACCTGCGGGAACAGCGGCGGCTGACGTCGGGCGAGGAGTTGCGAGGAGGGCGCGTGGACGGGCGAAGGCCCAGGTCAGAGGCGCGGTCCGATGGCGCTGCACACTCGCAGCAGGTCGATGTGCAGACGGGAGGTGAGGAGAGGGACGCGCAGCGGCGTGCGGCCGCTGCGGCCGGTCACCGTCTCCAGGCGCGTCATGCGTCCCCACCCGTTCGCCGGACTTCCCCGGCTTCGAGTGTCGGCCCGCCCCGGACGCCGCGTCAAGAGGGGTCCGGCCCGGTCCAGCCCTGCGTCAGGACCTTACGTACCATCGCTGCCATGAGCCAGATCCTCTCGATCGCCCGCCCCGAGAGCGTCCGGAGCGTGCGCCTGGACACCGACCGGGGAACCTTCGCCGCCTTCACGGCCGCTCCCCCGGCGGTGCCGCGCGGTACGGCCCTGCTGGTGCCGGGCTTCAACGGCAGCAAGGAGGACTTCCTGCCGCTGCTGCCGGGTCTGGCCGAGGCGGGCTACCGGGTCGTCGCCATCGACCAGCGGGGCCAGTACGAGACGGGCCCGGCGTCGGAGAACCCCTCGTACGCGCCCGAGGACCTGGCGGCGGACGTGACCGCGCTGGCGGGGGTGCTGGGGCCGGTGCATCTGGTGGGGCACTCGTACGGCGGTCTGGTGTCGCGCCTGGCCGTGCTGAACTCCGCTTCCCCCGAGTCCACTTGGGCCTCGCTGACGCTGCTGAACTTCGGTCCGGCGGCCGTGTCGGAGCCGACGCGGGAGCGTCTGCGCCTTCTGCTGGACGCCCTGCGCACGACCGCGGTCCCGGATCTGTGGCCCTTCCTCCGCCCCGAGGACGGCGGGGTCTCCGAGGAGGTGCTCGCCTTCCTCTCGGACCGCTGGGCCCGCAACGCCCCGGAGGCCCTGCGCCTGGCCGCCGAGCGGATGATGGGCGAGCCGGACCGCAGCGAGGCCCTGCGCGGTCGCGGCGTTCCCCTGTCGGTCGTCTTCGGCACCCCGGAGGAGACGTGGCCGGAGCGTGCGGCGGCGGCGATGGCACGTGAGCTGGGCGCCCGCTACACGGAGATCACGGGTGGCGGGCACTCGCCGAACGTGTACGAACCGGAGGCGGTGGTCGAGGCGTTGACGTCGTTCTGGAGCGCGTGACGCCCATCGCTCGCCCCGCGCGGCGACCCTCTCCCGCAACTCCTCGGCAGTGAGGCCGAGTTCGCGCAGGGTGCGGGCCGCCGGCTGCGCCGAGGCGCTGGGACTGGACTCGGCACGCCGGCAATTCGGTCGACGCCGCTCGCGCGCCACGGAAGACTCCCTCCGATGACCCGACAGACCGACACGCCTCCCACCTGGGACGAGCGCACGCAGCTGACCACGTTCCTCGACTACGCCCGCGACACCGCACGCGCCAAGTGCGAGGGCGTCTCCGCCGAGGACGCCCGCCGGGCCCCGCTCCCCGGCTCTCCTGCGATGACCCTGTGCGGCCTGATCAGCCACCTCCGCTGGGTGGAGCACCACTGGTTCGAGGTGATGTTCCTGGGCGAGGACCCCGCGGGCCCCCTGGCCGAGGCCACCGACGAGGATCCCGACCCGGAGATGCGCACAGCTGTCGACACCCCGCTCGCCCGACTCCTCGCCGACTACGAGTCCCAGAGCGCCCGCCACCGCCGCCTGGTCTCCGGCCACGACCTGGAGGCCACCGCCGAACGCCCCATCAGCGACGGCCGCCGCGTCGACCTCCGCTGGATCCTCCTCCACCTCATCGAGGAGACGTCCCGGCACAACGGTCACCTGGACGTCGTACGCGAACTCCTCGACGGCCGGACCGGGGTGTAGGGCGAGCGGCCACCGCCACGCACAGGGCCGCGAGGGGAAGTTCCGCGAACACGGCCATGGCGACGGAGAGAGCAAGTGCCGGACCGGGCGGCGAGGTGGCCACGTCGACGCAGGCGTCGGCGAGGAGGAGCACCGCCGCGGCGGCCGCTGGGGCGCGGTGGCGGCGGTCGTGGCGCAGCAGACGGCTCCCGGCGGTGAACAGGGCGGCCGCCTCCAGCGCGTCGAGGAGCACCCACGCGGCGGCCTGGGCGGGCGGCAGGACGTCCGCGAGGAAGCCGAGCCAGGGCAGCAGGGCGAGACCGGCACCGACGAGTATCCGGCCGTGAACGGCACCGCCGCGCGGAGCGTAGGAGACGAGGGCCACGTCGCGGTTCCCTTCCGGCGTCGGGCCCCCGACGGTCGGGGCCCCTGATCAACCTTCGGGTTTCCGCTGGGCGCGGTCAGTAACACGTCTGTCCGTGCCGAGGCGGCGCCGAGCGGGCCCGGCTCGGCGTCTTTCCCGTCCCCCCACGGCAGAACCGCAACGACCGTCCGGGCCCCGCGCGCCCGGGCCCAGGAGGCCCCCCATGCCCGAGGTCGCGGCCCCGCACTTCCGCGACCCCGTCGAGGACGTCCTCGACGCTCTGCGGGAGAACCCCCCTGAGCCGCCTCGGTACCCCCCGGCGAACCCGCGCCCGGACGGACACCCGGGAACCGGACGTGACCGAGCCCGCTCTGCCCGTGCGGGACGGCCGCCGGCCCGTCCCGACTACTCGCCCGTCGCCGTGAGGACGAGCACCGCCTGGTCGTCGTCGATGTCGTGCCCGCCGGTGAAGACGCGCACGGCCTCGGTGAGCGCGTCGATCAGACGGCCGGCGGCGGGCGGGCGCGGAGAGCCGGCGAGGGCCTGGGCCACGCGCACGTCGCCGAACTGCTCGCCCTCGGGAGAACGGGCCTCGGTGAGACCGTCGGTGTAGAGCAACAGGCTCTCGCCCGGGCGCAGGTGCAGCCGACGCGGGCTGACGTGCGGGTCGGGCGCGACGCCCAGCAGGAGTCCGGAGGCGTCCGCCGCGCGTACGGTGTGCCCCGCGTCGACGACCAGTGGGGCGGTGTGCCCGGCGCGGATCAGCTCGATGTCCAGGCCCGTCGGGGTCGGCGTGAACTGCCCGTAGACGAGCGTGACGAAGCCGGTGCCGTGGCTGCCGGGACGGTCGCACAGGGCGCGGTTGACGGCCTCGACGACGGCCTGCGGTCCGGGCAGCAGCGGGGCCACGGCGCGGGCGGTGTGCCGTACCAGGGCGGTGGTGGTCGCGGCGGTCGCGCCGCGGCCGCACACGTCACCGAGCATGAACGCCCACCGGCCGTCCCGCAGCGGGAAGACGTCGTAGAAGTCGCCGCCGATGTCGAGTCCCTCACCGGCCGGGTGGTAGTACGTCGCCACGTCGGCGCCGGGCACGTCGGGCACGCCGGGCAGCAGCAGGCCGGCCTGGAGGTCGCGGGCGAGGGTCACCCGGTGGGTGTACTGGCGGGCGTTGCGGGCGGCGGACGAGGCCCGGCGGGCGAGTTCCTCGGCCAGCGCGACGGTGTGGCCGTCGAAGGAGCGGTCGCCGACGCTGAGCAGGGTCATGGCGCCGAAGGTGTTGCCGCGGTCGAGCAGCGGAACGCACAGGTAACCGGTGACGCCCAGGTCGTGCCAGGGGCCCGGCCCGGTGGGCGTACGCCGGGCTACCTCGCTGACCCCGGAGGCCAGGACCCGGGCCACCGCGTCGTCGGCGGCGTCGTACACCGGGATGTGGGAGGCGAGCAGTTCACCGCGCTCGGCGTCGGGCGCGGCCGTGGCGATACGGCGTACCCGGCCGGACTCCACGACGTCGACCGCGCACAGCGGGGCCAGGGTGGGGACGCACGCCTCGGCTAGGCGCTGGAGGGTCTGGGCGGCGTCCAGGTCGAAGGCCAGGGAGGTGCTGGCGTCCAGCAGGAAGCCGAGGTCGGCGCGGGTGGCCTTCTCGCGGGCCTCGGCGGCCGCTCTGGCCTGCTCGGCCTGGTGGCGTTCGATGGCCAGGGCCGCGGTGCCCGCGAAGATCCGGGCGAGCGCGAGGTCGTGGTCCTGGGGCGAGCGGGGCGTGCGGTGGTACATGGCGAAGGTGCCGAGCAGCGATCCGTCGCCACCCAGCACCGGGGTGGACCAGCAGGCGGCGAGTCCGGCCTTCTCGGCCAGCTCGCGGAAGTCCTGCCAGTACGCGTGCGTGGCGATGTCGGAGACGATCACGCTCTGCCGGCGGTGGGCGGCGGTACCGCAGGAGCCCACGCCCTCACCGGCGGCGATGCCGTCGATGGCCTGGTTGTAGAAGTCGGGGAGGCTGGGGGCGGCGCCGTGGCGCAGGTGGCGGCCGTCGGCGTCGGCGAGCAGCACCGACACCAGCACCTCCTCGGGCGCCAGGTCCTCGATGACCCGTGCCATGCCGTGCAGCACGTCGGCCAGCGGGGCCTGGCGGGCGATCTGCTCCAGCAGTGCCGCCTGCTCGGCCGCGAGCCGCTGGGCATGTCTGACCTGGGTGGTCTCGACGCCGATGACGCGCACGCCGGTGACGTTGCCTCCGGCGTCGGTCCGGGGCTCGTAGGTGAAGTCGAAGAACGCCTCGCGGGTGTCGGCTCCGGTTCCGAGCAGCACCCGGCGGTCCCGGCCGGTGACGGACCGGCCGGTGCGGTAGACCCGGTCCAGCAGGCCGATGAAGCCCTGCTCGGCCGGTTCCGGCATCAGTTCCGCGAGCGGCAGGCCGGTGCGGGCGCGCTCGTCGCCGCCGATCGCGGCGAAGAACGCCGGGTTGGCCGACTCCAGCATGTGCGCCGGTCCGGCGAGGGAGGCGAACACGGCCGTCGAGTGCCCGAAGAGCGCGCGCAGATCGTCGTCCGGGCCGTCCGCCGGCCGGCCGGTTTCGGGCTGGTCCAGCCCTGATACGCGCGTCATGCGCTCCGCTCCTCGTTCTGTTGGACCGCCGAGGCGGCGCCGCGCCGGTCCGCGCCCGCGGCAAGCGCCTCGGCAGCGTCCTTGTGCACGGAGAAGAGCTGGTCCAAACCTGTCAGGCTGAACAGACGTGACACCGAGGCGGGTACGGCCGCCAGGCGCAGGGCCCGCTGCTCGGCGGTGAGCCGCTGATAGAGGCGCAGCAGGGCGCTGATCCCCGAGGAGTCACAGAAGGTCAGGGCGGCGCAGTCGACCACGACCGGCGACGTCCCCGTCGATCGGTCCAGTTCGTCGTCGACAGCCTCGTGCAGTTGCACCACGCTGTCGAAGTCGAGTTCACCGCACAGTACGAGCAGCACGCCCAGCGCGTGCTGCCTCACGTCCACCGAGAACACCCTGAGTCGCCTTCCGCTCGGCTACCGCCTGCCTTTCGTCACAGGAAGCGTCGCACGGGCGTGACCGCGGCTTCCTTCACCCGCTGGAAAGCGGCTCTGCGCCGCCACCTGGCGAGGTCGATGGCGACGCTGCGCTCGAGGTCGGCGTCGTAGTCGCGGTCGAGGGACGCGGTGAACTCCTCGTCCAGGACGGCGAGCATGACCTCCTCGTCGTGGTCCATGGAGCGGCGGTTGAAGTTGGTGGAGCCGATCAGGGCCGCCACCGAGTCCACGGTGATGATCTTGGCGTGCATCATCGTCGGCTGGTACTGGCGGATGTCGACGCCCGCGCGCAGCAGCTTGGTGTAGTGGTGCTGTCCGGCGAGCTGGCAGGCCCGCTGGTCCGTGTAGGGGCCGGGCAGCAGGATCTCCACCTTGACGCCCCGGCGCGCGGTGCGGCACAGCAGGTCGATGAAGTAGTCGTCGGGCGCGAAGTAGGCCGTGGCCAGGCGGAACCGTTGCTCCGCCGAGGTGAGCATGACCCGGATCAGGGTCTGCATGTCCTGCCAGCCGATGCTGGCCGAGCCGCGCACGACCTGGACGATCGAGCTGCCGATCTGCTCGTGCGCGGTGAAGCGGTCCCGCTCGTCGTAGAGCTCGTCGTGGCACTCGGCCCAGTTCTGCGCGAAGGCGGCGGCGATCCCGTCGACCGCCGGTCCGCGCACCTGGACGTGGGTGTCACGCCACTCGCCGGGGTTGCGGGCGTCGCCGCACCACTCCTGCGCGATGCCGACGCCGCCGGTGAAGGCGGTGACCTCGTCCACGATCAGTGCCTTGCGGTGGCAGCGGTGGTTCTGCTTGAAGGGCGAGAGCCAGACGGGCTTGCGGAACCAGGCGATCTGGACTCCCGCCTCGTCCATGAGGTCCAGCAGCCCGCGCTCGATCCGCTTGGCGCCGAACCCGTCGAGCAGCAGCCGTACCCGCACACCCTCCCGCGCGCGGTCGGCGAGGGCGACGGCGAAGTCGTGGGCGATCTGGCCGCGCCAGTACACGAAGGTCATCATGTCGATCGTGTGCCTGGCCGAACCGATGGCCTGGAGCATGGCGGGGAAGATGGCGCTGCCGTTGCGCAGCGGGACCAGCTCGTTCCCCTCGGTGGCGGCGACGCCGATCAGCCGCTCCAGGCGGCGGCGCAGCCGCTGCTTGCGGGCGTCGGCGTCCAGGGCGCCGTCAGGTGCCAGAGCTACCGGTATGCCGTCGAGGGTCACAGCGAGTTCTCCAGTTGTGCCGTTGGGCGGATCGGATCGGGACGGCCGGTGGACCCCCGAGAAACCACATGCCCGGCTCTCGCCCCATCATCCCGCGCCAGTGAACCACCACACACGTGACCGGCATCACAATGCGTGGACCGGTTTTGTCGGGTCATCACACGATCCCGGCCGCCCACGGCACGGACGGCGTACGGGCGGCGCGTTCACGGACACCGGCGCCCAGCGCATGACACGGCGGTCGCCGCCGGCGGTGACGGCGGCGCCGTGATCCACGTCATTCCGGGCAATCCGCGGAATGCGCCCGGCCGCCTGAAAGGTTGGTGTTTACATCTGATCGTCGAGGATGCGAGGCACCCATGAACCACTCCCCCACCGAGCAGGCCGCCGACATCGTGGCCCGACTGCGCGGCACGTTCCGCACCGGGCGGACCAAGTCCGTCGAGTGGCGCACGGAGCAGTTGCGCCGGCTGCGCGCGATGCTGACCGAGCACGGGGACGACCTCGCCGCCGCCCTCCGTGCCGACCTGGGCAAGAGCGCCGCCGAGGCCCAGCGCACCGAGATCGATTTCACGATCCGCGAGATCGACCACACCCTGGAGCACCTGACGGAGTGGCTGCGCCCCGAGCCGGCCCCGGTCCCCGCCCACCTCGGCGCCGACGCCACGGCCTGGACGCAGTACGACCCGCTCGGCGTCGTCCTTGTCATCGCCCCCTGGAACTACCCGGCCCAGCTCCTCCTCGCCCCCATGGTCGGCGCCCTCGCGTCGGGCAACGCGGTCGTGGCGAAGCCGAGCGAGCTGGCCCCGGCGACCTCGGCCGCGCTGGCCGAGCTGATCCCGGCCCACCTCGACACCGACGCGGTCGCGGTGGTCGAGGGCGGCATCCCGGAGACGACGGCCCTGCTGGCCCAGCGCTTCGACCACATCTTCTACACCGGCAACGGCACGGTGGGCCGTGTCGTGATGCGGGCGGCGGCCGAGCACCTCACCCCGGTCACGCTCGAACTCGGCGGCAAGTCCCCTGCCTTCGTCGACCGGGACACCGATCTCGATGTGGTCGCCGACCGGCTGGCGCGCGGCAAGTTCCTCAACGCCGGGCAGACGTGCGTCGCCCCCGACTACGTCCTCACCGACCCGGAGACCGCCCCCGCCCTGGAGGCGGCCCTGGTCCGCGCGGTCGAGGGCCTCTACGGCACCGACCCGTCGGCCTCGCCGGAGTACGGCCGCATCATCAACGAGCGCCATTTCGACCGGCTCGCCGGCCTGCTCGGCTCCGGCCGGGTGGCGGTCGGCGGGCGCAGCGACCGTACGGACAAGTACATCGCGCCGACCGTTCTGGCGGAGGTGGCACCTGACGCGCCGGTGATGCGGGAGGAGATCTTCGGGCCCATCCTCCCGATCGTCACCGTGCCGGACCTGGACGCGGCGGTGGACTTCATCAACGACCGCGACAAACCGCTCGCGCTGTACGTCTTCACCGACTCCGACACCACCCGCGACCGCTTCGCCGCCGAGACCTCCTCCGGCGGCCTCGGCCACGGCCTCCCCGTCGCCCATCTCACCGTCTCCGACCTCCCCTTCGGCGGTGTCGGCGAGAGTGGCATGGGCAGCTACCACGGCCGCTACTCCCTCGACACCTTCAGCCACCGCAAGGCGGTACTGAACAAGCCGCTGGCCTGAGGGTTGTCCCGTGATCCCCGGCGGATCAGCGCGCGGCGGCGGATGCGGTGCGCCGCAAGGCGGAGGGTCGTCCGCATACTGGGCGTACGGGGGCGATCCGGCAACGCGGCGAGGCGCCGTAGCTGTCGTCGCGCGCCCGCCGGGGGGGCGGTCAGCCGTCCGTCGTCGGCGGTCAGGGCACGGTGACCTGCCGCTCCGCGCTGGGAGCCGCCTCGTGTCTGCGGACCGACGGCACCGACAGCACCAGCCCCACCGCCGTCACCTGCCACAGCACGCCGAACCCCGGCAGCCGCTCCGCGCCCACGACCCCCGACACCGGCCCGGCGAGTGCCAGCCCGAGCGGCCCCAGGGCGAAGGCCCCCAGGCTGTCGAACGCGCCGACACGTCCCCGCACCTCCGCCGGGATGTCGCGCTGGATGACGGTCGCGGCCAGGGTGGTGCAGACGGCCGCACCGATCCCGGCGAAGAAGGCGGCGCCCGCGACCCACGCCAGAGGCAACCCCATGGCCGGCCCGGCCACAGGAACAGCCCACCCGGGCATCGGCCAGTTGGACCTGCCGGCCCGTCGTACCAGACCCGGCGCGGCCATCCGCCTGACCTGGGACGAGGGTGCCGCCCGGCTCCTCCCCCCGCTCCTCGCCGGCCGCACGGCGGGCCCGGTGTTCGTCACCTCCCGCCGGGCCCCCGCCACCACACCCCCCGCCGACCGCTGCCCGGCGACCGGCCGCGGCCGTCTGTCCTACAGGCAGCGCGCGGCCAGGGTGACGGAGCGGGCACGGTCGCGCCCGGTGGTCGCCGGTGTCACCCGAAGACGCGGAGCCGTTCCGAACGGTCACTCATTCAGCCGATGGGTCGAACCGCCGTAAATCAATTTCCGGCACTTACTCTGCGAAAACCCCCAGCGCCCACTCCAGTGGAGAGCACAGATGAACGACCAGCAGAACGCGAATGAAGTCCCCCGGCGGAAGTTCGTCGCGCTCTCCAGTGCCATCGGCGCCGCGACGGTCCTGACCGGCGCGGCCGCGATGAGCGGCGGTACCGCCGCCGCGGCGAGCGGTGTCGAGGCCGGACCGACCCCCGACTCGTGCCCCACCACGCCTCCCCCGGGCGGCTCCAGCTCCTGCCCGCCCACCAGCCTCCAGGGCATCTGCGGCCGGCCCACGGACAACGACCCGTTGTGGAACGACGTCCAGTACTGCACCAGCGGGATCGTCCCCCCGCCGCCGCAGCCCAAGCCGGACTGCCTGAAGATGACGTCGGATTACGTGGTGCTGCGCGGAAAGCCGGAGACGACGCACAACTATCTCCTGTCTCCGGCGTGCCGCGTCACGGGCATCGAGTGCCCGTTCCTCGTGACCAGCGGGCCGCCCAACTACTGGAACGAGGCATGGCAGAACGCGCGCAGCGGCGGAGACGTCCCCGTGCAGTACCCGAACATCGGCCTGGGCATCAACTCGCAGGGCGCCCGGCGCTTCGACCAGATGCACATCCACATGGCCGGCGTCCGGGCGAGCACCCAGCGGCGACTCCAGGACCTCGAGTCGCAGGGCCGTATGGCCACGTCCCCCGCGCAGTGGGCGAACCCGGCCAACCAGGCCCCGATCACGGGCTCGACGGGCGACCGCGTGTACCGCATCCTCCGGCTCCCCAACCTGCGGGACAACCTCTTCAACCTGCTCTACACGAACGTGGTCCGGCCCAACTCGCTGAGCATGGCCGACCAGACGATCATCGTGGTCCCGAAGATGACCGCCACCGGTTTCGCCGGCGCCTTCTACGTGCTCAACAGCGACACGTCGATCCACGACGGCACGAGCACCTGCGACTACCTGCTCGTGTACAGCTGAGGCACTGCACGGGCCCGCTCCTCCAGGACGCCCGCCAGGGCCGACGCGACGAGGGCGACCGTGCGTTCCTCGTCGTGGGCGAGCCGGCGCAGGATCTCCAGCGGGGCACTCCCCTCCAGTTCGACGAGGGCCTGGATGACGCGGATGCGCGTCGCGGAGTCGGCGGTGGGAGCGGCCATCCGTTCGGCCAGGAGGGCGGTGATCCGCGTCGCGCAGGCGGGGTCCCGGGAGAGGACTCCCAGGGCTTCGGCCGCGTCCACGTCGTTGGTGCCGTCCACGACCATGCGGACGAGCGTGGGCACGGCCGCCGCGACTCCCCGGGCGCCCAGCGCGAGGGCGGCCTGTCCGCGCACGAGGGTGTCGGGGTCCTCCAGCCGGCCCGTGAGCACCGGGATCGCGCCCGGCACCTCCGCCATCCCCGCGATCGCCAGCACCGCGCGCCGCCGGACGTCGACGTCCTCGGAACGGGCGGCGGCCGCCAGTGCCGCCACACCGTCTTCTCCCGTCCGGGCCAGGGCCCAGCGCAAGGCGCCCGCGACATGCGGATCGGCCTCGGCCAGTACCGCCCCGGCCAGCAGCTCCGCCGGAACCGGCACGCCCTCAGGCCGGGTGAGGACGGCCTGCTGTCTGCGGGCGGCGCTGGTCGAATCGAGTTCCCGCACGAGTGCGACGACACGGAGGACGTCCTGCCAGTCCGCGGGGGCCGACGCGTCGATCACCCGGAGGCGTTCGAGCAGCTCCCGTTCACGCGCGAGGCGGTCCTCGGTCCACCGGATGAGGTCGCCGACCAGGGCGGACGGCGTGAACGCCGGGTCCTCCAGCGCGCGCCCGATCTGCTTGAGCGACAGTCCGAGGGACCGCAGGCTCTCGACGTGGAAGATCCTTCGGACGTCGTCGGCCGCGTACTCGCGATACCCGCCGACGGTCCGCCCGGTCGGCCGAACCAGCCCCAGTGCGTCGTAGTGCCGCAGCATCCGCGCGCTCACCCCGGACCGCCGGGCGACTTCCCCGATGAGCAACGCACGTCCTCCCCACCCTCCGCGACCGGGCGTCCCGGACCGAGCACGACCGTACGCCTCGCCTCCTCGACCGCCGCGTCGAAACCGGCGTCCGGGTTCCGCCGCAGCGACTCGGTGGCCCGCGCATGGGCCGCCACGTCCGGTTCCGGATGCCCGGCGGCCCGCTCCAGCGCGGGCCGGCTCTTCTCTCCGAGGTCGACCAGAGCCCGGCTCAAGCTCCGCCGCACCTCCCGGTCACCGCGCCCGAGCTGCCGGGCCAGTTCGTCGGCCAAGGTACGCTCCTCCGCCTCGGGCACGAGTACGACGGCCGCGCGCCACGCGGTCCGCGCGACGTCGTCGTCGGCGTCACGCAGGAGGTCACGGGTGATCCAGCCCCACGTGCTCCTGTCGTTGACCTTGGAGAGCGTGTGCAGCGCCTGGCTGCGGGCCTGGCCGCACTCCGAGCCCAGTTCCTTTCGGAGCCGGGGCAAGGTGATGTCCGGCGGCAGACGCGTCAAGGCCCAGGACAGCATGTCCCGCACGAAGAAGTCGGGCTCGACGGCACACCGCTCGACGAGCGTCTCCAGAAACACGGGGTCGGCATGCGAACCGACCGCCATGGCCGCCTGAAGCCGAACCGAGGTGTGGTCGGCACCCATGGCCTTGAGCAAACGAGTGTGCTGAGCGGTCGTGTCGATGAGGACCACCTCCAGTACCCCAGTGGAAACCTTGCCACCGTGTCAGGGTCAAACCGGATGTGCTCAGGGCGGCGCACGCCTCGTGACTCCGACTCGGTACAGGGCGGGCAAGAAGGGGCTTTTCGGTCACAGGCGGCCGGTGACGTCCAGAGGCGCCGTCCGCGTTCACGCTGTTCACCCGTTGATCCCGGACTCCTACGGGGCGCGTGAGGCGGACAACCACGAGAGACCGCCACCGCTCTGCCTGGGACCGTGATGCGGTCCAGCTGCTCCTGCAGGGGTAACGTGCCCTGCACGGACCGGGCGGTAGGGGTGGGGCGCCCAGCGGGGACTGAGGGGCGAGCGACGATGAAAGCGTCATCCGAGATGACCGACGGCCTCCCGGGGGACGGGGCGTCGCCGACGGTGGCCTCTCTCGTCCTGGAGGGCGACGGCGCCCGCATCGGCGGGGCCCGCCGTTTCGCCGCCTCCTTCCTGAGGACAGCGTGCGGCGCGGCGGGGATCCAGGTCGACCTCAAGACGGTGGAGACAGTCCAGTTGATAGTGAGCGAACTGGTCACCAACGCCCTGAGGCACGCGCCCGGTCCGGCACTGCTGCACCTGAGCGTCTCCGACGGGGCGCTGCGGATAGAGGTGCGGGACGACAGTCCCGTCGCACCGGCGGTGCGCGCCCCCGACCCGACGCGGGTCGGACAGCACGGCCTGGGGATAGTGACCGCGCTCGCCCGGAGCGTCAGCGTCGAGGCAGCCGGGGCCGGAAAGAGCGTCACGGCCGTCGTCGGTCTGACCTGACCTCCGCCGGCCGCACCCCGGATCCGTCGAGGGTCGTGGACGATCGAGCGGCCTGCTCCAGGGACCGGACGATCCCCGCGGCGTCAGAAGGGGCAGATACGCGTGCGGCCGGGAGAAGTACGGGGACGCTGTCCGTCCTCCAGTGACCGGCTGCCGGGGCGGCCCTCTCCGCACGACCTCCCCAGCCGGAGCAAGGGTCCCGGTCCCCGAGAACGGCCGAGAGCCGGTTGCGGATTTCTCCGTAACCGGCCCCTGCCTGCGACTTCGTAAAGTCGGGACGACAGGATTTGAACCTGCGACCCCTTGACCCCCAGTCAAGTGCGCTACCAAGCTGCGCCACGTCCCGAGGTGATCCGGCGGAGTTCCGCGTGATCACGCAGGTCAACCCTACCGCACCCGCGCCGGTGCCCGTGCGGGGGCTGATCACTTGATCAGGGCGTTCGCGATGACCACGACGAAGCCGAGGAGGGCGTCGGCGAGGCCGATGAGGAGGGCGGAGGGCCAGCGGCGGGCGGCCCAGCGGGCGGTGATCACACCGAGGGTGAAGAGGATGGCGATGTTGAGATAGAGGGCGGGGTACTCGACGTCACCGGGCGGCCACCACCCCCACCCCGCGCCGGCCAGCAGGAGAACGGTCGGCAGGACGGCCGCGACGAGCGGCCACTCGTCGCGAAGGGCGCGCAGCACCTCACCCCGGCGCCGGGGCCCGCGTTCGGCGATGTGGTGGGCGTAGCCGTGGGCGAAGGCCGAGGCGAACGCGGTGACCAGCACCCACAGCGCGTCGTACCGCCGGCTTGCCGCCGAGCCGTGCCCGTGCTGGGTCAGCGCGGCGACCAGGGAGCTGGCCAGCACGGCGCCGTACACCCCGCCGAACAGGACGGCCTCGCGGGTGTCGCGCCGCGACCGGGGTACGCCGGTCTCCGCCGTCGGGTCAGCAGCCATGCCCCCACGATCACCCGGCCCCCGTGCCCCCGCACCCCGGTGTGCACCGGTCGGGGGCGCGCGAGCCGGGGTTGACACCCGGCATTTGTCCGCACAAAGGTGGGCCCGGCAGATGTTGATCCGGTTCGGAGAAGGGCTGCCGTCGTGGATGCGCTGGGTGTCGCCGTCGCCGGTTTCGGCTGGATGGGCCGGGTCCACACCCGCGCGTACGCCCGTCTCCCGCACCACTACCCCCGGCTGCCCCTGCGCCCCGAGCTGATGACGGTCGCCGAGGAGGTGCCGGGCCGCGCGGAGGAGGCGGCCGCGCGGTACGGCTTCGCCACCGCCACCCGCTGGCGCGAGGTCGCCGCCGACCCCCGCGTGCGCGCCGTCAGCATAACCGCGCCCAACTTCCTGCACCGCGAGATCGGCGTCGCCATGGCGGAGGCGGGCAAGCACCTCTGGATCGAGAAGCCGGCCGGGCTGAGCGGCGCGGACGCGGTGCGCGCGGCCGGTGTGCTGGACGCGATGGCGGTGTCGGCGGAGAGCCGGGGTGGGTCGACCTGCCGGTGAGCTGAAGCGCGGCATCTGTCCCAGCACACGCAAGGAGCACTCGAGCACATGCGTATCGGAATTCTAGGCCTCGGCCGTATCGGCGCCTTCCACGCCGAGACCCTGTCCGGGCTGGCCGACGTCACCTCCCTCGTCGTCGCCGACCCGGTAGCGGACGCGGCGAAGAAGGCCGCCGAACGGTACGGGGCCCAGGTCGCCGACTCCCCGGAGGCCCTGCTCGCGGCCGGGGTCGACGGCGTGGTGGTCGCCGCCGCCACGGACGCCCACCCGGCGTTGATCCGGGCCGGGGTCGCGGCCGGCGTGCCGGTGTTCTGCGAGAAGCCCGTGGCCCGCACGATCGCGGAGGGCGTGGCGGTGCTGGACGCCGTGCGGGAGGCCGGGGTGCCGGTCCAGATCGGCTTCAACCGCCGTTTCGACGCCGGTTTCACGGCCGCCCGCGCCGCCGTCCTCTCCGGCGAGCTGGGCAAGCTGCACACGGTGCGTTCCACCACCCTGGACCCCGCGCCGCCGCCCGCCGCGTACGTCGCCGCGTCCGGGGGCATCTTCCGCGACTGCTCCGCGCACGACTTCGACATGATCCGCTGGGTGACCGGCCGCGAGGTGACCGAGGTGTACGCCGTCGGCGGCAACCGGGGTGCGGCGTACATCGCGGAGGCGGGCGACGCGGACACCACGAGCGCGGTCCTCACGCTGGACGACGGCACGATCGCGGTGGTCTCCAACTCCCGCCACAACGGGCGGGGTCACGACGTGCGGATGGAACTGCTCGGGTTCGTGGACTCCCTCGCGGTCGGGCTGGACGACCGGCTGCCGATCCGCTCGGCGGAGCCCGGCGCCACCTTCCCCTCGGGTAGCCCGCACGACTTCTTCATGGACCGCTTCGCCGACGCCTACCGCGCCGAACTCACCGCGTTCACGGAGGTGGTGGCCGGTACGCGCCCCTCGCCCTGCACCGTCGGGGAGGCGCTGGAGGCGGGCTGGATCGCGGAGGCGTGCACGCTCTCCCTGCGCGAGCACCGGCCGGTGCCCCTGGCGGAGGTGCGCACCTGCTGAGGGCTCGGGCACGCGGGCCGGGACGACATCGCCGGGACAGCCCTCAGCGGCGAGGACAGGCGCGCACGGGCACCGGAGCCGAAGCCCCGGCGGCCGTCGGGCGGCATCAGGTCAGGTCCGGACTCCCGCACGATGCGCGTCAGCGTGCCGGTCGGGGCGCTGCTCGCGCCGGTGACGGTCATGTCCGCGGTCGGCCGGGAACCGGAGAGCCGGTCGGGGGATGAGCCGGTCGGTCGACGAGGGCGGCGAGTTCACCGAGGACGCGGGCCGCCGGCGCGGGTTCGACCAGCCACTTCAGATGGCTGCCCGCGAGGGTGCGGACGTCGTAGGGGTTGTCCGGGGTCAGCGCGTCGCCCTCACGGATGAGCCGGTCCTGGAGGGCGAGCGGCATGCTCGCGTCGTCGGCGAGGCGGACGTAGGTCTTCGGGACGCGGCCCCAGGTCTCCGCCCGGGCCCGGTCGGCCGCGGTGCCCGTGTCGAGGTTCTCGTCGGGCTGGAAGGTGTTGAGGAACACCAGGAACTCGTCGTCGGTCCCGTCCGCGAGGAAGGCGGCCTTGAGCGCGGCGAGGGCTCGCGGGTCCGCGGTGCGGAAGTTGACGCGCAGCAGACCCAGCTCGGCCGGGTCGCCGGCCAGGGCGAGGGCGAGCGAGGCGGGGTCGACCGTCGCCATCTCCGGCTCGGCGTAGTACTGCCCGGCCTCCAGTTCGACCGGCGCCCAGGCCGAGACGTACACCAGCCGGTCGATCAGGTCCGGCCGCGCGTTGGCGGCGGCGGTGGCCGTGATGCCGCCCCGGCTGTGCGCGACGAGGATGACGGGACCGTTCGCCTTGGCCCGCTCCAGCGCCACGATCAGGTGGGCCACGTTGTCGGAGAGCGTGACGCCCTTGATCGCGCCGGGCGCGGCGGCGAGTCCCTCGGGGTCCTGCGGTGCCTGGTAGGCGTGCGCGTAGGTGGCGGCGAAGCCGTGGCCGGGCAGGTCCACAGCGGCCGAGCGGTGCCCGAGCAGGCCCAGCTCGGCCTGGAGCGGTGCGAACGAGAAGGAGCTGGCGAAGGCTCCGTGCACCAGTACGAAGGTCGGCTGCACCGTCTGATCACCTCTGTCCGCGAGAACCGTCATCGGTGGGCCACCGTAAGCAGCCGAAGATCACCGGCGCCAGCGGTAGGAGGCGCTCCGCTTGTGCGGGTGGCGGGTACGCCGGAGCCCGGCGGGCCCTGAGGGAGGCCACCGGGCTCCGGGTGGGTCAGCCTTCGGCGCGGCGCCGCCGTCCGGCCATGACGGCGTAGACCAGGATGCCGGCGAACAGGAACAGCACGCCCTGGTAGACGGCCGCGTAGCCCGCGCCCGCGACCAGCCAGACGGAGAAGCCCGCGGCGACCGCGGCGACGACCGCGTCGCGTACCAGCCGCCGTCCGTCGACCTCGTCGCGGCGGCCGGAGGCGAGGTGGTGGAGCTGCGCGGCCGTCGCCAGCAGGTAGGGCACGGTCGCGGTGAAGGTGGTGACCAGCACCAGGACCTCGAAGACGTGCGCCGAGCCCGCCATGAAGTTGTAGACGGTCAGCAGCGAGGACAGCACGACCGTCACGCCGACCCCCACGGTCGGCACCCCGCGCCGGCGCCGGGTGAAGGCGGCCGGGAAGAGCCCGTCACGCGCGGCGGCGTACGGGGTCTGCGCGCTGAGCAGGGTCCAGCCGTTGAGGCAGCCGGTCATCGAGACCAGCGCGGCCAGCGCCACGGCCCAGCCGCCCCAGGTGCCGCCGAACATGGCGTTCACGGCGTCGGAGAAGGGGGCGGTCGACTTGACCAGGCTGTCGTGGGCGACGGTCCCGAAGACGGAGACCGTGCCGAGGAGGTAGACGAGGGCGGCACCGGCGGTGCCGATCACGGTGGCGCGGCCGACATTGCGGCGGGCGTCGCGGACCTCGCCGGCGCTGACGGCGGCGGACTCCACGCCGAGGTAGGAGTACAGCAGCAGCGCGGCGGACGCGGAGATCGCGCCGACCGGGCTGCCCCCGCCCGCGTTGAACGGACCGAGCTTGTCCGGGTCGAAGAAGAACAGGCCGCCGACCGCCACGAGCAGCAGCGGTACGAACTTCAGCACCGTGGACACGAGCTGCACGGCGCCCACCCAGCGGGTGCCGGCGAAGTTGGCGAGGGCCGGGAGCCACTGGATGACCAGGGCCGCCAGGCAGGCGGTCCAGCGGTGGTGGCTGACCGGGACCAGTACGTCCAGGTAGCCCACGGCGGCGACGGCGAGCGCGGCGTTGGACACCCAGGTGGTGATCCAGTACGCCCAGGCCGCGAGGAACCCGGCGAAGTCGCCGAACGCCTCGCGGGCGTAGACGTACGGTCCGCCGGTGCGCGGGTCGCGCTGGGCCAGCCGGCCGAAGACCAGGGCGAGCGCGATGGCGCCGACCGTGAGGACGCCGAGGGCGACCAGGCTGACCGTGCCGTAGGGGGCGACGGAGGCGGGGAGCAGGAAGATGCCTCCGCCGATGATGTTGCCCATGACCAGGGCGGTGGCGACGGGCAGCCCGAAGCGGCGGGCGTGCCTGGTCGCGGTGGCGCCCGGTTCCTCGGCCGGGGCGCCGAGGGGTCCCGCCGCCGGAGCCGGCGACGGAGCGGTCCCGGTGACCTGCATGGGTGGGGGTTACCTCTCGCGGAACTGGCCGTGACCGGCACAGAGGGGGGACGGGCGGTGACCTGGCTCACGAGAAAAGGCCAGGTGAACGGCCCTCCCGGAACACCGGGTCGGACCCAATGGTCGGTGATGCCCCAAGTCGCCGCCAAATCGCCGCTTCTTGTCCCGTCCCGGCCGTACGATCGCGCAAAAATCGCGCTTACGGGGCCTTGACACCGATGGATGTTCACCCTTTCCGGTGACCCCCGAGCCCGTCTCAGGACCCGCCTCGGGGCCGCCGTCGACGCGGCCGCCGCCCGGCCCGCCCGGCGCGCGGAGAGGTCGGCCCGGAGTCCGCCGTGGGCCTTCAGGCCGGGAAGGCGCGGGGGGCGGGCTCTGCCTCAGGCATGGCGTGATCGTCGCGTCCGGACCGACGGAACGTCCGCGCCACCCCGGTTCGCCGGTGGACCGGGGCCACGACCCCGCCTATGCTTCTACAGACTTGTAGAAGCGCGGCGATGGGAGCCGAACCGTGCCACGGTTCACACTCCGGCACGGGGACGGGCGCCGCCGTCGCGGGGGGGGCGCGGCCGGACGCGCCGGCGGCGTGGCCGGCGGGATGGTCGCGGCCGAGGCCGTGGACGGGGTGGGCGACTTCTTCGAGGACGGCGAAGAGGACCGAGAACTGTTCCCCGACGGGGGACATCCGGGAGCCGGGCAGCGGCGCGGCTCCTTCCGAATTCGAGATCTGGAGTGCTCATGGCCCTGTGGGACCGCATCAAGGAATCCGCCACCACCATGCAGACGCAGTTGGTGGCACGGAAGAACGATCTCAAGAGCGGCGCCTTCCGCGACGCGTCGATGGCGATGTGCGCGCTGGTGGCTGCCGCTGACGGAACCGTGGACCCCTCCGAACGGCGCCGGGTCGCCCAGCTCATCGCCGGGAACGAGGTGTTGCAGAACTTCGACGCGATGGATCTCCAGCGCCGGTTCGAGGACAACCTCGGCAGGCTGACCGCCGACTACGACTTCGGCAAGGTCAGCGTGCTCCAGGAGATCGCCAAGGCGAAGAAGAAGCCCGCCGAGGCACGTGCCGTCATCCAGATCGGCATCGTGATCGGCGGCGCCGACGGTGACTTCGACAAGGACGAGCAGGCGGTGGTCCGCGAGGCGTGCTTCGCCCTCGACCTGCCGCCACACGAGTTCGACCTCTGAAAGACGCGTCCGGGGCCCGGAGGCGGCCGCCCCTACAGGGGGGTGGCCGCCTTCAGCACGAGGAAGAGCGTCACCGCCGAATTGGCCGAGGACAGCGCCGAGATCATCGTCCCGGCCGCGGCCGTCCAGGCGGCCACTCCCACGGCGGTGAACAGCGAAGGCCAGACGTGCGCGGTGGGCGCGGGCCCCAGCAGAGCGGCCACCCGGCGGGGTACGGGTCCCGGAGCGGCGAACCCGGCCAGGAGGGGGTGCGTCCGTGAGGCCAGCGCCGCCCTCCCGATGGCACGGGCCACGGTCTGCCGGTCGCGCACCACCCCGGCCGCCTCCTCGTCGGCCCACCGCTCCACGGTGTACGACACGGCCGTACGCAGCGGGCGCAGGAACGGGTTGGCCCGCGCGGCCAGCCGGACCAGCAGCAGGAACCGGTGGTGGCCACCGGCCAGATGCGCCCGTTCGTGCGCGAACAGCGCCCGCCGCTCCCGTGCGGCCAGCCGGGACAGCATGCCGGTCGACACCACCACCCGCCCCCGGCTCCGGCCCGGCAGGGCGTACGCGTAGGGCTCCGGGTCGGGCAGTACGGCGACCGTGCGCCGGGGCAGACCCGCGAGGCTCCGCTCCGCGCGCCGGCGGACCCGTACATGCCGCCAGAACACGCGCGAGCAGCCCGCGAGCACGGTGACCAGGGCGGGAATCGCGATCTGGCCCGCCACCTCGTCGTACGGGACGGCCTCGCGCACCTCGTCGTCGGACCAGGCGTCCGGGAGGGGGTTTCCGGGGAGCTGGGCGGTGCCGACCACCATGAGGAGAGTCAGGCAGAGCGTGCTGCACAGGGCCAGCACGCAGGCGGTGACGGTGAGCAGCCGGGTAGCGGCGCGGGGATGCAGCCGCTGTTCGGCCAGCCGGGCGACCGGCCACGCCGTCAGGGGGAGCACCAGCGGCAGCAGGACGAACACGCCCATGGATTCTCTCAGCCTTCTCCGTCCGGGCCCGACTCGCCCAGCAGGTGACGCAGAAGACGTTCGTCGTCCGGTGCGAGGGAGGTGACGAAGCGGGACAGCACCGCCTCGCGGTCGCTCTCGCCGTCCAGCACCTTGCGCATCCGGTGTGCGGCGAGGCCGGCCTGGTCGGAGACGGGGGTCCACACGAAGGAGCGGCCGACCCGCTCGCGGGTGACGGCGCCTTTGGCGAGGAGGCGGGTGAGGATGGTGATGACGGTGGTGTAGGCGAGGTCGCCGCCGAGGTGTTCCTGCACCCAGCCGGCGGACGCGGGCGTGCGGGCCTGGCGCAACGCGGACAGCACCAGCCCCTCCAGCTCGCCCTGCCCCCGTCGCCGGGTACGCCCCTGGTCGTTCACGCCCGCTCCCTCCGCCGTGCGTAGATCGTAGGCCGCCGTCGGGGCGGCTCAGCTCCGCTCGTCGCGGGGCAGGACGGTGCCCTCGACGACGGTGCTGCCGGCGGGCGGGGCGTCCTGCGTGCGCAGGGCGCGGGCCTCGCTCTGGAAGATGCGGGTGGCCTGGCCGGCCGAGCGGACGAGTCCGGGCAGTTTCCGTGCGCCGAGGAGGACGATCAACACGATGAGGAGCAGGGCGACTTCACTCAGGCCGAACATCGGGGGCGGTTCCTCCCAGCGGGGGGTGACGGGCGGGACCGGCCGGTCCCGTCCACCATCATCGTCTACATTGCTGTAGAAGTCTCGTACGGAGTCCCGTCGGGGACGGAAACAGGAGCAGGGCCCGGCGGTCGATCCCCCGGACCGCCGGGCCCTGCTCCTGCGCCTTGCTGCGAAAGCCCCGCTCAGTGCCCCGAGCCGTGCCGGCCGTAGTGACCGCTGATCTGGTCGCGGTAGGCGGCGTCCCCCAGGTGCTTGTCCTTGTCGAACTCGGGCGCGTCCTTGATCTGCTCCTTGGTCCGCGCCACGTGGAGCGTCCGCTCCTCGTGGTCGATCCCGGTGATGGTCCCGGCCGGCAGCAGCACCTCCTTGCCGAAGATCCACACCCCCGTGTCCACGACGATGTACTGCTCACCCACGTCGTTCGAGTGCTTGTCCACCTTGCCGATGTGCCCGTCGAGCGCCTCGACCTTGTACCCGCTCAGATCGGCGTCCGGCGTGTGTCCGGCGGTCGGGCCGTAGCTCCAGATGTTCTCGGCGGTCATGGACGACACCTCCATACTCCGGCCCCAGGAGGTGGATGCGGTCCGCATCCGATCTCCCGCCAGGGGCTCAACGCACGGATGTCCGGCCTCGGGACGGGCAAACCCACCGCCCCTTCCGGAGACACCGCGCTTCCGCCGGCCGACAACGCGGAACCCGCGACGCACCTGACGCAGGCACGCCCTACGCCGCCCTGCGGCAGCCGTGCCCCGCCATCCGTCCACCGCCGGAACAGGTCCGGCGCTGCCCCGGCTCTCTCGGCATCGCTCGGCCGGGCCGGGTTTCCTCGTGGGCGTCGACTGCTCCGCTGTTGCGACACGCCGTCGTCCGCCGGCACCTCCACCGGCCGGGCGGGCCGCGGCAGAGCGCGTACCGGAGCGCGGCGAGCACCGGTTCACCAGGCCACCGGCAGCTCCAGGGGAAACCGCCGGATCGTCTCCGTGTCCCAGCGCACCTGCTCCGGCGGCACGGCCAGCCGCAGTGCGGGGAAGCGCTCCAGGAGCCGCCCGATGGCCACTTCGAGTTCCGCCATGGCCAGGGGAACGGCGATGCAGCGGTGTCCGCCCCAGCCGAACGTCATGTGCGGACGGCTGGGCCGGTGGATGTCGATGACGTCCGGGTTCGGATAGCGCTCCGGATCGCGGTTGGCAGCGAGGTAGGACACGTGGACGAAGTCTCCCGCCCGGATCTGCGCGCCGCCCAGTTCCAGGTCCTCGAGAGCCAGCCGGGGGATTCCGACGCCGTTGCGGAAGGGGATGTAGCGGAGCATCTCGTTCAGCGCTCCGGTCAGGTCCTCGGGACGGCGCCTGAGGTGGTCCGCCAACTCGGGGCAGGTGAGGAGCAGATAGACGATGTTGCCGATCTGGCAGGTCGCCGTGTCCTGCCCGCTGAGTGCCAGGGTCAGCGCGGTGATCGCCAGTTCCCGGTCGCTGAGGCAGTCCTCGCCGTCCCGGGCTTCGGCCATCAGGCTGATGAGGTCCTCGCCCGGCGACTTCCGGCGCTGTTGGACGAGTTCGCCGAAGTAGGACGTGAGATCGGCCTTGGCCGCCACGGCGGCCTCCTTGGTCCCGGCCCCGACGACCAGCAGCCGGCGCACGGAATCCTGCGTGCGCGCCCAGTCCTCGCGCGGGACGCCGAGCAGGTCCATGACGGTGTGCTGGGGAAGCGTGTCGGCCAGGATCTCCACCACGTCGGCCGGCGGACCGTGCTCCTCCATCTCGTCCAGGAGGCTGTCCGCGAGCCGGACGATCCGGGGCCGCATCTCGTCGGCCCGCTGCTGGGTGAACGCCTGTGAGGCCAGTTGGCGGACCCGGCTGCTGTGCGGCGGATCCATGACGTTGATCGACTCGGGCGAGACGATGGGCTCCGGCGTCAGCCGGGGGTAGTCGTGGGCGGTGATACCGGCCCGGCTCAGCCGGGGGTCCGTGGTCACCCTCTTGACGTCGTCGAAGCCGGTGACGATCCAGGCGTCGGCTTCGCCGTAGGGCAGTCTGACGCGGGCCGGGGTGTCCCGGCGCATCAGATCGGCGAGCGCGGGATCGAACTCGAGCGCCTCACTGTAATCGAACGGGCACTCGACGGCCCTTTTGTCGCTGGGCACCAGGGGGCTCCTCCGACTTCGGAACGGGTGGGGGAACAGAGGCGCCCACCGCGTGAAGGGGCCCTGGGCGATACGCGCGGTCACGGGAGCCCTCGGTTACGCAGAGTAGGCGCGATCAGAGTGTGGCCGGACACCGGGGAACTCCGAAGCCGCCACGCCACGCCGACGAGCCAGGTTCTGCCGGACGGCCCCGCCTCGGACGTGCGGGCAGTCCCTCCGGACGAGGGACTCCTCGGACGTGGGGGCAGTCCCTCCGGACGAGGGACTCCTCGGCCGCTCCGGTGTCCGCGGGTGGGCCGCGTCCCGCTCGGAGTCACGCGGCGGACGAGCCCCGCCCCCGCGGACCCCGCCGGCCGGCCACGCGAGTACGCCCGGATGCCGGTGTGCCGTCGAGTCAGCCCCCTGCCTCACCCGCGTCCCGCTCCCCCGGCGTGTCCACCTCCGCCCAGATCGTCTTGCCGCTCCCGCTCTCGTACCGGGTACCCCACCGATCGGCGAACTGGGGGACGATGAACAGCCCCCGGCCACCCTCGTCCCCCTCCTGCGCGTGCTGCAGCAGAGGCGCGTTGCCGCCGCCGCCGGAGACCTCGATCGTGAGGGCCTGGTCGAAGATGAGGCGGAGGAGGGCCGGTGGGGAGCCGTGGCGGACCGCGTTTCCGGCGAACTCGCTGACGATGAGCCGGCCGTCGAAACGGACCTCCGCGTCCGGTCCCCACGCGCGCAGGTGCCGCTCACAACAGGCGCGTGCGGCCTCCGCCGCCCCGGGGCCGTCGGGGAGGGCGAGGGCGGCGACGCGTTCGCGCGGGAAAGCCATGACCCGGCACACGAGCAGTTCGGGTCGGGCGTCGCCTTCCACGGCACCTCCCCGACCAGGATGCGCAACACGACGTCGGGACGCACTCCGGGCGCACCGCCTCCGCTCCGGCGATCACCTGCGCCGGGGCGGGACCATGTCCGGGTCGGGTGTGCGGCGGCCGACGGCGCGGAAGGCGGCCGGCGTCACCAGGGCGGCCGCTCCCGCACTGACCGGCTCCCGCTCCGGCGAGCGGCCGGACGACATGAGTCCCTCTCTTCGAAGGTGTCCTGCCGCGGCTGGGCGAGGTGAGCGGAACCCGTTGCCCGTCGCCACGTTGAATTCCAGGTCCGGTTCTGCGCGAAGCCGTACATGTCCGTGCCGCCGGAACGCAGCGCGTCGGTCATCGGGCCTGCTCCCCCGAACGGGCGGGTGCGCTCGCCCGCGCCACGGCGGTGGGTAAGGGTGGGCGGGGCCGAGTGTCACCTCGAGGGAGTCGCCGCATGGCCGGTAACAGCGCCGCAGAACCAGCTGTCAACAGGGGTAACGCCGAGATCGGCGAGCGCTTTCCCTTCGACGACGTGCAGGACTTCGAGAACGCGCGCCGGGGGTTCGTCGGCACCACCGAGGAGACCGTGGTGCGCGGCGACGACGGCGAGGTGTGGAACCTGGCGGCGTACGGGTTCCTCGACCGGGAGTGCCCGCCCACCGCGAATCCCAGCCTGTGGCGGCAGAGCCGGCTGGTGGCCCTGCACGGCCTCTTCGAGGTGACCGGGGGCATCTACCAGGTCCGGGGCTTCGACCTGTCCAACATGACGATCGTCGAGGGTGACAGCGGGGTGCTGGTGATCGACCCCCTCATCAGTACGGAGACCGCCGCAGCGGCTCTCGCGCTGTACCGCCGTCACCGCGGGAACCGCCCGGTCACCGGGGTGCTGTACACACACAGCCACGTCGACCATTTCGGGGGCGTCCGAGGTGTGCTCGGCGACGAGGACGTGGCCGCCGGGGTGCCGGTCATCGCCCCCCGGGGTTTCCTGGAGCACGCGGTCAGCGAGAACGTCTACGCCGGTACGGCCATGGGGCGCCGAGCCGCCTACATGTACGGGGCCGCCCTGCCCACCGGTGAGCGCGGGCAGATCGGCGCCGGGCTCGGACAGACCACGTCCACCGGTACGGTCACCCTGATCCCGCCCACCCTCTCTGTCACACACACCGGGCAGACGGAAACAGTGGATGGCATCCCCATGGTCTTCCAGCTCACGCCGGGCACCGAGGCCCCGGCCGAGCTGAACATCCACTTCCCGGACCACGCGGCGCTGTGCATGGCGGAGAACGCCACCCACAACCTGCACAACCTGCTCACCCTGCGCGGTGCCCAGGTGCGCAACCCACACGTGTGGGCGCACTACCTCACTGAGGCGATCCAGTTGTTCGCCCCCCATGTGGACGTGGCCTTCGCCTCCCACCACTGGCCGACGTGGGGAACGGACCGCGTCCTCGGCTTCCTTTCCGAGCAGCGGGATCTGTACGCGTATCTGCACGACCAGACCCTGCGCATGCTCAACGAGGGCATGACACCGCTGGAGATCGCCGAGGCCATGCGGATGCCCCCGGCCCTGGAGCGTGCCTGGCACACCCATGGCTACTACGGCTCGGTCAGCCACAACACCAAGGCGGTCTACCAGCACTATCTCGGCTGGTTCGACGGCAACCCCGCCCACCTCTGGGAACACCCGCCGGTCGAGGCCGCCATCCGCTACGTCGACTTCATGGGCGGAGCCGACGCCGTGCTGCGCCGCGCCCGCGAGTCCTTCGCCTCGGGCGACTTCCGCTGGGTCGTCCAGGTCGTCAACCACGTCCTGTTCGCCGACCCCGACAACGCCGAGGCCCGTGGCCTCCAGGCGGAGGCCTTCGAACAGCTCGGGTACGGCAGCGAGAACGGCACCTGGCGCAACTTCTACCTCACCGGTGCTCTCGAGCTCCGCGAGGGCCCGGTCGGCACCCCCGCGGCTGCCGCCTCGCCCGACATCATGCGCGCCCTCCCTCTGACCCAGCTCCTCGGCTCCCTCGCGATCCGGGTCGACGGCCCCCGGAGCTGGGACGCCGACCTCGCCATCCGGTTCCGGCTGCGTGACGGCGACCCGGTGTCCCTGCGGCTGCGCAACGGCGTCCTGATCCACACGGTCGGCGAGACCCCCGGCGAGCGGGCCCCCGACGCGGAGATCGCCCTCGCGGACACCGACCTCCGTGCGCTGCTCCTCGGCGCCACGTCCTTGGGTGACCTCGCCGCCGAGGGCCGCGCCGAGATCACCGGCGACCCGGAGAAGCTGGCCGAACTGTTCGGCCACCTCAGCGAGCCGGACCCGGACTTCGCCATCGTGACACCGTGAGCGCGGTGCCGTCGGCGGTGAACGCCTGGCGGAAGGTGAAGGCGCGCGGACCGGAACCGTGGTCCCGCAGGTGTTCCAGTCGGGTGACGCCGTCCTGCCACGTGGGCGTCACGTCGTCGGCGGTCCACCAGAAGACGTGACTGGGGTGCCCTGTTCTCTCGAACCAGTCGTGACGCCGCTTCAGGGCCTCGCCGTGCAGGCCGCTGTGGACGGCGTCGAAGGCGTGGTGCGGGCCGGTCCAGAGGGAGAGGGTCGCGGCCAGGGCGGTGGTTTCCGCCGTCCGGCCCTTGTCGTACCAGGCGGGTACGGCGAAGTCTCCCCACGCCCCCCAGTCCGCGCCGAACAGCTCGCCCCGGCCGCCCTGTGCCGGTTCCGCGTGAGCGAGGTACCCGGGATGCCGGCTGATCTTCCGGTAGACGGCCGCGCCGATGTCGTAGAACTCGCTTGTGAGAGGTGTGGCATCGGCGAGGGGTGACCTCAGGACGCCGAACGTGTACAGGGCCAGCTGTGGCAAGTGTCTCTCCCCGGGGCCGAAGACGGGGCGAAGGTAGCCGCATCGGCGGGCCGTGTCGAAGTTGCTTTTTCTCCGGCCGAGTGGCTTCCGTCATGCGGCGGATCCGGCCCGGTTGCGCGTCGTCAGCGCATACCGCCCGCTGCGTTCGGCGGTCTCGGGACGGTCCTCGGACCCGTATAGCCGACCGGAACAACCCTCCGGGCGGGGCTCTGCGTCAGGCTGGTGGGGCGGGGCGGGCGAGATCTACCAGGAGGACGTCATGGGCGGGGCACGAACGGCGCGGTCCCGGGCGGGCCTGACGGCCCGGCTGCTCGCGCGGTGCGCCGTGGTGGCGGCGATCGGCGCCGCGGTGGTGCTGCTGCTCGCGGTCGGCGGGGGCGGGCTGTTCGTGGCCCTGGCGGCGGTGGTCGGTCTGGTGCTCTTCGCCGCCGGCGTCTGGTGGTTCCTGGCCCGGCGGGGCGTGATGCGGCTGCTGGGAGCGTTCGTCGCCGTCGCCGCGCCGATCGGCTTCCTGGTGTTCATCACGCGCAGCGGTCTGTGGCTGGTCGCGCTGGTCTCCGCCGCGTGCTGGTCGGTCGCGGCCTTCACGGGCCGCGCGGCGCTGCGTGCGGCGCGACCGCACCGGCCCCAGCGGCCCACCCGTGCGCGTCCGCCGAAACGGCCGGTGCTGATCATGAACCCGGAGTCCGGCGGCGGCAAGGTCGGCCGCTTCGGCCTCGTGAAGCGGGCGGAGGACCTGGGCGCGCGCGTGATCAAGCTCGACCCCTCGCAGCCGGCCGACGTCACCAAGCTCGCCGAGCGGGCCGTCGCCGAGGGAGCCGATCTGCTCGGGGTGGCCGGCGGCGACGGCACGCAGGCGCTGGTCGCGGCGGTCGCCGCCGAGCACCACCTGCCGTTTCTCGTGATTTCCGCGGGCACCCGCAACCACTTCGCCATGGACCTCGGCCTCGACCGCACCGACCCCGCCCGCTGCCTCGACGCCCTGACCGACGGCGAGGAGGTCCGTGTCGATCTCGGCGACGTCTCCGGCCGCCCCTTCGTCAACACGGTGTCCTTCGGCGTGTACGCGGACATCGTGCAGAGCCCCGAGTACCGCGACAACAAGACCGGTACCGCCCTGGATCTGATGCCGGACCTGCTGGCCGGCGAGGGCGTGCGGCGGCTCGGCGCGAACCTGGACGGCGACCGCCTCGCCGGGCAGCAGGCCCTCCTGATCAGCAACAACCCGTACGTCTCGCCCGACGAGCTGAGCGGCGGGGGGCGCCGGCCGCGACTGGACACGGGTGAGCTGGGCGTCATCGGGATCAGGGTGGAGAACGCGGCCCAGGCGGCGGATCTGGCCGTACGGGGCTCGCAGGCGCCCGGGCTCACCGTGACGACCGCGCACCGGGCCGAGGTGACGGCCGGAGAGGAGCAGATCCCGGTGGCGGTGGACGGCGAGGCACTGTGGCTGCGCACACCGGTCACCTGCTCGGTACGGCCGGGCGCGCTGCGGGTGCTGCTGCCCCGGGACCGTCCCGGGGTGCCGCCGCCCGCGCCCCCCATCGACTGGCGGAGACTGCTCGTCCTGGCGTTCGGCCCGGTCGAGCGCACGGCGCCGGCGGAGCACACAGCACCGGGAGAGAAGCATGCCTGACCGCGGTACCGTCCCCACCGTCCTCGGCGACCTGCGCGCGGTCGACGGCGCGCTGTACGCCGCCGTGGCCGCCACGCCGACGCCCGCGCTGGACCGGGCGCTGCGGCTGCTGTCGCACGCGGCCGACCACTCGAAGATCTCGCTCGGCGCCGCGGCGGCCCTCGCGCTGCTGCCGGGCCGGCCGCGCCGCGCGGCGCTGGCCGGGGTCGTCTCGGTCACGCTCGCGTCGGCGGCGGCGAACCTGTTCGGCAAGCGGATGGTGCGGCGTCACCGGCCCGACTGGGAGGCGGCGCAGGTCGCGGTGGCCCGGTACGTGCCCATGCCCGAGTCGGCGTCCTTCCCCTCCGGCCACACGGCCTCGGCCACCGCGTTCGCCACCGCGGTGGGGGTCGTCCTGCCTCCGGCCGCCGTCCCGCTGGGTTCGCTGGCGGTCGCCGTCGGGTACTCCCGCGTCCACACGGGCGTGCACTATCCGGGAGATGTCGCGGCGGGCGCGGTGCTGGGGTTCGCGGCGGCCGCGGTGTCGCTGGCCGTGGTGCGGGGGCCGCGCTGAGGGGCTCGCGGTCTCCATGTGTGGGGTCCGTCTCCTGGACGGAGGCCGCATATGGGCGGGGCCACATGCGGGGAGACCACGTGGGGTGGACTCACATGTGGCCGCCGCACATCCTCAGCACACGGTCAGCAACTGGTTCTTGTTGATGACCTGGAGAGACAGCGTGCGATACCCCACCGCCTCGAACAGCACCGTCAGCCGCTCGTTCTCCTCGCTCATGACCGATCCCTGTCCCCACTGCTCGTGCCGTACGAGGGTGCCGGGCGGGAAGGGATGCTCATCCCCGGCGGGCGCCGGGGAGACCGGTTCGGGTATCGGTCCACCCGTACCGGCCAGCACGGCGGGCCCGCCCTCCGCGCCACCCACCTGGGCCAGTTCGGCCGCCTCGCACCGATCGCAGGCGCCGCAGGACTCGTCCTGGTCGCCGCTCTGCCCGAAGTAGCCCAGCAGGAACCGGCGCCGGCAGCCGGTGGCCTCCGCATAGCCCCGCATCATGTCGACCCGGGAGCGTTCCAGCTGCTGGTGGGCGTCGGCCAGTTCGATCGCCTGCCGCGCGGCGGTGGCCGGGTCGAACCGGCCGGTCTTCGCCAGTTCGCCGTCCTCGGTGGTGTGGACGGCGTCGACCTGCTCCAGGAGGTTCACGACGGCCGTCAGGCGGCTCGCCGTCAGGTGGGTCTCGTCGCGCAGCTCGGTCGGCGGGACGGGGCCGTCGTGTGCCTCCAGCGTGCTCACGACCTGGGTGACGGTGTCCGGGTCCGGGCGTCCGGCCGCGAAGAACCGCTGCAGGCCGAGGTCCTGGGGCCGGTAGGCGAGAATCGCGCGGGCCTCCTCGCCGTCCCGGCCGGCGCGGCCGATCTCCTGGTAGTACGCGTCCAGGGAGCCGGGGACGGAGGCGTGCAGCACGAAGCGGACGTCCGGCTTGTCGATGCCCATCCCGAAGGCGGAGGTCGCCACGACCACGTCCAGTTCGCCCGCCATGAACCGGTCGTGCACGTCGCCCCGCTCCCCCGCGGGCAGCCCGGCGTGGTACGCGGCCGCGTCCAGCCCGAGCAGGCTCAGTTCCTCCGCGTACTCCTCCGCCTCCCGGCGCGTACCGGCGTACACAAGGCCGGGCTTGGCCTCGGCGGCCGCGCGCTCGACCACGGCACGCTTCTTGACCGCGGCCTCACGGAACGGGACGACCTCCAGGTGGATGTTGGGCCGGTCGAAGCCGGTGACGACCTCGTGCACGTCCCGCATGCCCAGGCGGCTGACGATGTCGGCCCGGACCGGTGCGGCGGCACTCGCGGTCAGGGCCAGTACGGGGGGCCGGCCGAGCCGGTCGATGACCTGGCCGAGGCGCAGGTAGTCCGGGCGGAAGTCGTGCCCCCAGGACGACACGCACTGGGCCTCGTCGACGACGAACAGCGCGGGTCCGGCGGCGGCGAGCTGCTCGACCACCTCGTCCTTGGCGAGCTGCTCGGGCGCGAGGAAGAGGAAGTCGACGTCGCCCTCGCTGATCCGGTCCCACACCGCCGCGTTCTCGCTGCCGCTCTGGGACGAGTTCACCGCCGCCGCCTCCGTGCCGTCCCGACTCAGCAGGCCCCGCACCTGGTCCCGCTGGAGAGCGACGAGCGGTGACACCACGACGGTCGGTCCCGGCAGCAGCAGCCCCGGCACCTGGTAGACGGCCGACTTCCCTGCCCCGGTGGGCATCACGACCAGCGTGTCCCGCCGCTCCATCACCGCTTCCATCGCCACCAGCTGCTCCGGCCGCAACTCCTGCCAACCGAACACGTCCGACGCGCTCTTGCGCAGCCGCTTCGCCGACGCGGTACTCATCATGCTCCCCCTGTGCTCCGGGCCCTTCTCAGATCACCGGAATCGGCGCCTGGGTGAGCACCCGATACCCCGCGGAGACCCAAGTAGCGCCCTGACGGCGGGGGAATCGGTCTGGCGCCCGGTCGTCACGAAGCTCCGAAGCGTCTGCCTCGCCGCCCCCGTGACCGCTCACGCGGGCATCTCGGGTGGCGCCACCCATCCCTCCTTCAGCGCCCGCACCGTCTCCACGACCGCCGGGCCGGCCGCCCGCCCGGTACGCCACAGGGCGTACAGCCGGCGCACCGGTGCCGGATCGGGCGGCACCTCCACCGCATCGGACGCCAGCGGCCCGCGCCCCAGCCGGGGCACGAGCCCGATGCCGAGCCCGGCTCACGGAGGGTGCGGACGAGCCAGCCGTGGCACACCCGCCCCGGCGGCCGGCACACCCACCGCTGACCGCCGGGTCCCCATCTGTCCGTCGGCATGGTCGCCCAGGGAGCGGTGGGCATGGCGGTGCCGTGCGGCTGGGGTTCCACATCGCTGAGCCGCACGTCCAACGCCGATTGCCGTAAGCCCAGTTCGGCCAACATCTCCCGTGCGGCGGTGGCGAGTCGGCGCGCCTCGGCGGTGAGGCGCACGCCTCGGCCGTCCCGTTCCAGCAGGACGGACCCGGTCTCGCGCTCCAGCTTGGTGATCTGCCGGGACACGGCGGACGGAGTGGCATGTCCTGCGCCGCGCTCTTCCTCGGCGAACCGGTGAGCGGCCTGCGCTGGTGCGCGGCGGCGTTGCTGATCGGCAAGATGGCGCCGGCGTCCGTCGCACCTCGGCGCCGGGCGCCGGAGCCCGTGGCGATCAAACTGCCGGAACCAGCGGGAAAGTCGTGAATCACAGGTTCCGCTTCATCCCGGGTTTCCTGGGGAATGCCGCAACTCCCCCTGGGCACACGGAGCCCAGACACGCAAAGCACCGGCATTCCCCATTTCATGGAACGGGAGTTCTCATGACCAGTTACGGTGGCCAGCCGGCCGCTCGATCCGGTTCGCGGACCAATGGCCTCGCCATCGCGGGCCTGGTGTGCGGCATTGTCGGATTCTTCTTCCTCAATGTCGTTCTCGGCCCGCTGGCGATCATCTTCGGAATGGTCGCGGCACGTCGGTCGGGTGCCCAGGGCGGTCGTGGAATGGCGAAGGCGGCCGTGGTTCTCGGCATCGTGGACCTCGTGGTCTTCGCCATCCTCATGATCGCGGCGGCGAACAACGGCGGATTCCACTGGTACGTCGGAGGCTGATCTCCGAATTGATTTCCGGGGACGCGTACGGGAAAGGGCTGCGGGCAGGGACGGACCATGACGAACCTGCTCGCAGCCTTTGTCCTCAGCACCCCGGATCCACCCGCGCTGGCCGATTTCTATCGCGCCCTGCTGGGCTGGGAAGAGGTCGACCGTGAGCCCGACTGGGTCCGGCTCAGGTCCCCGGAGCGCGAACGCCCCGGCCTGAGCTTCCAGCTGGAGAGGGATCACCGCCCCCCGGCCTGGCCGTCCCGCCCCGGCGACCAGCAGATGCAGGCCCACCTCGACATCCAGGTCGACGACCTCACCGCCGAGACCGAACGCGCGTGTGCCCTGGGTGCCACGGTGGAGGAACACCAGCCGCAGGACGACGTCCGCGTACTGCGCGACCCCCACGGCCATCTGTTCTGCCTCTTCCTCCCCGGCGCCTGAGCGGCGCGCCCGGCTCACCCGCTTGCCCACGACGGCACGGCGGGGGCACACGGCAGTTCGACCAGGGTGACGGCTCGGGGGTACGGCCACTGAGCCGGCCCGGCGCTCGCTGCGCGGCGTTGCCCGAGTCCGGCGCACGTGATTGGGTCGGCCGATGGAACTTCTGCTGACGTCGGCCGGCCTGCGCAACGAGACGCTCAGGGACGCCCTGCGGGACATGGTGGGAAAGCCGTTCGGCTCGGCGAACATCGTCTACGTCCCCACGGCGTCCATGGCCGAGTCCGGCGACCACGGATGGCTCCTCGCCGACATGGCCCGCGTGCACGGGCTGGGCTGGCGGGAGTTCGACATCCTGGAACTCAACGGCCTGCCGCGGCGGCTCGTGCTCGACCGGCTGCTGCGCGCCGACGTCATCTACGCCGGCGGCGGCAACCACTATCACCTCGCCCGCAGCATCACCGGAAACGGCCTGGCGGACGGCTTCCTGGAAGCGCTGGCGGACCGGGTCTACGTGGGGCTGAGCGCCGGATCGATGATCCTCAGCCGGCATCTCACCACACACTCGGCGGACGTCCTCGGGGACACGGCGGACCTCCATCTGCTGGACGCGACCACCGTGACCCCGCCCTTCGGTCTCCTCGACTCGTACCTGAAGCCCCATCTGTACTCACCGGACTTCCCCGAACGCGACGACGCCTGGGCGGATCGCATCGTCGCTCGGGCGGACTTCCCGATCCACTTCATCGACGACGACACGGCGCTCCGTGTGCGCGACGGCAAGACGGACGTCGTCTCGGAGGGCCGGTGGCGCTTCCACCCGTGACCGGCCGGCGCTCACCGCGGGCCCAGCAGGCGTAGCAGGCCGGCCACGCAGTCCGGCGACGCGGTCACGGAAGCCGTCGGCGGTGCGGCGCGGCGAGGGCGCGGCCGGAGGTGGGGCACCAGTCCCACCACCGGTCCAGTGCGGCGGTGTCGTGCCGTTCGGGCCGGCCGCGGGCACGGGCCTGCGCGGTGACCTTGGCCCCGCCCGCCACGGGGCCGACGGCGAGGGCGGGCATCCCGGCGCGCGGCGCGAGACCCATGCCGGACGACACGATCACGGTCTTCGTCCGTCCGCGGAACTCATCGAGGCCAGGAGCGGCAGGACATGCCGACGACCGCTGTGTCGCGCGAGCACCGCGCACGATTCCTCGAGGTCGTCACAACTCCCGGTCGATCGAAACGGGCTGTCACGTCGACGCAACGGGGCTGCTGTCGGCGCAGTAGGAATTGGCGAGGCCGCATGCACGGCATTCCTTGGGCAATTGCCCGGGAATTCGGCCGCTGGTGATGTCGTGCGCGCCAGTGGGGTTCACCGGCGGCGGACACATGGCGCGGGGATTCTCCGCCCCCGACTCCGGTCGACTGCCGGTGCGGGCGCCTGCGTTAGGGTTGGCCGGGCCGCCGACGCGCGCGAAGGAACGGTGCCTCATGCTCAGAAGGATCGTGCGACACCTCGCCTGCCCGCACTGCGGTGCCTCGCTGTCCCTGGGCGACCGCGCGCTTTCCTGCCCCTTTGGACACTCCTTCGACATAGCGAAGCAGGGTTATGTCAATCTGCTTCCGGGGGCGACGAAGCTGCGCGCGGACACCAAGGAAATGGTGGAAGCGCGTGACGCGTTCCTGTCGGCGGGGCACTACGCCCCCGTGACGCACGCGCTGGTCGAGCTGGCTCGGCGGACGTCCGACCCGGCTGTGCCCGGTTGTGTCGTCGACATCGGCGGCGGGACGGGCCACTACCACGCGGAGGTCATGGACGCGTTCCCCGACCTCGACGGGCTGCTGCTGGACATTTCCAAGTTCGCCGTGCGACGTGCCGCGAAGGCGCATCCGCGGATAGCGGCCGCCGTCACCGACGCCTGGCAGACGCTTCCGCTGCGGGACGACAGCGCCGCCATGGTGATCAACACGTTCGCTCCCCGCAACGGTCCCGAACTGCACCGGATCCTGCATCCCGGTGGTGTCCTTCTTGTCGTCACACCCCTGCCCGATCACCTGCAGGAAATCATCGGCTCACTCGGTCTGCTGCAGGTGGACGAGGGCAAGGAGTCGCGTCTGGCTGAGCAGCTCGCCCCGCACTTCTCGGCAGTCGCCACGGAGCGCCTGACGCGGACCATGGCGCTCGATCACCAGGCTCTGGCTCAGCTCGTGGGCATGGGGCCCAATGCCTGGCACCGTGATGCGCGGGAGGACGGCGAACGGATCCAGCGGCTGCCGGCGCCGTCCCATGTCACTCTCTCCGTGCGGCTGTCCGCCTACCGGTTGTCGGCGTAGCGGCTCAGGCCGCGCCCTTCGACGCCTCCGCCGATTGCTCGAGGATGCCGCAGGCGGTGTCCACTCCTCGTTCCTTGGCGACCAGTTCGCCCAGGCGCCTGGCGCGGGCCACCATCGCGGGGTCGGTGACCGTCTGCCGGACGCTCCTCGCCGGCGCCTCCGGGGAGAACCGGGCGAAGGGCACCGGGCGGGCGGCTTCCAGGGCTCCTGGCGCGGGCGCGGCCCTTCGCCGTGGAACTGACCGGCCACGCGGGCCTGGCCGAGGCCGTGGCCGGCATCGAGCGCCTTGACCTGCTGGTGCACAGCGCCGCAGTCGCCACGCTCGGACCGGTCGCCCGGAATCCGGCCCAGGCGTGGCGGGACACGCTGGAGGTCAGGGTGGTCGCGGTCGGCAGGTTCGCCGCGCGGGCCTTCGCCGACGCGCTGCGCGCCGGGGAAGCCGGCTCGCGTGTCACCACGGTCCACCCCGGCCGGGTGATCACCGCGACGCAGCGCTCGATCCGTGTGTCCCGGTCTCCAACTGGTCCCCGGGACGACCGAGGGCCGGTTTCGGACTGCTCCGAAACCGGCCCTGATCTGCGACTGTCTCCAGTCGGGACGACAGGATTTGAACCTGCGACCCCTTGACCCCCAGTCAAGTGCGCTACCAAGCTGCGCCACGTCCCGATGCACTGACTCGCGGTGACCCGCGTGATCGCGCGAACAGCACTTTACCCCACGTACGGGACTCCGCCGAAGCGGGTGGTGGACCCGAGGGGCAGAATCGGCCGCATGGCAGACGCAGAGGCGGGCGGAGCGACCGGCGGACGCGACCGGGACACCGAGGGGCGGGCGAGGAACGCGCGGCCCCGCGACGGGCTGGGACGGCCCCTGCCGTACGGGGTCGAGGGGGTCGAGCGGCAGCCCGAAGGGGTGCTGCGCAGCCCTGAGGAGACGGTCGCGGAGGCGCAGACGCTGCTGGACGCCGGGAAGCCGTTCCACGCGCACGAGGTGTTCGAGGACGCCTGGAAGTCCGGTCCCGACGCCGAACGCGAGCTGTGGCGCGGGCTCGCACAGATCGCCGTGGGCCTCACCCACTCCGCCCGCGGCAACACCACGGGCGGCCCTCGCCTCCTGCGCCGGGGCGCGGCGGCGGTGACGGCCTGGTCCGCGGAGAACCGGTCCCGCCCCTACGGCCTGGATCTCCCCGGCCTCGCCGCCTGGGCCGGAGACCTCGCCGGGCGGGTGGAACAGACCACTGCCCCCGTAGACGCCGCCGTCGAGGCACCCCGCCTCACGCTCGCCGCCCCTCCCGCCACGCCTCGTCGGCCGCTCCCCCCGCACCCAGCAACCCCGTAGGCGGCAGCGTCCGCTCGGCCTGCAGGCGGGGCAGCGCCCTGCCGGAGACGTGCCGTACGACCGGCGGCAGCACCGCGCGCCCCCACTGGGCGAGCCGGAGCCACGCCGGTACGTACACCGACGTACGCCGGTGCTCCACCGCGCGGACCAGGCGCTCCGCGACCACCTGCGCCGGGTACACCTTGCGGGCCGGGGCGGGCATGTGGGCGCGGAGTTCGCGGAGGACGGGGTAGTGGTCGGCGTCGCGGGTCATGTCGGTGTCGGTCCAGTTGATGTAGGCGATGCCCACGCCGACGGACTCGTGGGCGACCTCGGCCTGGAGGGAGCGGGCGAACGACTCGACGCCGGCCTTGGACGCGCAGTAGGCGCTCATCATCGGCGAGGTGCCGAACGCGGCCAGCGACGCCACCTGGAGGAAGTAGCCCGAGGTGCCCAGGAGGTTGGCGAGGAACGCCCGCGCGGTCAGGGCACTGCCGACCAGGTTGACGTCGATCACCCGCCGCCACGACTCGGGCACGGACCCCGCGAAGGGACCGCCCTCGGCGATCCCCGCGTTGGCCACGACGACGGACGGCCGCCCCAGCCGGTCCCGTATCTCCACCGCCGCGCGCTCCAGTGCGCGGAAGTCGGTGATGTCCACCTCCAGAGCGAGCACCGGCGGCGGGAGCGAGGCCGCCACCTCCTCCAGTCGCGGCCCTTCCAGGCCGAGCAGCGCCAGTCGCGCGCCGCGCTCGGCGAACGCTCCGGCAAGAGCCGCGCCCAGACCGCGCGCGGCTCCGGTCACGACGACGGTACGGCCTGCGAGGGGACTGTCGTACATGGGGCGCTGCCTCCGTCCACGGGACCCGGCCGGTCCGGGCTCACCGGAAGGGCCGAGTACCCATGTGCGACGGGAAGCGACTCCCTGCCGGGGGCGGGGGTGACCGCAGGGCCCCGCCCGGCTCGCGGAGCCCGCACCCCCGGGGGCTCGTCGGTCCTTGCGGGTCGGCCCGCGAGCGCCGAGGTGCCGTGCCGGACCCCGCTCCCTGAACCGGCGTGATCCAGACGAAAGACCCTACTAGTGCACCTGGTACTGACCCACCGCGATGAAGTACCGCAGGTCCTCCAGCGTGCCGTCGAGCGCGGCGGAGGCGGCCGCGCGGAGGGCGGCGCTGGACCCGGGGTCGGCGAGGATGCGGAGGGCGGCCACCCGGTCGTCCTCGCCCTGGGCCAGCCGGTAGCCCGTCTCCAGGAACGCCCGCTGGTCGTCGATCGTGCCGTCCAGGGCCTTGCCCGCCTCCCGGATCACGGCCTTGCCGCTCTTCGGGTCCGCGAGAATCCGGGCTATGGCCACCCGGTCGTCCTCGGCCTGCGCCAGCCGGTAGCCCGTCTCCAGGAACGCCCGCTGGTCGTCGATCGTGCCGTCCAGGGCCTTGCCCGCCTCCCGGATCACGGCCTTGCCGCTCTTCG
>NZ_JBSFFI010000004.1:0-64580 GCF_053596035.1 Streptomyces sp. NPDC001781 | reverse complement strand
CGGGCTATGGCCACCCGGTCGTCCTCGGCCTGCGCCAGCCGGTAGCCCGTCTCCAGGAACGCCCGCTGGTCGTCGATCGTGCCGTCCAGGGCCTTGTTGGCCTCACGCAGGACCGCCTTGCCGCTGGCCGGGTCCGCGAGGATGCGGGAGATGGCGACGCGGACGTCGTCGTCGGACATCTGGTCCACCGGGGTGGACGCCGTGACCGAGACCGTGGTGGCCGGGACGGCGGCGGACGCGGGGGTGGAGAGGAGGAGGGCCGGGGTGAGGGCCGTGGCCGCCAGGAGCAGTGCCGCGCGGGTCGTTCTCGTCATGCTGAGCCTCCGTCATCGGGTGGGCGGAAGATCGCTGTCGCTCCCGCCGTGATCATCACCACGTCTCCCGCGGGCCTCCCGGTTCCCGTCACCGCCCCCGTATCCGGCCCCCGCGGGCCGGTGCGGCAGACTCGGCGGGTGCGAAAGATTCATGTCATCGGAATCGGTGCGGGTGACCCCGACCAGCTCACGTTGCAGGCGGTCAAGGCGCTGCGGGACACGGACGTGTTCTTCCTGCTCGACAAGGGCGAGGTGAAGAGTGATCTGACGCGGCTGCGCCGGGACATCCTGGACGCGCATCTGCCCGAGGGGTCGTACCGGGTGGTGGCGGTCCGGGACCCGGAGCGGGACCGGAGGGCGGGCGGTGCGGCCTACTCGCCGGCCGTCGGGGACTGGCGCACCGCACGCGCGGGGATCTACGAGCGGCTCATCACGGAGGAGGTCGCAAAGGACGGCACGGGCGCGTTCCTGGTGTGGGGCGACCCCTCGCTCTACGACAGCACGCTCGGCATCCTCCAGGAGGTGCTGGCGGGGGGCGCTGTGGAGTTCCGCTACGACGTGGTGCCCGGCATCAGCAGCGTCTCCGCTCTGGTCGCCCGGCACCGGACCGGCCTGAACCGGGTGGCGCGGCCGGTGCAGATCACCACCGGGCGGCGGCTGGTGGAGGGATTCCCGGAAGGGGTGGACGACGTGGTCGTGATGCTCGACGCCCACCAGGCGTTCCGGCAGTACACCGGGGACGACATCGACATCTACTGGGGCGCCTACATCGGTACCCCGGACGAGATCCTGCTCTCCGGTCCGCTCGCAGAGGCCGGTCCGGAGATCGAGCGGGTGCGGGCGGAGGCGCGGGAGCGCAAGGGGTGGATCATGGACACGTATCTGCTGCGCAGGCACCCTCGGGGCGAATGACTCCGGCCAGCCAGTCCAGTACGGCGTCCGTGTTCGCCAACGCCCTCACTCTGGCGGGGGGTTCAGGGCGGCGTACGACGACCACCGGCAGCGAGAGCGAGCGGGCGGCGGCCAGTTTCGGTGCCGTCGCCGCTCCGCCGCTGTCCTTCGTCACCAGTACGTCGACGCGGTGCGCGCGGAGCAGGGCCAACTCGCCGGCCAGGGTGAACGGGCCTCGCGCCAGGACGAGTTCGCAGTGCGGGGGCAGCGGCGGCTCCGGTGGTTCCACCGAGCGGACCACGAACTGAACACTCGTCAGGTGGGTGAAGGCGGCCAGTCCGAGCCGTCCCGTGCTGAGGAAGACCCGGCGTCCCAGGCGGGGCACGAGCTGTGCCGCCTCCTCCAGGGAGGTCACCGGGTGCCAGTCGTCGTCGAGGTCCCAGCCGGGGCGGCGCAGGACCGCGTGCGGGACTCCGGTCGCCCGTGCCGCCTCCGCGGCGTTCACCGTGATGCGCTCCGCGTAGGGGTGGGTCGCGTCCACCAGCGCGGTCACCCGGTGCGCGCGCAGCCAGCCCGCCAGCCCCGCCGCGCCCCCGAACCCGCCGACGCGGACCTCGCCGTCGACCGCGCCGGGCCGGGACACCCGCCCCGCGAGGGAGGTGGTGACGTGGAGGCCGGGGCGGGCGGCGAGGGCGGTGGCGAGGCGGCGGGCCTCGGTGGTGCCGCCGAGGATCAGGACGTGCGCGGGCATGGGGTGAGGGTACGCACCCGGTCGGGTCAGCGGGAGTTCGAGCGCTCCGGCCACGGTCGCCGCGATGACGATCTGGTCGAGGAGCCGCTGGTCGATGCTGCGGACGGCCCACCGGCCGGCCGGGCGCCGGTGGCTCAGCGCGCCGCGTACCGGGTCCGCAGTTCCCGCTTGAGCACCTTCATGCTGGGGCCGAGCGGGAGTTCGTCCGTGAACTCCACGCGGCGGGGGTACTTGTGCTTGCCGAGGCGCTCCTTGGACCACTCGGTGATCGCGGCGGCGCCGGGCTCGGCGCCCGGTACGGGGACGACGACCGCGCAGATCTCCTCGCCGTGCAGTTCGTCGGGGAGCCCGATGACGGCGACCTGGGCGATCTCCGGGTGCCGGGCGAGGACCTCCTCGACCTCGCGGGGATAGACGTTGTAGCCGCCGCGGATGACGACGTCCTTCTTGCGGTCGACGATCCGCAGGAACCCGTCCTCGTCCTTGGTGCCGAGGTCACCGGTGCGGAACCAGCCGTCGACCAGCGCCTCGGCGGTGGCCTCGGGGCGGCCGAGGTAGCCGGAGAAGACGTTGTGGCCCCGCACGACGACCTCGCCCAGTTCGCCGGGGCCGAGGAGCTCGACCCGGTCCTCGGCGTCCGCCTTCGCGATCTCGGCGTCCACGCCCCACAGCGGGTGGCCGATGGTCCCGGCGCGGGTGCCGAAGACGGACTGGTTGACGGTGGCGGCCGGGGAGGTCTCCGACAGGCCGTACCCCTCGTGGATCCGGGCGCCGAACGCCGACTCGAACCTCTCCAGCACGGCCACCGGCAGCGAGGCACCGCCGGAGACGCACAGCCGCAGCTCGGGCAGGGCGGCGGCGTCGGCCGCGGCGGCGGCCAGCGAGACGAACATGGTGGGGACGCCGTGGAAGGTGTTGACGCGCTCGGAGACCATGATCTCGATGGCGCGGGCGGCGTCGAAGCGGGGCATCAGGACGAGCGTCGCGCCGGCCCGCCAGGTGGAGTTGAGGGAGACCGTCTGTCCGAAGGCGTGGAAGAGCGGGAGCGCGCCCAGGGCGATGTCGTCGGGGCGGATGTCGTTGGCGTCGAATGCGTTCACGGTCGCGTTCATCACGATGTTGAAGTGACTGAGCACGGCGCCCTTCGGGACGCCCGTGGTTCCGCTGGTGTAGAAGACGACGGCGGGGTCGTCCGCGGACCGGGTGACGTAGGAGTGCGGCGGCTCGGCGTCCACCGCGAGTTTCTCCAGCTCCTCACCGAGGACGACCACGCGGATGCCCAGGGGGTCGGCGGCCGCGCGGGCGGTGGCCTCCTGGGCGGGGTGGGCGAGCAGCAGGGTGGCGCCGCTGTCCTTGAGGACGTGCTGCACCTCGGTGGCGGAGAGCAGCAGGTGGACGGGGACGACGACACCGCCGACCGCCATGGCCGCGTAGTAGGCGAGCGGGAACTCGGCGGTGTTGGGGGCCATCAGGGCGACCCGGTCGCCCGGCCGTACACCGAGGGCGGCCAGCGCGCCGGCCTGGGCGAGGGAGCGCCGCCAGGCTTCGGCGAAGGTGAGGCGCAGGTCGCCCTCGACGAGGGCCGTCCGCTCGGGGCGGCGGCGGGCGTTCTCGGCCAGGATGGCGGCGACGGACAGGGTTGCCATGAGGTGCGGCTCCGTTTTCTGCGGTGCGACTCGTGCTGCGGAACTCCCCTACCGGGAAGGTCCGTCGGGATGGTTCAGGGGCGCTCCACCAGAACCGCGCTGCCCTGCCCGACGCCGACGCACATGGTGGCGAGGCCGCGTCCGGCGCCGGTGCGGCGCATGCGGTGCAGCAGGGTGGTGAGGATGCGGGCGCCGGAGCAGCCGAGCGGGTGGCCGAGGGCGATGGCCCCGCCGGTGGGATTCACCAGGCCGGGATCGATGCCCAGTTGGTCGACGCAGGCGAGGGCCTGGGCGGCGAACGCCTCGTTGAACTCGGCCTCCTGGAGATCGTCCACGCTCCAGCCGACGCGGGCGAGTGCCTTGCGGGTGGCGGGTACCGGGCCGATGCCCATCACGTCGGGGTGGACGCCCGCGGAGGCGCCGGCGACGTACCGGCCGAGGGATTCGAGACCGAGTTCCCCGAGCGCGTCCTCGCTGACCAGGAGCAGTCCGGCGGCTCCGTCGTTCATGGGTGAGGCGTTGCCTGCCGTGACCGTGCCGTCCGCGCGGAACACCGGCTTGAGGCCGGCGAGCTTGTCCAGCGAGGTGTCCTCCCGTACGCATTCGTCGCGGTCGACGGTGATGCCGTCCGGGCGCTCCACGGGGAGGGTCTCGGCGTCGAAGTGGCCGTTCTTCCGTGCCGTGGCGGCGAGTTGATGGCTGCGCAGCGCGAACTCGTCCTGGCGTTCACGTGAGATGCCGTACCGCCGGGCGACCTCCTCGGCGGTCTCGCCCATGGCCAGGACGCCGTGCAGGTCCTTCATCGCCGGGTTGGTGAGGCGCCAGCCGAGGCGGGTGTCGTAGGTCTCCATGCGGTGCGGGAGGGCCTCGTCGGGACGGGGCAGCACGAAGGGGGCGCGGCTCATGGACTCGGAGCCGCCCGCGACGACGATGTCCGCCTCACCGGCCGCGATGGTGCGGGCGGCGGTGGTGACGGCCTCCAGTCCGGAGGCGCAGAGGCGGTTGACGGTGGCGCCGGGCACGGAGTCGGGGAGTCCGGCGAGCAGGACGGCCATGCGGGCGATGTTGCGGTTGTCCTCGCCCGCCTGGTTGGCGGCGCCCCAGTACACGTCGTCGATGCGGGCCGGGTCGAGCGCGGGCACGCCGCTCACCAGGTCGCGGACGACGGCCGCCGCGAGGTCGTCGGGCCGCACGGAGGACAGGGCGCCGCGCAGCTTGCCGATGGGCGTGCGGCGGGCGGCCGCGAAGTGGACGGGACGCAACTCGGGACTCCTGACCGACGACGTTGTGGATCAGCATGAACCTACGCCCCGCCGGGACGGAGCGACTTAATTAGCACTGCTAGTTTTGGGCTCCGTCGGACTATAGACCGCACACCGGCCCCCTGGGAAGATCCCTCCGGAGTGACCCACGCGACCGCGCCGGAGGAGATCCGCATGACCGACGTACGCGCCCACATCCGACAGGGCGTCCACGGCGCGCTGCACGTCCGTGCCTGGCCGCACGCGGCACCCCGCTACCTGGCCCTGCTGGTGCACGGGTACGGCGAGCACGCGGGCCGGTACGACGAGGTCGCCGGGGTCCTGACCGGCCACGGCGCGGCGGTGTACGCGCCCGACCACCTCGGGCACGGCCGCTCGGCCGGCGAGCGGGCGGTGATCGGGGACTTCGAGGACGTGGTGAGCGACCTGCACACGGCGGCGGACCTGGCCCGCGCCGAGCACACAGGTCTGCCGCTGGTCATGGTGGGCCACTCCATGGGCGGCCTGATCGCGGCCCGCTACGCCCAGCGGTACGGCTCCGAGCTGAGCGCGCTGGTGCTTTCGGGGCCGGTGGTGGGCACATGGGCACTGCCGGGGCGGCTGCTCGCGCTGGACGAGATCCCGGACGTGCCGGTCACTCCGGCCGCGCTCTCCCGCGATCCGGCGGTGGGCGCGGCCTACGCCGCCGACCCGCTGGTGTGGCACGGCCCCATGAAACGGCCCACACTTGTGGCCTTCGAGCGGGGGCTGGCGGCGGTGGCCGCGGGCGGCGACCTCGGCGACCTGCCGCTGCTCTGGCTGCACGGCGACGACGACCGACTGGTCCCGATCGAGGGCAGCCGCAAGGGCGTCGAGCATCTCGGCGCCGGCCGCGCCACCGAGCGCGTCTTCCCCGGCGCCCGTCACGAGGTCTTCAACGAGACGGACCGGGCGAAGGCTTTCGCGGAGCTGACGGGCTTTCTGGACTCCGCGCTCGGCTGGACGGCCCCCTGACGACAGCCCTCAGAGGGATATGCCGAGTATCCGCGCGATCGTCCGGGGCACCCCGTGGTCGTTGTTGGACGGGGCCAGGTGGCGGGCGCGGCTGATGACGTCCGGGTGGGCGTTGGCCATCGCGAAGGACCAGTGGGCGGCGTCCAGCATCTCCAGGTCGTTCAGGTAGTCGCCGAAGACCATGGTCTGGGCCGGGGTGATGCCCAGCGCCCGCTGGAGGCCGCGCAGGGCGGCGCCCTTGTTGGCGGAGCGGTTCATCACGTCCACCCAGTGCTCGCCGGACACCACCACCTGGTGGCTGCCGGCGAAGGGCGCGAGGGCGGGGGCGGCACCGTGCTCGACGGGGCCGAAGTCGTACACGGCGACCTTGATGATCTCGTCGTCCACGGCGGTCACGTCGTCGACCACACGGTGCGACACGTAGTACTTGCGCACCTCCGCGAGGAACGCCTCGTCGGTCCGCTCCACGTAGGCGGCCCGCTTGCCGCAGACCACGGCGCCCGCGTCCACGCCCCGCGCGGCGAGCCCGCGCACCGTGCGGGCCAGCTCCGCGGCGGTGGCCCGGCCCAGCGGAACGGAGCTGAGTTCGACGCCGTCGCGGACCACGTAGGTGCCGTTCTCCGCGATGAACACCATGCCCTCGGCCACGTCGGCGAACTCCTCGGCCAGCGTGGCGTACTGCCGCCCGCTCGCCGGGCTGAAGAGCACGCCCCGGCGCCGGAGTTCGGCGAGGAGGGGCCGCAGGGTGACGGGCGGCCGCTTGTCGTCGTCCAGCAGGGTGCCGTCCATGTCGGTCACCACCAGGCGGATCCCGGCGGGGCCCGAGGGCTCGCCGGGGGCGTCGAGAAGGGGGGCGGGCGTCGCTGACATGTGCTGCTTCCGGTCGGGGCGCGGGACGCCCCCAGTGTTCCTCATGGCCCGTACGGGCCGTTCCCCGGGCGGGGCGGCCGGTGCGGGGATGCCCGTTCGCGTACCGTGCGCGATTCCCGGGACACGGGGATCAGCGGACGGCACAATGACGCGGGACGGCCTGATCAAGGGGCGGCGGAAGGGCGGCACGTTGAGTGAGCGGGACCTGGCCACGGCCGGGGCGGCACGGCCGGACACCTCCGTGGCGCACGAAGCGCGGGTCGCGGGGAAGGTGGCCGTCATGGAGTTCTGACCGTGAGCCCGCCGACCCCACGGATGGCCTGTGTCCGCGCCCGCCCGCGCCTGCGGCGGGTCCCCACCCGGAAAGTATGATCAAGCAATGTCTGACATGACCGAGACCACGCCCGGCTGGCTGACCACGGACGAGCTGGAGATGGCCAGGGCCCGGATGCCGATCCTGTACGTCGAGGCCGTGCCCGTGCGGGTGGACGACAGCGGTGAGGTCACCAGTATCGGGCTGCTGTTGCGCATCGGCCCGGACGGCACCGTCAGCCGCACCCTGGTCTCCGGCCGCGTCCTGCACCACGAGCGGGTGCGCGACGCCCTGCTGCGGCACCTGGAGAAGGACCTCGGACCGGTCGCGCTGCCCCGCGTACCCGCCTCGACCCAGCCGTTCACGGTCGCGGAGTACTTCCCCACGGCCGGCGTCACCCCGTACCACGACCCGCGTCAGCACGCGGTGTCGCTGGCCTACATCGTGCCGGTGACCGGTGACTGCCGTCCCCGGCAGGACGCGCTGGACCTGGTCTGGTTCACCCCGCAGGAAGCCGCCTCGGCGGCGCTGCACGGCGAGATGCCGGGCGGTCACGGCGCCCTTCTGAAGCAGGCGCTGGCCCACGTGGGCATCGTCTTCTGAGAGCCGTCACGCGATTCCCGGCCGGTCGGCGGGCGGGGTCGGACGCGGTGCACCGCGAGGCGTCGGGCCGTCCCCGTACCGGGTGCACGCGGACGGCCCGACGACGTGGCCGTCGCCGCGCGCCCGCCGGGGATCGCGACAGCCCTCGAAGGCTCCTGGTGGCACAGGGGGCCGAAGGGTCCCCGGCGCGGGCCCTGTGGCCCGTGGCGCACCCGGCGCAGGCGGTACGACCCTGGGGGCAGACGCCTCGAAGGGAGCCGGTGTGATGACCACGACCACGATGACCACGTGCCTGGAACCAGCGCAGCGCGAGCGACTGATGGAACTGGCCCGTGAGGTCTCCTTCCCGGCCGGCACCCGGCTCTTCGAGGAGGGACGGCGCGCCGACCGGTTCTGGATCGTGCGCACCGGAACGGTCTGCCTCGACCTCCATGTCCCCGGCCGCCGGCCGGCCGTGGTGGACTCCCTCGGCCACGGTGAACTCGTCGGCTGGTCCTGGCACTTCCCGCCCTACGTGTGGCATCTGGGCGCTGAGGCGATGAGCCCGGTGCGGGCCTGGGAGTTCGACGCCGAGACGGTCCGCGCCCGCTGCGCCGACGACCCCGCCTTCGGCCGCGCGATCGCCACCTGGGTCGGCCGGATGGTCGCCCAGCGCCTGCACTCCTCCCGCGTCCGCCTCCTCGACCTGTACGCCCCCTACGGCAGCGGCGAGCTGCTCTGAGCCCCGCTCAGCGCGGCTGCTGGGGGTCGAGCTGCGAGGCCAGCACCGCCGCCTGGACCCGGCGCTGGACGCCGAGTTTGGCGAGCAGCCGGGAGATGTGGTTCTTCACCGTCTTCTCGGAGAGGTAGAGCCGTTTCCCGATCTCGCGGTTGGTGAGGCCGTCCCCGATCAGGGCGAGGATGTCCCGCTCGCGGGGCGACAGCGCCTCCAGCTCGGGCGGCAGCGCGGGTGTGCTCCCGGCCGGGTCGGCGCGCAGCGAGCGCATCAGCCGGGCGGTGGTGGCGGGGTCGAGCATCGACTGCCCGGAGGCGACCGTGCGTACCGCCGAAACCAGGTCGGAGCCCCTGATCTGCTTCAGCACGTATCCGGCGGCCCCGGCCATGATGGCGTCGAGCAGGGCGTCCTCGTCGTCGAACGAGGTCAGCATCAGGCAGGCCAGGCCCGGCATGCGGTCGCGCAGTTCCCGGCAGACGGTGATGCCGTCGCCGTCGGGAAGGCGTACGTCGAGCACGGCTACGTGCGGGCGCAGGGCGGGGCCGCGGGCGAGGGCGTGCGCGGCGGTGTCGGCCTCGCCGACCACGGCGATGTCGGGTTCGGCGTCCAGCAGGTCGACGAGGCCCCTGCGGACCACCTCGTGGTCGTCCAGCAGGAAGACCCGGATGGGGTCCTGCTCCGTGAAGGTGGGTGTCTCGGGCATGACGGCCTTTCGTTCCCCTGGGCCGACGGGCCCGCGAACGGCCCTCCGGCACGATCGTCGCCGGGCTACGAGACCCAGACTAGGACCCTGTCCGGCGGATCGAGGTGCGGGGAAGCGGCGGTGCCGGTCGATTCCGGTGAGCGGGGTCCGGTACGTCCACGTGCGAGGTGGAGGAGGGAGTCGGCGCGGAGCGCCGGCGGGTGACGGCAACGCCGCGGACGGGCGTGCCGGACCCCGCGTCCGCGCCATGATCCGCCGGGTCGGCCCTGGGCCCTTCCCCCGGAGGGACCTGTGGCCGTGGCCCGGAGCGCCGGTTGCGGTCAGGCTGGTGGGTGGGGCCCCCACGGCCCCCGGGAGAGCCGGGCCGCGAGAGCCAGGGAGGTGCGGGGATGCCCCGAACCGTGACCGCGGGACTGGACGGTTCCGCCGAGAGCCGGGCCGCCGCCGAGTGGGCGGCGCGCGAGGCGGTGCTGCGCGGGCTGCCGCTGCGGCTCGTGCGGGTGTGGGAGCCGCTGCCGGACCCGCTGGCCCAGGCCCCGCTGCTGGGGGCCGAGGCCGAGCGGGACTGGATCGAGGGGGCGCCGGACGAGAGCGCGGAGGGACTGCGGCTGCGCCATCCCGGCCTGGAGGTGATCACCGAGCGGCGCACCGGCGATCCGGTGGACGTGCTGTGCGAGGCCGCCGGGGCGTCGGAGCTGCTGGCGCTCGGCTCGCGCGGCCTGGGCCGGCTGCACGGGTTCCTCGTGGGCTCGGTCGGCCTTGCGGTCGTCGGCCGTGCCGACTGCCCGGTGGCTCTGGTCAGGGCGGGTGAGCAGGCCGCCGACGAGCACCGGGCGGACCCCGCCGGCATTCCGTCGGCGGCGACCCCGTTCCGGCCGGTGGTTGTGGGCCTGGACATCACCGCGCCGAGCGCGGTCCTGCTGGAGTTCGCCTTCGGCACGGCCGCGCTGCGCGGCGCCCCGCTGCGGGTGGTGTACGCCTGGATGCCGCAGCCCCCGCCCCCGTACAGCAGCCCCGGTTACGCCTACGAGGCGGAGGCGGCCCCGGTGGTCGAGGAGTCGCTGGAGCCGCGTAACGCGTTCATGCTCACCCGGGCGCTCGAGCCCTGGCGGGAGGCGTTCCCGGACGTCGACGTGGCCGAGGCTGCCGTGGAGGGCAGCGCCGGGTCGGTGCTGGTGGACGCCTCCCGCGACGCCTGCCTGGTCGTGGTCGGCAGGCGGGTGCGCAAGGCCCGGTTCGGCACCCGTCTCGGGCATGTCGCGCACGCGATGCTGCACCACTCCCCCGCTCCCGTCGCCGTCGTCCCGCACACCTGACCGAAATGGAGAACCCGATGGACGAGCCGATCGTGGTCGGTGTGGACGGTTCCGGGCCCAGCCTGCGCGCGGTGGACTGGGGCGCCGAGGAGGCCGCGCTGCGCGGGGCGCCGCTGCGCCTGGTGTACGCCTCGCTCTGGGAGCGCTACGAGGGGGAACTGATCGCCCAGGAGCTGAACCGTCCCGTGGAGGAGGTCATGGCGAGGGACGTGGTCGGCACCGCGGAGGCGCGGGCCCGGTCGCGCCACCCCGGGGTGGAGGTCACCACGGATGTGCTGGCCGGCGAACCGGAGTACGCGCTGGTCCGGGAGAGCGCCGTCGCCCGCGCGGTGGTGCTGGGCAGCCGGGGCCGCGGCGGGTTCGCCGAGGCGCTGCTCGGCTCGGTCAGCCTGACGGTCGCCGGGCACGCGCACTGCCCGGTGTTCGTGCTGCGCGACGGACCCGAGGACGAGCCGGTCGGCTCCCCCCGGATCGTGCTGGCGGTCGGCGACAGACTCTCGGACACGGCCGCCGTCCGGTTCGCCGCCCAGGAGGCCGGGCTGCGCGGGCTCCCGCTGGAGGCGGTACGCGTCTGGCGGCGGCCCTCGGGGCCTCTCCCCGGCCACGGCGCGGGCGGGACCGACCCGGAGGAGGCCGCGCGGCAGCTGGTGGCCGAGGCCCTGCGGGACGTGCCGGAGGGGGCGGCGACGGTCGTCCGCACCCCCGAGGGCCACACCCGCGACGCCCTGGTGGAGGCGGCGCGGGGTGCCACCCTCCTCGTGGTCGGCGCACACCACCGGCACGGTGGCTTCGGCCTCCAGCTCGGCCGGGTCGCCCACGGCGTGCTCCACCGCGCCTCCTGCCCGGTCGCGGTGGTCCCGGAACCGGCGTAGCCGTGGCTCAGGCGGCCAGGCCGGCCGGCGCGGGCCCGGTCTGCACCTCGAAGGCGTCCCGCAGACCGGTGGCGTGCAGCAGCCAGAGGAAGGCGTCGCTCTCGCTGAGCAGCCGGATTCTGCCGTGCCGGGCCTCGGCGCGGTTGCGGGCGCGGCACAGCACGCCGAGGCCGGTGCAGTCGATGAAGCGGACCGGGCGCAGGTCAAGGACCAGGTCGGGGTGCGGTTGTGAGGTCAGCGCGTCGAGGGCGGCGATCACCTCGGGGGCGGTCAGCAGGTCGATGTCGCCGCTGAGGGCTACGACGGCCGGCTTGGTGTGGTTCTCGGCCATACGCTGAGCGAACCGTATGTGGCCTCGTACCGGGTAGGGCCGACCGGCCCCGGTCCGGCTACCTGCGGGGCGGGGCGCGGACCGACGCGGCCCGTGCGCGCGGGGGCCGCCGGGGCGAAGCTGGAGGCAGGGGCCGGTTCCGGGCCGTGACGGCAGGCGCGGGGTCAGCAGCGGGCCGGCCGAGAGGTGAGGAGCGTCATGAAGGGCTTCGTCTTTCGCGGACCGGGCGAGGCGTCCTGGGAGGACGTCCCGGACCCCGGCATCAAGGAACCGGCCGACGCGATCGTCAAGGTCGGCATGGTGTCCATCTGCGGGACCGACCTGCACATCCTGGGGGGTGACGTCCCCGAGGTGCCGCCCGGCACGGTGCTGGGCCACGAGGCGGTCGGCGAGATCGTCGAGGTGGGCAGCGACGTGCGTACGGTCCGGCCGGGCGACCGGGTGCTGGTCTCCTGCATCACGTCGTGCGGCCGCTGCCGCTTCTGCCGGGAGAGCCGGTACGGCCAGTGCCTCGGCGGGGGCGGCTGGATACTCGGCCACCTCGTGGACGGTACCCAGGCCGAGTACGTGCGGGTCCCGTTCGCCGATCTCTCCGTGCACCCGTTGCCGGCCGCCGTGCGGAGCGAGGACGCGGTGCTGCTGGCGGACATCTTCCCGACCGCCTACGAGGTGGGCGTGCTCAACGGCCAGGTCAGGGCGGGCGACACGGTGGTGATCGTGGGAGCCGGGCCCATCGGGCTGGCGGCCGTGGCCGCGGCCCGGCTCTACGCCCCCGAGCGGATCATCGTGGTGGACATGGCCAGGGTCCGGCTGCAGGCGGCCCGGCGGCTGGGTGCGGACGTCGTCGCCTTCGCCGGGGAGGACCCGCGGATGCTGGTGGAGGACCTCACGGGCGGGCTCGGCGCCGACGTGGCCGTGGAGGCGGTCGGTGTGCCGGAGAGCTTCGAGCTGTGCACCCAGGTGGTGCGGCCCTGCGGGCACGTGGCCAACGTCGGTGTGCACGGCTCCCCGGCGACGCTGCACCTGGAGAACCTGTGGATCAGGGACGTCACCATCACGACCGGTCTGGTGGACACCTACTCCACCCCGACCCTGCTGCGGATGGCGGCGGCGGGCCGGCTGCCGACGGCGGAGCTGGTCACGCACACCTTCCCGCTGAACCACATGGCGGAGGCGTACGACGTGTTCTCCCACGCCGCCGAGACCGGCGCGCTGAAGGTGGTACTGGGCGCGGACCGGCACGAGGTGGCCGTCCCGATGCCCTGAACGACTCGCGGGGCACACCGGCCCGCCCGGTTCTCGTCACGGAGCCTCTGCAGGGCCGTACGCGGGGCCGATACGGTGAAGCCGCTGCCCGGAGAGGCGTGAGCCGGGTCAGGGGCGCCAGAGGGCGACCAGGGCGGCCACGAGGGTGACCAGGGCTGAGAAGACCACCATGACGGTTCTGAGCCGGGCGGTGGCGGTCCGGCCCCGATCGGGCGATGGGCCGGGGGGCCGGTCGGCCGGCCGCAGGAGCAGCCGGCACCAGGGGCACTCGTCGTGGGGCCTGTGCGGCGTCAGCCACTGGATCTCCCCGCGCGGGGGCGGGCGGCGGTCGTCGGGCGGGTCGCTGTCGTCCCTGTCGTCCCGGTCGTCTCTCATGTCACTCCGTGAGCGCGGTACCGACCGCGTCATGGTTGCGAACCCTGGGCCTTCGCCTCACCTAACAGCCAGGCCCTGGGGAGAGGTTGCGGGTCGCTCCTGCCGCACTGCCGTTCTGCACATGTGCGAGCGACCGGCCCCGGCGGCTACGGCGCGGAGCGGGGCGCGCCACCGATGACGACCCCGTAGGTGACGGCACCGAAGACCAGGTGGGGCACCAGGTCGGACATCCAGTCCGTGGGAGACCACGTCCAGGGGTAGGTGACACCGAACCGCGTCATGGAGGCGTCCGTGGCGGCCATGGCGAGGACGCCGGTGGCCAGGCTCCCGCCGGCCGGATCGCCGTGGCCGCGCCCTGCCCGGGGGTGCTCGAGCCGGGGTGGCCGTCGAAGTCGGTGGCCACCGGGCCCGGGCATACGGAGTTGACCAGGATGCCGGTACCGGATCGCTCTGGGCCGCACGACGGCCGTCTACCCCGAGTCCGCGCGCGCCCGGCCGTGGTCCGAGCACGCCGCCGTACCGCTCACCGACGCGCCCCCGGTCGTCACCCGCACCGCCTGGCCCGAGCACAGCCGCTCGGTCGCCCTGGCCGCACTGATCCGTACGGCGACCCGGCTCCGAACGGTGCCAGACTGGTCGTGTGACGGACGTGGACCAGCGACTCGAGCAGACCATCATGCACCTGCTGGAACAGCGTGCCGACACGTCTTCGATCTGTCCCTCCGAGGCCGCCCGCGCGGCCTACGAGGGTGACGGCGACGGCTGGCGCGACCTGATGGAACCGGCCCGCCGGGCGGCCTGGCGGCTGGTCGCGGCCGGCGAGGTCGAGGTGACCCGGTCCGGGCGGCCGGTGAAGGAGTCCGAGGCACGCGGTCCCGTCCGTATCCGCCGCGCACGCCGGTAGCCCGTTCTCGCCCTTCCGCACCGGAACCGGGCCGTCGGGCCCGGGCACCAGTGCCCGTCTCGACGTCACCCTCCGGTGGAGCGGCCCCGAGTCGCCCTATGACAACTGACGCTCCATCACCTTCTCCAGGCGGGCCCGCTTCCCGTCGGTGGAGCGCGCCTGCTCCAGCAGCAGGCGGGCCGAGCGGCCCTTCAGGTTCAGGGTCATGAGCTGGTTGCCGAACCAGGGGCCGCCGGTGTGCCGCCAAACGACGGGGAGTTGGGCGCAGCGCCCGTGCCGTGCGAGTCCGCGTCCCAGGGCGCGCGCCGTCCGGCTCCAGCCGAAGCGGAAGCCGAACCGCATCGACCGGGGTACCGAGTTGTGCACGGGCGAGCAGGTGAGCTGTGTGACGCGGGAGTCGACCTTCGCGGACCGCCAGGCCGGCTCGGCCACGTAGGCGTGGTGGACGTCGCCGGACAGGACGCTGATCGTGGCCGGTGCCCCGGGGCCCGAGCCGGCCTCGGCGATCAGGTCGGCCAGCGCGGTGAACGAAGCCGGGAACGCAGCCCAGTGCTCCAGGTCCGCCGCCCGTCGCAGCCACTCACCGAACCTGGCCCAGCGCGGGCCGCGTTCACCCCGGCACAGGGCCGCGTCCCATGCCTCCGCGTCGTGCACGAGGTGGGGCATCAGCCAGGGCAGTGAGGTGCCGATCAGCAGGTGGTCGACGGACTCCCGGTCCGCCAGGGCCTGGTCCCGCAGCCAGCTCTCCTCATCCGGGTCGAGCATGGCCCGCTCGTCCTCGGCCAGCACCCGCGCCGCCCGCGAGTCCACGATCAGCACGCGCACCCGGCCGAAGTCGCGGCGATAGCTCCAGCGGGTGGAGGCCGGGTCGGCGTCGGCCTCGGCGGCGAAGGCTCGCAGCGCGTCGGTGCCGTCGGTGGCGGAGGTGACGGCGGTGTACAGCGGGTCGGCGGCCAGGTCGTCCGGGGCGAGGTTGCCGATGTGCTGGTAGACCCAGTAGGACATCAGGCCGCTGAGCAGCCGCTCGCGCCACCAGGGAGTGGCCCGCATGTCGGCCAGCCAGGCGGCGGAGGTGTTCCAGTCGTCGATGACGTCGTGGTCGTCGAAGATCATGCAGCTGGGTACGGTGGACAGCAGCCAGCGCACCTCCGGGTCGAGCCAGGACTCCCGGTACAGCCCGGTGTACTCCTCGTAGTCCGCCACCTGGGAACCGGGAGGTTCGTCCAGGTCGCGGCGGGCGGCGATCCGCTTCTGGGTCTCCTCGGAGGTCTCGTCGGCGTAGACCTGGTCGCCGAGCAGCAGAAGGACGTCGGGTCGTTCGCCGCCCGCGGCGAGCCGGGTGGCGAGGGTGTCCAGGGCGTCCGGACCGGCCGGGTCGTGGCCGCCGTCGGCGGGTGGCGCGGCCCAGCGACAGGAGCCGAAGGCGACCTTCAGGCCGTCGTCGGGGCCGGGCACGCGGATGCGGGACGGCGGGAAGGGCGAGTCGGGCAGCGGCCACACGGACTCGCTCTCCAGCAGCACCTCGTACTCCGCCTCGGTGCCCGGCGTGAGGCCGGTCACGGGTATCAGGGCGTAGTGGTGGCCCGCGATCCGGAAGGTGCGCGCGGCGCCCTTGGCGCCGTCGGAGCAGCGCACCTCGACGGTGCACGGCCCGCTCGTCTCGACCCAGACGGTCGCGGACGAACCGTCGACGTAGCGCAGCAGGGGACCCAGCGTCAGGCTCGGCAAGATGTCCTCCGTCCCGCCCCGGCCGGTGCGGGCGGGGCGGATCGTACGGTAGTCAACGAAGAACGGGGGCCGACAGTCCCCCCTCCTGAGCAGGCCGTGACAGCCGGCCGCCCGGTGCGCGGCTGTGCCGGCGGCGCCCTGCGGGCCCACTACTCCATGCGGGTGTCAAAACCCCCCGATCGGCGGCGTGTCGGCCGCACAGGAAGCCGGGGTCCGGCCCGAGCCGCAAGGATGGCCGTCACTGACGCCACGGCGCGGGTGGAACTCGAGCACCAGGAGAAACAGGACCTGTGACAATCATCAATCAGCCCGAGCCGGCGGCTGAGGACTCGAGCGAGAACGAGCTTCTCATCCACCGCAGGCAGCCCGGCAACATCATCGTGAAGTGGCTCACGACCACCGATCACAAGACGATCGGCACGCTGTACCTGTCGACGTCGTTCGCGTTCTTCCTCATCGGCGGCGTGATGGCCCTGGTCATGCGGGCCGAACTGGCCCGCCCGGGGCTTCAGATCATCTCCAACGAGCAGTACAACCAGGCGTTCACGATGCACGGCACCGTGATGCTGCTGATGTTCGCCACCCCTCTGTTCGCGGGCTTCACCAACTGGATCATGCCGCTGCAGATCGGCGCGCCCGACGTGGCGTTCCCCCGGCTGAACATGCTGGCCTACTGGCTCTACCTGTTCGGGTCGCTCATCGCGGTCAGCGGCTTCATCACTCCGCAGGGCGCGGCCGACTTCGGCTGGTTCGCCTACTCCCCGCTGACGGACGCGGTGCGCTCCCCCGGTGTCGGCGGTGACCTGTGGATCATGGGTCTGGCCTTCTCCGGCTTCGGCACGATCCTCGGCTCGGTCAACTTCATCACCACCATCGTCTGCATGCGTGCCCCCGGCATGACGATGTTCCGCATGCCGATCTTCGTGTGGAACGTCATGCTGACCAGCGTCCTGGTCCTGTTCGCGTTCCCCGTGCTCGCGGCGGCGCTGCTGGCGCTGGAGGCGGACCGCAAGTTCGGCGCCCACGTCTTCGACGCGGCCAACGGCGGACCACTGTTGTGGCAGCACCTCTTCTGGTTCTTCGGCCATCCGGAGGTGTACATCATCGCGTTGCCGTTCTTCGGCATCGTCACCGAGATCATCCCGGTGTTCTCCCGTAAGCCGATCTTCGGTTACATGGGTCTGATCGCGGCCACCATCGCGATCGCCGGTCTCTCGGTGACGGTGTGGGCGCACCACATGTACGTCACCGGCGGTGTGCTGCTGCCGTTCTTCTCCTTCATGACGTTCCTGATCGCGGTTCCGACAGGCGTCAAGTTCTTCAACTGGATCGGCACGATGTGGAAGGGCTCGCTGTCCTTCGAGACGCCGATGCTGTGGACGGCCGGCTTCCTCGTGACCTTCCTCTTCGGTGGTCTGACCGGTGTCATCCTGGCCTCGCCGCCGATGGACTTCCACGTCTCGGACTCGTACTTCGTGGTGGCCCACTTCCACTACGTGGTGTTCGGCACCGTGGTGTTCGCGATGTTCGCCGGCTTCCACTTCTGGTGGCCGAAGTTCACGGGCAAGATGCTGGACGAGCGGCTCGGCAAGATCACCTTCTGGACGCTGTTCATCGGCTTCCACGGCACCTTCCTGGTCCAGCACTGGCTGGGCGCCGAGGGCATGCCGCGCCGGTACGCCGACTACCTGGCGGCCGACGGCTTCACCGCCCTGAACACCGTTTCCTCGATCTTCTCTTTCCTGCTCGGCCTGTCGATCCTGCCGTTCTTCTACAACGTCTGGAAGACGGCGAAGTACGGCAAGCCGATCGAGGTGGACGACCCGTGGGGCTACGGCCGCTCGCTGGAGTGGGCGACCTCCTGCCCGCCGCCGCGCCACAACTTCGTCACCCTGCCCCGCATCCGCAGCGAGTCCCCCGCGTTCGACCTGCATCACCCGGACATCGCGCGTGCGGAGCGCGAGGCGTACGCCATCGAGCACTGAGTCCGGAGACCGCCATGACCAGACTGCCGGGGCAGGAAGCCGAGGGCGCCGGCCTCGGCAACGAGGTCGAGGGGTACCTGCTGTGGCAGGCCACCGTCGCGGTGGCCGAACAGCGGGCGCGGGAGTTCGTCGAGCGCATGGACTGGCTGACCACGGCGCAGCGCGAGGAGATCGAGCAGCTACACGTCTCCGACAGCCTGTGCCGTGCCAAGCAGGACCTGGAGCGCATCGCGGCCCGCTGCCGGTCGCTGCGGGGCGAGTACGAGGAGCGCTACCGCGTGCTGCGGCTGCGGTGTGTCGGATACACGCTGGGCGCGGCGGCCGTTCTCACCTCCGCTGCGGCCGCCGCGCTGGCGCTGAGCCGCTGAGCCGCTGAGCCCCTGAGCCCCTGAGCCCCTGAGCCCCTGAGCCCAGGGTGATTCCTCGGTGATCGGCGGAGCCGGACGGGGACGCCCAGGCGGGGCCGGAGGGGCGACTCGACGCCGCAGCCGGATCAGGTGCCGGTGGGCCGCTGGATACTGTCGCCGCTGTTGCCCACCGCGACAGCGGTGCCCGGACGCCGGGCGTTTCCGTCAATCGGTCCTGGCAGTCGCTCCGGCCCCGGGGAATTGATCATCCAGGCGGCGGGGGCCATGGCCAGGTCGGCGTCCGCGACCACGGCGGCGCCGTTGGCTTCGGTCTCCACCTCGCCCGAGTCGCCCGAGTCGCTCGGATCGGTCGGATTCGCTCGGGAAAGACCGAAGGCCGGCTGCGGATTTCTCCGTAACCGGCCCTGACCTGCGACTCTCGCGAGTCGGGACGACAGGATTTGAACCTGCGACCCCTTGACCCCCAGTCAAGTGCGCTACCAAGCTGCGCCACGTCCCGATGCCGTTTGACCTGGGGTTTCCCTGGCCGAAACGCGCAGGGAAACTCTACCGCACTCGGGTCGGTGCTCGCGCACGGCCGGCTGTTGACCTCAAGTGGGCTTGAGGTTGCAGGATCGTCGGCATGACGATCACAGCGGACCACGGCTACGACGATCTGCCCCGGCTGATGAGCCTGATGACCGGCGACGAGAAGCACGACTTCGCCGCCACCTCCACGCTCGACGTGCTCTGGGTGCTCTACGACCGGGTGCTCGACGTCACCCCCGGGCGGTCGGGGGCGGCGGACCGGGACCGGTTCCTGCTGAGCAAGGGGCACGGGCCGATGGCGTACTACGCCGTGCTCGCGGCGAAGGGTTTCGTGCCCGAGGAATGGCTGCCCGGCTTCGGGTCGTACGAATCGCCGCTCGGGCACCACCCGGACCGGGTGCTCGTGCCGGGGGCGGAGATCGGCAGCGGGTCGCTCGGGCACGGGCTGCCCATCGCGGTCGGCAGCGCGCTGGGGCTGCGGGCGCAGGGGCTCACCGACCCGGCGGTGTGGGTTCTGATCGGGGACGCCGAGCTGGACGAGGGCAGCAATCACGAGGCCATCGCCTACGCCGGGGCGGCCGGCCTGGACCGGCTGCACACCGTGGTCGTGGACAACGCCTCCGCCAGCCACGCCCTGCCCGGCGGGATCGCCGCCCGGTTCGAGGCCGCGAACTGGTCCACCGCCACCGTCGACGGACGCGACCACGCCGCGCTGTACGAAGCCCTGACCGCCCCGCACCCCGGCCGCCCGCACGCGGTCGTCGCCCGGGTGGAACCGAAGAACGCCCGCTGACCGGAAAAGGAAAGGTTCATCCTCGTGGAAACCACGGAAACCATGCGCGACCGGTTCGGCGCCGTCGCCTCCCGGCTGCTGGACGAGGACCCGCGGGTCGCGGTCGTCCTCGCCGAGATCGGCCGGGACGCATTCACGGGCGCCGCCCGCCGCCACCCCGACCGGCTGATCAACGTCGGCATCCGCGAACAGCTGCTCGTCGGCGCCGCCGCCGGGCTGTCGCTCACCGGGATGCGGCCCATCGTGCACACCTTCGCCGCGTTCCTCGTGGAGCGCCCCTTCGAGCAGGTCAAGCTGGACCTCGGCTACCAGGACACCGGCGCGGTACTGGTCAGCGCGGGCGCCTCCTTCGACTGGCCGGCCGGCGGCCAGACCCACATGTCACCCGGCGACGTCGCCCTCCTCGACACCCTGGACGGCTGGACCGTGCACGTCCCCGGCCACCCGGACGAGGCCGAGACCCTGCTCCGGCACGCCGTCGCCGCGGGCGACGACAAGGTGTACCTACGCCTCTCCCTCCAGCGCAACCGGCTCCCGCGACCGGTCGACGGCGCCCGCTTCCACACCGTGCGCGAGGGCCGCGCCGGGGTCGTGGTCGCGGTCGGCCCGATGCTGGACGCCGTCCTCGCCGCGACCGAGGGCCTGGACGTGACGGTGCTGTACGCGACGACCGTGCGCCCCTTCGACACGGCCGCCCTGCGCCGCGCCACCGAGGCGGCCGGCACCGACGTGGTGCTCGTCGAGCCCTACCTCGCCGGAACCTCCACCCGTGCCGCCGCGGAAGCCCTGTCCGACGTGCCGCACCGGGTGCTCGGACTGGGCGTCGGCCGCCGCGAGCTGCGCCGGTACGGCACGCTCGACGAGCACCTCGCGGCGCACGGCCTGGACCCCCGTGGCCTGCGGGAACGCATTGGCGCGTTCGTCAGGGCAGGCGCGGTCAGCGCCTAGTGGCGCTCCTGCGGCACCCCCAGCCCCGGATGCTCCTCCAGCAGCTGTGCGGGGGCCGCCTGGCGCCAGGAGTCGGCGAGGATGTCCCGGAGTTCGTCCTCGCCGTCCAGCGCCGAGAGTCTCGCCCGCACCCAGGCGAAGCCCGCTTCGTGGGCCGCGATCCAGAACTTCTCCGGCTCGGCCAGCACCAGTTCGTCCCGCTCCTCCTTCGGGCAGCGCACCGCCAGGGAGGTCTCCTCCTCCGGGAGCGTGGCGAACATCTTCCCGGCCACCCGGAAGGTGGGCATGCTCCAGGCCGTCTTCTCGGTCGTGTCCGGCAGGGACAGGGCGATACGGCGTACGTCTTCTGCGTCCGGCATGCGACGCACCGTAACCCCCTGCACTGACAACGGCCCCGGCTCAGCCCTCCGCCGCGGCCTGTCCGAGAGCCTCCAGCACCGGCCGGATCAGCGGATGCCCCTCCGCGCCCCGGCGCACGGCCGCGAACACGCGCCGGGTCGGGGCCACCCCGTCGACCGGCCGGACGACCACGCCCGTCAGGTCCATGCCGCGCAGCGCGGAGCGGGGCACGAGGGCCACTCCCGCGTCCGCCGAGGCCAGCGCGACCACCGCGCGGAAGTCGTCGGAGGAGTGCTCCAGGCGCGGCTGGAACCCGGCGCTCTCGCAGGCCAGCACCACCACGTCGTGGCAGGGGTTGCCGGGGTACGGGCCGATCCACGGGTCCTTGGACAGCTCCGCGAGCGGCACCTCCGCGTCATCGGCGAGCCGGTGCCCGAGCGGGACCACTGCGTCGAACGGCTCGGCGTACAGCGGGAGATGGGTCAGCCTGGGGTCGTCGGCGGGCGGAGCACCCCGGTACTCGACGGCCACCGCCACGTCGACCTGGCGGTCCAGCAGCATCCGGAGGCTCGCGTCGCCCTCGGCGTCCCGGACCCGGATACCTATGCCGGGCGCCGAACGGCCGAGCCGGGCCAGGGCGGGCGCCACCACCTGGGCGATCCCGGTGGCGAAGGCGGCGACGGTGACCGTGCCGGCCTCGCCCTTGCCGTACGCCGCCAGCTCCGCCTCGGCCCGCTCCAGCTGGGCCAGGACCGCGTTGGTGTGGCCGAGCAGGATCTCGCCGGCCGGGGTGAGCCGTACGCCCTTCGCGCCGCGCTCGACCAGGCGGTGGCCGGTCTCCTGTTCCAGCGAGGTGAGCTGCTGGGAGACGGCGGAAGGGGTGAGGTAGAGCGCGGCGGCCGCCGCCGTGACCGTGCGGTGGTCGGCCACCGCACGGAGGATGTGGAGCCGCCGCGCCTCGATCATGCCGCCATTATCGCAAGGCGGCCTCGCAGGTCAGCCCCGCAGTGCGGCACGGGCCGCGATGAAGGCGTCCACGGCGCGGTTCACGTCCTCGGTGGAGTGCGCGGCGGAGAGCTGGACGCGGACGCGCGCCTGGCCCTGCGGGACCACCGGGTACGAGAAACCCGTCACGTACACGCCGCGCTCCAGCAGCAGATCCGCCATGCGGCCCGCCTCGGACGCGTCGCCGATCATCACCGGGGCGATGGCGTGGTCGCCGGGGAGGATGTCGAACCCGGCCTCGGTCATGCGGGAGCGGAACAGCGCGGTGTTCTCGGCCAGCCGTACCCGCAGGTCGTCGGCGGACTCCAGCAGGTCGAGGACCTTCAGGGAGGCGGCGGCGATGACCGGGGCGAGGGAGTTGGAGAACAGGTAGGGGCGCGAGCGCTGGCGGAGCAGGGCGACGATCTCGGCGCGGGCCGCGACGTAGCCGCCGGAGGCGCCGCCGAGGGCCTTGCCGAGGGTGCCGGTGATGATGTCGACGCGGTCCATGACGCCGTGCAGCTCGGGCGTGCCGCGGCCGCTCGCGCCGACGAAGCCGACGGCGTGCGAGTCGTCGACCATGACCATCGCGTCGTAGCGGTCGGCCAGGTCGCAGATGTCGGCGAGGGGGGCGACGTAGCCGTCCATGGAGAAGACGCCGTCGGTGACGATCAGCTTGCGCCGGGCGCCGCCCGCGTTCGCCTCCTTGAGCTGGGTCTCCAGGTCGGCGAGGTCGCGGTTGGCGTAGCGAAAGCGGCGGGCCTTGGACAGGCGGATGCCGTCGATGATGGAGGCGTGGTTGAGGGCGTCGGAGATCACCGCGTCCTCGGGGCCGAGCAGGGTCTCGAAGACTCCGCCGTTGGCGTCGAAGCAGGAGGAGTAGAGGATCGTGTCCTCCTGGCCGAGGAACGCCGACAGGCGGGCCTCCAGCTCCTTGTGGACCTCCTGCGTGCCGCAGATGAAGCGCACGGAGGCCATGCCGTAGCCCCAGCGGTCGAGCGCCTCGTGGGCGGCGGCGATCACCTCGGGGTGGTCGGCCAGGCCGAGGTAGTTGTTGGCGCAGAAGTTGAGGACCTCACCGGGGCGGCCGCCCTGGGTGACCTCGACGGTCGCGGACTGCGGGGTGGCGATGACCCGCTCGGGCTTGTGCAGGCCGGCGGCGCGGATCTCGTCGAGGGTGGCGCGGAGGTCGTCGCGGACGGAGTCGAACATGGGGGCTCCTTCGAAGGTGCTGACGGGGGTTACGCGGTCCAGTCGAGGATGACCTTGCCGCCCTTGCCGCTGGCCGCGTCCTCGAAGGCCGCCTCGTAGTCGCGGTAGTCGTACCGGCCGGTGATCACGGGGGCGAGGTCGAGGCCGCCCTCCAGGAGGACCGACATGGCGTACCAGGTCTCGAACATCTCCCGGCCGTAGATGCCCTTGATGGTGATCATCGAGGTGACGATCCGGGACCAGTCCACCGGGAACTCCTGCGACGGCAGGCCCAGCATGGCGATGCGGCCGCCGTGCGTCATGTTGGCGATCATGTCGCGCATCGCCTCGGGGCGGCCGGACATCTCAAGGCCGATGTCGAAGCCCTCACGCAGACCCAGCTCCCGCTGACCGTCCGCGATGGTGGAACGCGAGACGTTCAGGGCCAGGCTCACCCCTATCTTGCGGGCCAGCTCCAGGCGCTCCTCGCTGACGTCGGTGACGACGACGTTGCGGGCGCCCGCGTGCCGGGCGACGGCCGCGGCCATCAGGCCGATCGGGCCCGCGCCGGTGATCAGCACGTCCTCGCCGACCAGCGGGAAGGAGAGCGCGGTGTGCACCGCGTTGCCGAACGGGTCGAACACGGCGGCGATGTCGAGGTCCACGGGGACCCGGTGCACCCATACGTTGGACGCGGGCAGCGCCACGTACTCGGCGAACGCGCCGTCGCGGCCCACGCCCAGGCCGACGGTGGAGCGGCACAGGTGACGGCGGCCGGCGAGGCAGTTGCGGCACTTGCCGCACACCAGGTGGCCCTCTCCGCTGACCCGGTCGCCCACTCGGATGTCAGTGACGTCGCGGCCGAGGGACACGACCTGCCCGACGAACTCGTGGCCGACGATCAGCGGGGTGCGGATCGCCTGCTGCGCCCAGCCGTCCCAGGCCCGGATGTGCAGGTCGGTGCCGCAGATACCGGTCCGCATGACCTTGATGAGCACGTCACCGGGACCCACTTCGGGCTCGGGCACGTCCGTGAGCCGGAGACCGGGCTCCGCCTTCTCCTTGACCAGCGCCTTCAACGCTACGGCTCCTGTGGGTGAGGCCCGGCCGTACGGGCTCGCCGAAGCGTCCGCACCGGGTCCGAGGGGTGGAATCACCTCGCAATCTGCCGTATGCGCCGACCGGAATCCATCGAGCTTTTCTTAACCGGCGCCACAGGTTTCCTTCACGCTTCGTGTTATCCGGCTCAACTCTGTTCGTATTTAAGTTCGTTCAGATAGGCAGACCGTCGTCGGCGGCCCGTTCGATGCGTGCGGCGAGTTCGGCCGCCATCCCCTTGATGGCCTCAAGCCCGGACCTGCCCCAGGTGCGCGGCTCGGTGTCGGCGGCACACACGGTGCCGAGCACCATGCCGGAGCTGTCGATCAGTGGGGCGCCCAGATACGAGCGGACGCCGAGGTCGTCGACTATCGGGTTGCCCGCGAAGCGGGGGTAGTCGCGGACGTCCTCCAGCACCAGGGCTTTGTGGCGGACGACCACATGGGGGCAGAACCCGTGTTCGCGGGGCAGTACCCGGCCGGTGCCGTCCTCCCGGGTGAGGGGCCCGGTGGGCGGGACGCTCAGGCCCGCGAAGAACTGCTGCTGCTCGCCGATGAAGTTGACCATGGCGTACGGCGCGCCGGTCACCTGGGCGAGGTGGTCGGCGAAGGCGTCGAGCGCCGGCTCGGCGCGTTCCCCGAGGCCGAGGCGGCGCAGCCGGGCGGTGCGGGCCGGGGCCTCCTTGTCCTCCGGGGTGAGCAGCAGACCCCGGACCCGGCGGGCCGGCTCGTACATCATGACCGCGCTCCCTGGACGGGGGCTCCCTGCAGGGGCGCCGGGACGTGGGCGAGCAGGTGGCGTACGAGGGTGAGCAGGGCCTGCACGCCGGAGCTGGAGATACGGGCGTCACAGGGGACGACGGGGACGGCGGGGCTCAGGTCGAGGGCGGCCCGCACCTCGTCGGGGTCGTACCGGAAGGCGCCGTCGAACTCGTTCACGGCCACGACGAAGGCGACGCCGCGTTCCTCGAAGAAGTCGACGGCAGCGAAGCACTCCTCCAGGCGGCGGGTGTCTGCCAGGATCACCGCGCCGAGGGCGCCCTCGGACAGTTCGTCCCACATGAACCAGAACCGCTCCTGGCCGGGCGTGCCGAACAGGTACAGGACGTGCCGGGGGTCGAGGGTGATCCGGCCGAAGTCCATGGCGACGGTCGTCTCGACCTTGTTCTCGACGCCGTCCAGGTTGTCGGTGGCCGCGCCGGCCGTGGTGAGCAGTTCCTCCGTGCTGAGCGGCGCGATCTCGCTGACCGCGCCCACGAAGGTCGTCTTGCCCACCCCGAACCCGCCCGCCACCAGGATCTTGAGCGCGGTGGGGAACGGGTCGGAGCTGTACGGGTCAGAGCTGTCGTCGTAGTCCATCGAGCACTGCCTCCAGCAGAGACCGGTCAGTGGGGTTGTGGTGGAACGCGGGGGGCTTGGTGGTCAGCGCCCCGCAGTCGACGAGGTCCGAGAGCAGCACTTTGGTGACCACGGCGGGCAGCCTGAGGTGCGCGGCCACCTCGGCCACCGAGACGGGCGCGCGGGACAGGTCGAGCGCCTGCGCGTGCTCGGGGCCGAGGTAGCCGAGCGGGGAGACTCCGGTGGCCATCACCTGGGAGATCAGGTCCAGCGCGACGCTGGGTTCGGTGCGGCCGTTGCTGACCGTGAACGGCCGCACCAGCCGGCCGGCCGCGTCGTCGAGCCAGGGCCCGTCGCCCACGGCGGCCACGCTCACGGCCTCATCGCCGTCGGGTCGGCGGCGGGCTGCCGGGGCGCGGTGACGAGGTACGGGCGGACGCTCTTGACCAGCATCGCCATCTCGTAGCCGAGCACGGCGGCGTCGGCCTCGCGGCCGGCGAGCACGGCCAGACAGGTGCCGGAGCCAGCGGTGGTGACGAACAGCAGCGTGGAGTCGAGTTCCACGACCACCTGCCGGACCTCCCCGCCGTCCCCGAAACGGACACCCGCGCTACGGCCCAGCGAGTACAGACCGGAGGCGAGCGCGGCCATGTGGTCGGCGCTGTCCGGGTCCAGCCCGTGCACGGCCCTCACCAGCCCGTCGCAGGACAGCAGCACCGCGCTGCCGGTGTGCGGCACGCGTTGCACGAGGCCGCTCAGCAGCCAGTCGAGGTCGGATGCGTGGGCGGTCGGCGCATCGCTCGCCATGGTGGATCGACTCCTTGGGGTACGGGGGGCTGTGGGAGCGGTGGGGGTCGCGGGGAGGGTGTGGGTCGGGGCGGGAGCGCGGGTCATACGGGGGGCGCGCTCCTGTCGAGAGGGCCGGGGGGCATGGGGTCCGGCTCCCTGTGGTCCGCCGACGTGGGGTGGGGCCCTGGGAGGGGCGGCACCGGGTGGTCCGACGACAGGTGGGACGACAGCAGGAGGCCCGACGCCAGGTGGTTCGGCTTCGGAGGGGGCGGCGCGGTGTGGTCGGGATCCATGGGCGTGGGGGCCATCCGGTCCGGCTCCATGAAGGGCGACGCCATGTGCTCCGGCTCCATGGGATCCGGTTCCATGGGGTCTGCGTCCATGTGGCCGGCTTCCATGTGTCCAGGCCCTGCGTGCCCAGCCTCCGAGTGGCTGGCCCCCCTGGACGCGGCATCCATATGGGGCGTTTCCACGGAGCCTGCCTCCCTGTGCGCGGCAGCCATGTCCCCGGCGCCCATGTGCGCGGGCTCCGTGTGCGGGGGCTCCGTGTGCGGGGGCTCCGTGTGCGGGGGCTCCGTGTGCGGGGGCTCCGTGTGCGGGGGCTCCGTGTGCGGGGGCTCCAGGTAAGCCGTCTCCACCGGCGTCCCCTCGTCACCGGTTACCGGTTCCCCGAAGTCCTCTCCCGCGGCCTCAAGACTCTGCTGGGACTCCGCGAGCCCGATCCCGCGCCGGAAGGCGGCCATCAGACCGGGGTCGTGACCCACGTGAGACTCGTTGTCCTGACGCGTCACGGGCCCGCCCCGGAGCTGCGGAACGATGTGCTCCTGGGCGCGGCGACGCGGCAGGGAGGGCCTCTGAGGACTCAAGGGTGCCGCACCGGCTCGCGGGGGCGGCAGCACTCCGGCGCCGGCGTCCACCACGCCGCGGTGCCCGGCACCGGCCCCGGGCACCGTCTCGGCGGGATCGGGCCGCTGCTCCTGAGCCCCGCGCAGGGGCAGCGGAGGCTGCGCGGCGGCTCCCGGGTCTGCAGCGGCGTCCCCACTCCCCCGCCGGGCCACCTGCCGATGCCGCCCCGTGGCCCGAGCGCTCGGCGTACTCGGCGTGGCGGTCCCCACCGCACCGGCCACCTCGGCCCCCGGGCCGGCGGCCGCGTGACCGGGTCCCGCCGCGGCCACCACCCCTTCGATCCCCGGCACAGTTCCCGCCGCGGTGCCCAACAGCCCCTGCGGCACGACCAGTACCGCCTGGACGCCGCCGTAGATGTTGGTCTGGAGGCGCACCGAGATCCCGTGCCGGCGGGCCAGTTGGGAGACCACGTACAGGCCGATGCGACCGTCCGCCAGCAAGCTGGCGACGTTGACCTGGTCGGGGTCGGCGAGGAGGGCGTTCATCCGGTGCTGTTCCCCGACCGGCATGCCCAGCCCGCGGTCTTCGACCTCGACGGCGAGTCCGGAGGTCACCAGGTTGGCGCGGAGCAGGACCTGGGTCTGCGGGGCGGAGAACACCGTGGCGTTCTCCACGAGTTCGGCGAGGAGGTGGATGACGTCGGCGACGGCGTGCCCGCGCAGTTCTCCCTCGACCGGCGGAACGAGTTTGACCCGCGAGTACTGTTCGACCTCCGCGATGGCGGAGCGCAGTACCTCGGTCATGTCGACGGGGTTGCTCCACTGGCGCCGGGAGACGGCACCGCCGAGCACGGCGAGGTTCTCCGCGTGGCGTCGGATGCGCGTGGCGAGGTGGTCCACGTGGAAGAGCCCCTTGAGCAGATCGGGGTCCTCGATCTCGTTCTCCAGCTCGTCGAGGATGGAGATCTCCCGGTGCACCAGCGACTGGAGCCGCCGGGCGAGGTTGACGAAGACCTCCAGTTTCTGTGCGTTGGCGGCCTGGCTGGACAGCTGGGCCGCGCGGACGACGGCGGTGACGGCGCCGTCGTGCGCGCGCGCCAGGTCGGCGGCGAGGAGCTCGAAGTCGTCGGCGTCCTCGGGTGGCCGGCGGCGCGGCTTTCCCCGTGGCGGCGGTTCGCCCCGGCGCAGCGCGTCGACCAGGGCGCGCAGGTCGGCCTCGCCGCGGGCGGCGTTGCGGCGCAGGGCGCCGACCCGGTCGCCGACGGAGCGGGCGGTGCGGTCGGCGGCCACGGCGGCGACGGCGACGGCGGCCCCGGCGACCACGACGGTGAGGGCGAGCACAGCCCAGAGGGCCAGGCCGGTGTGGGCGCCGCTGGAGCGCACCGTGAACACGACGGCCGCGGTGGCGGCGAGGGCGACCGCGACGGGCGGGAGTACGGCGAGCCGCACGAGCTGGAGGCGAATGAGCGTCTCGGGCAGTGCGGGAGCGGGTCGGGCGACCGGTCTCCCGTGTCGGCCGCCCTCTCGACGGTCGGCACGGGCGGCCGGTGCGCGGAGGTGAGACATCTGCGTCCTCGTACTGGTCCGGCGGGCCTGGCGTCGGAAAGAAAAAGGGGAAGGAAAGGGGCCCTGAGTTGTCCGACGGGAATTCACGTTAGTTGCCTGCGCGGCAGGAGCGGCGGGCAGTTGACAAAGTCTCCCGGCCTGCGTCCTGCTCTGGTATGAGGGGTCGTACACCCGATCGATAAAGCCCGTGAATTCCCGCGTCAGGAGAAAAGGAAAACGATCCTTATCGATCAGAAGAAATCGTTCCGCGTGACCCGTACATGATCGACATCGCGTACGCTCCCGTCCGACCGATGTGCACGATTACGCGGCAACTGGGTTGGACGAAGCACGACTTGGGGACGCACGGCGATACCGGCGCTGATCGGTGGACTGCTGCTGGCGGCGTTGCCGTGGTGGTCGCGCGGCCGGCCGGGCCCGGCACGACGGTCGGGATCGCCGGTCGGGGCGAGCGCGGTGCCCGCCCGCGCAGCGCCCTGGCCGGCGAGCCGGCGGGCGGGAGCGGAGCGGGCGCGGACCCGTCACCCGGTCGCGGCAAGCAGGGTGCGGCCGCCCAGCGCGACGGAGAACTGGTCGGTGATCTGGGCCAGTGCCTCGCCGGTGCCGGGGGCGACGGCCAGGGTGCCGTCCTCGCGCACCACTATGTCCTTGTCGAGAGTGAACCAGCCCTGGACTATATGAGCCGCGCCCATGGAGCTGAGCACCGGCCGCAGGGCGTAGTCAATGGCGAGGACATGGGCCGTGGTGCCGCCGGTGGCCAGCGGCAGCACCGTCTTCCCGGTGAGCGCGTACTGCGGAAGCAGGTCGAGGAAGGACTTGAGCAGTCCGGAGTACGCGGCCTTGTAGACGGGGGTGCCGATCACGACGCCGTCGGCCCGGTCGACCAGTTCGACGGCGGCCGCGATGGCCGGGTGCCCGGGATCGGCGCCGAGGAGTGCCTCGGCGGGCAGCCCGCGCACGTCCAGCGGGACCACCTGGTGCCCCTGGCGGCTCAGCCGCTCGTCCAGGTGGCGCAGCAGACGGCCGGTGCGGGAGGTGGCGGAGGGGCTGCCGGAGACGGACAGGACGGTTGCCATGGGGGACCTTTCGGGCGGGGTTCGGTGGGCGGGGGCTACGCCTGCTGCCACAGGGTGGTGGGCGCTTCCTTCCGCACAACGGGTGCGATCTCCTCGGCGAACCAGCGGAGCTGGTCGATCTGCCGGGGCAGGGACAGGCCGGAGCCGTCGACGGTGACGGACTGCAGGTCGTGCCGGTAGGCCGCGTGGAAGCGGAGGATCTTGTCGATGACCTGCTGAGGGCTGCCGATGAGGTGGGGCCCGTCCGCGACGGCCTCCTCCACGGTGCGGAACGGCGTGTTGTAGCCGGGCTTTCCGGCCAGGTGCGGCTTGTACGACTGGCGGACGCGGGCCTCGTAGAAGTCCTTGAACTCGGCGACGGCCTGCTGGCTGGTGCGGGCGATGAACAGGCCGCCGGAGCCCGCGCCGACGTAGGCGCCGGCCGGGTCGTGGCCGTGGGCGGCGAACCGTTCCCGGTAGTGGTCGACGAGCCGGGTGTACGCCTCGCGGGGCTGGACGGCGTTGGCACTGAACAGCGGGTCGCCGTGGCGGGCGGCCAGTTCCGGGGAGTTGAGGCTGGTGGCGGAACCGTGCCAGACACGGGGCGGGCGGCCCTCATAGGGGCGCGGCAGGGTGGTGACGCCGGTCAGCGGCGGGCGGAACCTGCCTTGCCAGGTGACGTCCTGCTCGTGCCAGAGCCTGCGCAGCAGCTCGTACTTCTCTTCCTGGTAGTCCCACTGGAGGCCCTCGTCCAGGCCGAAGAGGCCGAAGTGGCCGGCCTCGGCGCCCTTGCCGATGACGAGTTCGAGGCGGCCGCGGGAGAGCTGGTGGAGGGTGGCGTAGTCCTCTGCGATCCGTACGGGGTCGAGGATGGCGAGGACGGTGACGCCGGTGAGCAGCCGGATGCGGGAGGTGCGGGCAGTGAGCGCGCCGAGCAGCACGGTGGGGCTGGAGGAGAGGAAGGGTCCGGCGTGGCGCTCCCCGATCGCGTACGCGTCGAAGCCCAGTTCCTCGGCCGCGACCCCGGTGTCGACGATTTCGGTCAACCGGTCCGCGGCCGGTACCTGTTCGCCGGTCAGGGGGTGGGGGGCGTGACCGCCGATGGTGAGGACCTGGAACCTCATGTGGAGCCGTCCTCACGCGGTGCCGGACGGCTGAGGCCGAGATGGTCGCGCAGGGTGCGCCCCCGGTACTCGGTGCGCAGGACACCGCGTTCCTGGAGCAGCGGGACGACGCGGTCGACGAACTCGTCGAGGCCGCCGGGAGTGAGGTGGGGGACGAGGATGAAGCCGTCGGCCGCGTCGGTCTGGACGTGTTCGTCCATGGCGGCGGCGACCGAGCCGGGGGTGCCGATGAAGGACTGGCGGGCGGTGAGTTCGACGGCCAGTTCGCGGATGGAGAGGTGCTTCTCGTCGGCGAGGGCCCGCCAGCGGGCCGCGACGCCGAAGCGGTCGGCCATGTGGGCCCAGCCCTGGGCGAGTTCGCCGTCCGGCACCGGTTCGACATCCGGGAGCGGTCCGTCCGGGTCGTAGCCGGTGAGGTCGCGCCCCCAGACGTTCTCCAGCGTGGCGATGGCGGTCTGCGGGCTGACCTGCTGCTGCCGGATGTGCGCGGCGCGTTCCTGCGCGTCGGCCTCGCTGTCACCGAGGACGACGGTCGCGGCGGGCAGGATCCTGAGCTGGTCCGGGGTGCGCCTGTACCGGGCCAGGCGGCCCTTGACATCGGCGTGGAAGGCGCGGCCCGCCTCCAGGGTGCCGTGCCTGCTGAAGACGATGTCGGCGGTGCGCGCGGCGAACTCCCGGCCCTCGTCGGAGTCCCCGGCCTGGATGAGGACGGGGTGCACCTGGGGCGAGTGGGGCAGTGTGGCGCGGGCGGTGATGTCGAACTGGGGTCCGCTGTGCCGGACGGTGCGCGGGGTGCCGCCGGTGGGCCAGGAGCCCCAGAGGGCGCGGGCCGCCTCGACGAACTCGGCGGCGCGTGTGTAGCGGTCGGCGCGGTCGAGGTAGCCGCCGCGCCGGAAGTTCTCACCCGTGAAGGCGTCGGAGGAGGTCACGATGTTCCACGCGGCACGGCCCCCGGAGAGGTGGTCCAGCGAGGCGAACCTGCGGGCGAGTTCGTAGGGCTCGTTGAAGGTGGCGTTGACGGTGGCGGCCAGTCCCAGGTGCTCGGTGACCGCGGCGAGCGCGTTCAGCACGGTCAGCGACTCGGGGCGGCCCACCACGTCCAGGTCGTGGATGCGGCCCTTGCGTTCGCGCAGCCGCAGCCCCTCGGCGAGGAAGAAGAAGTCGAACCGGCCGCGCTCGGCGGTGCGGGCCAGGTGCCGGAAGGAGGTGAAGTCGATCTGGCTGCCCGAGTCGGGGTCACGCCAGACGGTGGTGCTGTTGACGCCGGGGAAGTGCGCGGCCAGGTGTATCTGCTTGCGCTGGGCTGGACTCGAGACGCTCACAGCGCGGCCTCCGTCCGTATGGTGTAGCGGCTTGCGGGGCGGGTCAGGCCGAGGTGGTCGCGCAGGGTGCGACCGGTGTGGGTGGCGCGGAACAGGCCGCGGGCGCGCAGCGCGGGTACGACGTCGTGGATCACGGCAGGCAGTTCCTCCGTGGGGTCGGTGAGGGCGAGGTGGAAGCCGTCCGTACCGGCCTCGGCATGCCAGTCGGCGAGCAACTCCGTGAGCCTGCCGGGGCTTTCGGCGATCCGTATCAGCACCCGCAGGTCGTCCCGGCCGGCTCGGCTCAGCAGCTCGGCGCGGGCCTCTCGGGCAGCGGCCGGGCTGTCCGCGTCCAGCAGGACGATCTCGGCGTGCTGGACGGCCGGCTCCCACCGCGGGTCGCGGCCCCGGGCGTCGAGCGCGATCGCGATCGGTGGCCGGCCCTGCGGTGGCCGGGGCACGATGGCGGGTCCCCGGACCGAGAAGTGCGGTCCCTCGAAGTCGGCGTAGTGCAGCTTGTCGCGGTCGATGAAGCGGCCGGTGCCGGTGTCCCGTATCTCCGCGTCGTCCTCCCAGCTGTCCCAGAGCCGGGCGGCGACCTCGGCGGCGTCGGCCGCCTCCGCCCACAGCTCGGCGTCGGGTGCGGGGGCGCGGCGTCCGACGGCGCGGGCCGCGTCCTCGGTGGTGGAGACATCGACGAGCCACCCCGCCCGGCCCTCGCTGACGAAGTCCAGGGTGGCGAGGGCGCTGGAGGTGTGGAAGGGCTCGGTGTGGGTGGTGGTGACGGTGGGGATCAGGCCGACGCGGCTGGTGCGGGCGGCGGCGTGGGCCAGTACGGCCACGGCGTCGAGCCGGCCGTCGCCGTCGGCGGGGTCCAGGGAGTCGTCGAGGGTGACGAAGTCGAGGGCGCCGAGTTCGGCGAGCTGGACCAGGCCGGTCCAGTGGGCGGCGGAGCGGGGCCCGGCGCTGCCGAGGCCGACGGAGAGATGGAGTTCGCGGGTCATGCTGTCCTCGCCTACTTCCCGGCCTTGGGCAGGCCGGGCGGGTTGATCTCGGACTTGGTCACGGCCTCGTCGGACAGTCCCCAGCGCTTGAGCACCTCCGCGTACGTGCCGTTGTCGATGACGTGGTCGAGGGCGTCGGCGAGCGGCTTGGCGAGACCGCTGTCCTTCTTCGTGGTGGCCGCGATGAGGCCCTGGAGGGTGGCGCCGGCGCCGGAGTAGGTGCCGACGACCTCGGTCTGGCCGGTGGTCGCCGCGTGGTAGGCGGCGGTGGGGTTGGGGCCGACGTAGACGTCGATGCGGCCGGAGCGGAGGGCGAGGTAGGTGTCGCTCTCGTCCTGGTAGTACTTGATGTGGATGGGCTCGCGGCCCGCCTTCTCGTTCTCCTCGCTCCACTCGACCAGGAGCTTCTCCTGGTTGGTGCCGCTGGAGACGGCGACGTTCCGGCCGGCGAGGTCGGCGGGGCCGGTGGCCTTCAGTCCGCTGCCCTTCTTCGTGGCGAAGCCGAGGTTGTCCTCGCGGTAGGTGGCGAAGTCGTACTTCTCCTTGCGTTCCTCGGTGACCGTGATGTTGCTGAAGCCCACGTCGTACTTGGCGCTGTCGAGGCCGACGAAGATGTTCTCCCAGGAGACGTTGTTGAGGTGCGGCTTGAGCCCGAGCACCCCGGCGACCAGGTAGGCGATGTCGGGTTCGACGCCGATGACGGTCTCGTTGTCAGTGGCGTGGAAGCCCAGTGGCGCGGCCGAGTTGGAGGAGTCGACGATCTCCAGGGTGCCTCTCTTCCGGATCTTCTCCGGTACCTCGGCGGCGATGGAGGCGACCTCGGGGGTGGTGATCCGGTGCTGGTCGGGGCTGAGGTTGATCTTCGTGGTGGTGCCCTTGCCGGCCGCGACCTCGGCAGTGCCGCCGTCGGTGGGGTTGGCGCAGGCGGCCAGGACGAGGGCGGAGGCGAGGCCGAGTGCGGGGACGGCGATACGGCGGGCAGTGGTGGGCACGCGTGAATCTCCTTAGAGAAAAGCGAGTTGGTGAGCTCAGAGGACCTTGGCGAGGAAGGCGCGGGTGCGTTCGTGCTGCGGGTCGTCCAGCACGGCCGCGGGCGGCCCCTGTTCGACCACGGTGCCGTCGTCCATGAAGACCACGGTGTCGGCGACCTCGCGGGCGAAGCCGATCTCGTGGGTGACGACGATCATGGTGGTGCCGGTGTGGGCCAGGTCCTTGATGACGTCCAGGACCTCGCCGACCAGTTCGGGGTCGAGCGCCGAGGTGGGCTCGTCGAAGAGGAGCACCTTGGGCTCCAGGGCGAGCGCGCGGGCGATGGCGACGCGCTGCTGCTGACCGCCGGAGAGCTGGCGCGGGTAGGCGTCGGCCTTGTCGGCGAGGCCGACCCGGTCCAGCAGTCGGCGCGCGGTCGCCTCGGCCTCCTTCCTGGGGCGGCGCAGCGCGGAGACGGGGGCTTCGAGGAGGTTGTCCAGCACGGTGAGGTGCGGGAACAGGTTGAAGTTCTGGAACACGAACCCGATGTGGGTGCGCTGCCTGAGGACGTCCCGTTCCTTCAGTTCGTGCAGCTTGTTCCCGGCACGGCGGTAGCCGACGAGTTCGCCGTCGATGCTGATCCAGCCGCTGTCGACCTTCTCCAGATGGTTGATGGTCCGCAGCAGGGTGGATTTGCCGGAGCCGGAGGGGCCGAGGATCACGGTGACCTCGCCCGCCCGTACGGTCAGGTCGACGCCCCGCAGGACTTGAAGCGGGCCGAAGCTCTTGCGGACGCTCCGTACGTCCACCATGACGTCGTTCATGAGCTCTCTCCGGGGTGAAGTGCGGTGACCGGTGCTTCGCGCCGGGCGGCGGCCGCGCGCAGGTCGCGCAGGAAGCGGCGGATCCGCTGGAACGGGGTGGGCGGTGGGGTGCGGTCGGCGCCACGGGCGTAACGGCGCTCCACGTAGTACTGGGCGACCGACAGCAGCGAGGTCAGCAGGACGTACCAGGCGGTGGCGACGAGCAGCAGCGGGATGACCCGGCCGTTGCGGCCGTAGACGACCTGGACCTGGTAGAACAGCTCGCCGATCGCCATCACGTAGACCACCGAGGTGCCCTTGAGCAGGCCGATGATCTCGTTGCCGGCGGTGGGCAGGATGGCGCGCATGGCCTGGGGCAGGACGATCCGGCGGATCTGCCGCAGCCGGGGTATGCCGAGCGCGGCGGCGGCCTCACGCTGTCCGGAGTCGACGGAGAGGACTCCGCCCCGGACGATCTCGGCGGCGTAGGCGGCCTGGTGGAGGGTGAGGCCGATGACGGCGGCGCCGATGGTGCCGATCAGACTGTCGCTGTCGACGGACCACAGGACGGGCCCGAACGGGATGCCGACGCCGAGGCGTTCGTACAGGGCGCTCAGATTGAACCAGAACACGAGCTGCACGATCATCGGGATGGACCGGAAGACCCAGGTGTAGGTCCAGGCGACGGTCTGCAGCACGGGGCTGCGCGAGAGCCGCATGAAGGCGAGCACGGTGCCGAGGAGGAAGCCCAGCACGGTCGCGTAGGCGGTGAGTTGGAGGGTGACCCAGACGGCCTGGACGATCGTCTCGGACAGTACGTACTCGCCGAAGACGCGCCACTCCCATACCGGGTTGGTGGCGAGCCCGTGCGTGAACTGGGCGACCAGCACGAGGACGGCGGCGGCGCCGGCCCAGCGGGCGGGGTGCCGGGCGGGGACGACCTCGAAGGCGGCCGGGTCGGCGGGGGGCGGCACGCGGGGCGCCGCCGGGGCGGTGTCGGGGGCGGCGGTGGTCATGGTGGGTTCCGTCGCTTCTCAGGCGTGCTCGGGCGGGCTGATCCGCGAGCTGTCGATGGCGGAGCCGGTGGTGCCCCACTTCTTGAGGATGCGGTCGTACGTGCCGTCCTTGATCAGCTCGTTGACGGCCGCCTGGAACGCCCTGGTCAGCTTCGAGCCCTTCTTGAAGGCGAAGCCGACGTCGAGGCGGTGGTACTCGCCGAGGAACGTGGTGTGGGCGGCAGGCTGGGCGGCCTGGTGGCGCAGTCCGTTGATGGTCGACATGATCACGTCGATCCGGCCCTGCTGGAGCGCGGTGACGGTCGCCCCGTTCTCCGAGTACACCTTCACCTCGTACGGCTTCCTGCCGGCCCTGGCGCACACCCCCTTCCGCGCGGCGAGCGTGGCCTCGAAGGTGGTGCCGGCGTTGATGCCGACGGTGCGGCCGCAGAGCTGGGTCAGCTCGGTGATCTTCCTGCCGAAGGAGGTGTCGCCCTGCTTCACGGCGAAGCCCTGGCCGTCGTCGATGTAGGTGACGAAGTCGATGGTCTTCAGCCGCTCGGTGGTGACGCCGAAGTTGCCGGTGCCCACGTCGTACTTGCCGCTGCCGAGGGCGGGCAGGATGGTCTCGAAGGAGGCGTCCTGCCGCTCCAGCCTGATCCCGAGCACCTTGGCGACCGCCGAGGCGATGTCGATGTCCTGGCCCTGGGGCGTGCGGGAGCCGTTCGGGTAGTACGCGGAGGGCGGCGCGCCGACCGAGCTGCCGATGCGCAGGGTGCCCGCGGCGCGTACGTCGGCGGGCAGCAGGGCGGCGGCGGAGCCGACCTTGCGGACGGCGGCCACGGGGTCGGCGGTCGGGGCGGGCGAGCCGCCCGCGGTGGTCGTGTCGGCGGGGTCACCGGAGCCGCATCCGGTCAGGGCCAGCAGGGGCAGGAGCGTGGCGGCGGCCACGAGCGGGCGCGTGCGGCCTGGGATGCCGGGGAGCTTCATTGGGCGGTGGCCTTTCCGGTGCGGTGGTCTTCCTCGGGGTGTCCGAACTCGGGGTGTCCGGTCCCGGCGGGCCTTTCGAGGTGTTTCTCGAAGGGCAACGGGCCGATGGACTCCGGGTCGGCCTCGGTGTCGAAGAGCGGTCGGTAGCCGGTGTTCAGGTACAGCGCGCGGGCCTCGGGCTGGCGAGGTCCGGTGGTCAGGTGGATCCTCCGGTAGCCGCGGGCGCGCGCCTCGCGTTCCAGCTCGGCGACGACCTCGCGGGCCAGGCCCCGGCGGCGGTGGCGGGAGTGGGTCCAGATCCGCTTCAGCTCGGCGGTGTCCGCGTCGTACCGGCGGAAGGCGCCGCCCGCGACGGGTGCGCCGCCCTCCAGGATCAGCAGCAGGACACCGCCGTGTGGCGCGGTGAACTCCTCGTCGGGGTAGCGGGCGAGTTCGGCGTGGGCGTCCCTGCCGTAGCGGGCGGAGTACTCCTCGCCGAGTTCGCGCAGCAGGGGGCGTACCCGCGGATCGGAGACGGCCACGTGGACGACCGACCGGGCAAAGAGGGCGGGCGGGCTCACTCGCCCACCGCCGTGAGCGGGCCGGTGCCGGCCGCGCGGGCGGCGTCCCGCTTGGCGACCTCCTCGCGGACGAGGGGGATGACGTGACGGCCGAAGTCGATGGCGTCGCCGAGGAGGTCGTAGCCGCGCGCGGAGAGGATGTCGACGCCGAGGTCGTAGTAGTCGAGCAGCGCTTGGGCGACCGTCTCCGGGGTACCGACCAGGGCGTTGGAGTTGCCCGCGCCGCCGGTCGCGGCGGCGGTCGGGGTCCACAGGGCGCGGTCGTAGCGCTCACCCGCCTCGGCGATGGCGATCAGGCGCTGCGAGCCGGCGTTCTCGGGGGCGCCGCCGCGGTGGTGGCGCACGAGACCGCCCTCGCGGCGCTGCTTGATCGCGCCGACCGTACGGTGGGCCTTCTCCCAGGCCAGCTCCTCGGTGGGGGCGATGATCGGGCGGAAGGCGACCTGGATGCGGGGCACGTCGGTGCGGCCGGCCTCGCGGGCGGCGGCCTTGACCTTCTCGATCTGCGCGGCGGTCTCGGCCAGGGGTTCGCCCCACAGGCAGTAGATGTCGGCCTCCGCGCCTCCGGCGGCGTAGGCGGCGGGCGACGAGCCGCCGAACGAGACGCCGGGGCGCGGCTGCTGGACGGGGAAGACGTCGCTGACGAAGTCGTGGAACCGGTAGTGCTCGCCCTCGTGGTCGAACGCCTCGCGGGTGGTCCAGATCTTCTTGACGATCCCGATGTACTCGCGGGTGCGGGCGTACCGCTCGTCCTTGGTGAGCGTGTCGCCCTCCCGGCGCTGCTCATGGTCGTTGCCGCCGGTGATGAAGTGGACGGTGAGCCGGCCGTCGCTGATCTGGTCCAGCGTGGCGAAGGTCCTGGCGGCGAAGGTGGGGTACGAGACGTTGGGCCGGTGGGCGAGCAGGAGCTGCAGCCGGTCGGTGCGGGCGGCGATGTACGCGGCGGCGGGCGCCGGGTCCGGGGAGCCGGAACCGTAGGCGAACAGCACCCGGTCCCAGCCGTGGTCCTCGTGGGCCCGGGCCAGGCGGAGGGTGTAGTCCTTGTCGAAGGCCGCGCCCGAGCGCGGGGTGGTTTCGGAGCCGTCGTTGGTCGCGGCTATGCCGAGGAACTCCACTGGCATGAGTGAGCCTTTCCGGCGAGAGAGCGCAGGCAGGCATGGCTGAACTGCTCTACGCGGCAGACAAGTTGATGAATCGTCAGAATTGACGTCAGAAATGCGGCGTGACGACGGCAGGCGTCGGGTGAAACGGTGCGGCGGCAGCGCGCGGAAGGGTGGGCATCGGCCCGCGCCGGGGTTGCGCCGGCGGAGGGAAAGGGCCGGTCAGACGGCCCGCTGCCGAGTCAGGCGCAACACGAGGACGACCACACTCGACCGAAGTCGATGTGATCGCGCGTGACCAAGCGCTGCTGGGCATCCATGCGGTCAATTGAGCAGTGCGTCTCGCTGTTCGTCAACCCATGACCGCATGCCGGACCACAACCGAGGCGGCGCCGGGGGCGGTTACCGGAGGTGTGGTTGACAGACGTGTGCCGTACACCCATACGATCGACGGCGGACGGGTCTGCCACGCGGCGGGCACCTCCGGTCGCGTTGAGGGACGCGGCACGTGACGACGCAGGCCACCGGCCGCACCGTACGCGAGTACGTGTGCCACCGGACGGTCGCCCACGTCCGCACCTCCCTACCGGAGCGTCTACCGATGGCCACGCCTTCCGATGTCACCTCCCCCTCCCTGCCGAAGCTCCCGGCGGCCGCACCGCCCTGCGACGGCGCCGAACTGCCCCGGATCGTGCCGCGCCGCCGTCCCGGCCGCTGGGCGGCCGCGGCCGTCGCGCTGCTGGCCCTGGCCATGGTCCTCAACTCCGTGGTGCGCAACGACGCCTTCCAGTGGCACGTGGTGGGGCAGTACTTCACCACCGCGGCCGTGCTCGACGGGCTGCTGCTCACCCTGTGGCTGACGGCCGCCGTGATGGTGCTGGCGTTCCTGCTCGGCACCGGCATCGCAGTGCTCCGCCTCTCCACCAACCCCGTGCTGCGCACCCTGAGCTGGGGTTATGTATGGATCTTCCGCTCGACCCCGCTGCTGGTGCAGTTGCTCTTCTGGTTCAACATCGGCGCGCTGTACCCGACGCTCGGCCTGGGCGTCCCCTTCGGCCCCGAGCTCGTCACGGTCAGGACGGTGAACCTGCTCGGGCCGACCCTGACCGCGCTGATCGGTCTCACCCTGCACGAGACGGCGTACGCGGCCGAGGTGATCCGGGGCGGCATCCTCTCCGTGGACTCCGGACAGACCGAGGCGGCGCAGGCGCTGGGCCTGGGCAGATGGCGCACCCTGCGCCGGATCGTCGTTCCCCAGGCGATGCGCTCCATCGTGCCGACGGCGGGGAACATGCTGATCGGCACCCTGAAGGGCACCAGCATCGTCAGCGTACTGGCCGTGCACGACCTGCTGTTCTCCGTCCAGTTGGTCTACAACCGGACCTACCAGGTCATCCCGCTGCTGCTGGTCGCCACCCTCTGGTACATCGCGGTGACGTCGGTGCTCGGCGTGGGTCAGTACCACGTAGAGCGGTACTACGGCCGGGGCGCCGCCCGCGCCCAGGCGCCGGGTCCGCTCGCCCGGCTCGGCCCCCGGCTGACCGCGCTGCGCGCCCGGACCCGCAGCGTCTCCCTGGGCGGTGACCGGTGACCACGCGCACCCTGGTGATCGTCGGCGCGGGACCGCGCGCCACCGGGCTGCTGGAGCGCGTCGGCGCCAATGCACCCGAACTCTGGTCTGGGGCAAACGAGTTGCGCATCCATCTGGTGGATCCGCATCCGCCCGGACCGGGCCGGGTCTGGCGGCACGATCAGTCACCGCTGCTGCGGATGAACTCCATGGCCGAGGACGTCACCATGTTCACCGACGAGACCTCCACCGTGGACGGCCCGGTGCGCCCCGGCCCGTCGCTGGCCGAGTGGGCGGCTCAGTTCTCCGCGCCGGACACCCCGCGCTTCGCCCCGTACGCGGAGCCGGCCGACCCGGAGGTGCTCGCCGAACTCCGCACCCTGGACCCGGCCGGCTTTCCGACCCGGCGCACCCAAAGTGCCTATCTGGACTGGGTGTTCCGCCGGGTGCTGGCCGATCTGCCGCCCTCGGTGACCGTCGAGTGGCACCGCACCACCGCGACCTCGGTCACCGGTCCGGCGGACGGTCCCCAGGAGGTCGGTCTGGCCGGCCGGAGCGAGCCGCTCCGCGCCGACCTGGTGATCCTCACCCAAGGCCACCTGGGGTCGACTCCCGCTCCGGCACATCGCGTTCACGCAGACTTCGCCCGCCGGCACGGGCTCTTCCATCTGCCGCCCGCCTTCTCCGCCGACGCGGGCCTCGCGGGACTGCGGCCCGGTGAGGACGTCGTACTGCGCGGCTTCGGGCTGGCGTTCGTCGACCTGACGGTGCTGCTCACCGAGGGCCGGGGCGGCTCCTACCGGGCCGGGCCGGACGGCACGCTGACCTATCTGCCCTCGGGCCGCGAACCCGTGCTGCACGTCGGATCGCGGCGCGGTGTGCCGTACCACGCCAAGACCGGCTACCGGCTCCAGGGACCCCGGCCGCCGCTCCCCCGCTACTTCGGCCCGGAGGCGGTCGACGTGCTGGCCGCCGGGAGCGGTGCGCTGGACCTGCGACGCGACGTGTGGCCGCTGATGGCCAAGGAGATCGGGTTCGGCCACTACCACGAACTGTTCCACGCCCACCCCGGACGCACGGCGATGCCCTGGCCCAGGTTCCTGGCCGCCTACGACCGATCCGGCTGGTACTCGGCCGAGTTGGCCCGGCTGGTCGCCACCGCCGTACCCGACCCGGCGGACCGGCTGGACTTCGAGGCGCTGGACCGCCCGCTGGACGGCCTCGTCTTCGACACCCCGGACGCCTTCCAGGAGCATCTGCGCGCCTACGTCCGCCGGGACGTGGCCCGCCGCGAGGACCCGGAGCACAGCGCCGACCTCGGCGCGTTCCTCGCGCTGCTCTCGATATACGGCCAGCTGCCCGGCCTGGTCGCCTCCGGACGGCTGACGGCACGCTCCCTGGCGGACGGGCTGGACGGCTGGTGGCAGGGGTTCTTCAGCTTCCTCGCCTCCGGTCCGCCCGGCTTCCGGCTGCGGGAGCTGGACGCGCTGTCCCGCGCCGGTGTGGTGCGCTTCCTCGGCGCGGACATCAGGGTCGGCACGGACGAGGCCACCGGCACCTTCACGGCGACGAGTCCCACCGTGCCGGGTCACACCGTGCACGCGACCGCCCTGATCGAGGCGTATCTGCCGGGTCCGAACCTGGAACGCACCGAGGACCCGCTGCTGCGGCACCTGCACCGCACCGGCGCGCTGGCGGAGGAGGAGGTGGCGGACGCCACGCACCGGCACCGGTCCGGCCGGATCACCGTCTCCCTCGCCGACGGCCATCTGATCGACCCCGGCCTGGGGCGGCCGCACCCCCGCCGGATCGCCCTGGGCGCCCCGACCGACAGCAGGGCCGTCGCCGCCTTCGCTCGGCCCCGCACCGACGCGCCCGCCTTCCGGCAGAACGACACGGTGGCCAGGGCGGTGCTGCGGGCGCTGGACACCGAACCCGAGCCACATGTGTGCGGGCCACATGTGCCGGAGCCGCAGGTGGCGGGTCCGGTCGACCGTGCCCGCGTCGGAGGCTGACGGACGAGCGGGCTGTCCGGACGATGACCGGGCAGCCCGTTTCCGTACCTGCGCCCGCGGCGCCACCGGGATGTCGCCGCGCAGGATGATCCTGTGCGTCACCCGGTGCCGGTCGTCGTGGTCGCGGTCGGCGTGGTGCGCGGTGCTCCGGTCGGCCCGCGGGGCACCTCGTCCGGCTGCCGGGGGTGCCGGACCACTCGTTCCGGCCCTGCTGGGCGGGCGGCACTTCGAGGTCGGCGGCAACACGCGGCCGGGCGTCGGCACGGGTATGACCGGGCGACGCGTCAGCGGCAGGGGAACCATGGGGACTCTTTCCGCCTCAGCGGGGACTCACCACCAGTAGGTGCCCACGAAGCGGCCCCGAGGGTGAGCAGGCAAGCACGGAAAGAGACGTCTGCCCGGACAGGCCGCCGGCCCGCTCGGTGACCCGAGCGGGGGGTCACTCGTTTGCCGTAACACCAGCTCCGAACGCCCCCGGTCACGGAAGGCAGTCGCCCGATGGTCCTGTCCTCGCTCAGTCGCTCCCCGCACGGTCCGCGCAGCCGGCTCTTCCACGCCGAGCGCAGACTCACCGCGCGGTACGACGAGCTGGTCCGCCTGGCCTACCTCGTTCTGCCGGCCTCCCTCGGCCGGCACCGCCGGGTGCTCGCCGCGCACTCGCTGGTGCAGCGCAGCCTGCCCGTCGCCGGGCCCGCCGTTCCGGCACCCCGCTCACCGGGGGCCCACCAGGACCGGTCGCTCCGGGTGGCGGTGGTGCGCGGGGCGCTCGCCCAGTGCCGGCGGCCCCGGCTGTGGCCGGAGGGGGCCCGTCCGCCCCGGCTGCTGCTGCCGCGGCTGCCGGTCGTGCTCGGGCTGCGGCTGGCGCCGCGCTCGGGCGGGGCCGAGGAGATGGCGCTCGGCCAGGCCCTCGCCGACCTCTCCGCCCCGGCCCGCGCCGCCTTCGTCCTGCTCCGTGTGGAGGGCCTCACCGCCGACCACGCGCGCGGGGTGCTGGAGGCGGCCGGGGTGGCGGATGCCCGGGTGGCGGTACGTGAGGCGGCCCGGCTCGACACCTCGCTGGGCACGGCCGCCGCGGCGGTGCCGACCTCGGACGAGTTCGACGCGTGCACGCTCCGCGCCCGCCCCACCGACCTGGTCCGCCGCCGTCGCCGGGTGCGCCTGGCCGCGCTCGCCGTGTGCTCCGGCGCCGTCGCGGTGGGCGGACTGGCAGCCGTGACGCACTCGGCTCCGGACACACCGGGGTCCTCCGCGCGGGGGCCCCGGGCCGCCGATCTGGTGCGGGTCGGGCCCGGGGAGTGGGCGGACACCTCGCGGGTGGACTTCACCGCCTGGTCCGCGCGCGGGGACCGGGTGCGCGACCGCGCGCTGCTGGACCGGGCGCTCGCCGTCTGGTCCGACCCGCCGTCCGGCACGCGGGTGGACCGCGCGCCCGGCACCCCGGACGATCCCCCGCCGCGCGCGCCACGGCTGCTGTACGCCGGATCGGTGGGCGGGCACGCGGTCGTGGTGTTCCACGACGGCCAACGCCTGGTGCGGTACGGCGAGTCGGGCACGGGTGAGCGGCTGACCCTGGCCCGCGTGGACGACGCCGACGTGACGACGGCCGCGGCCGTGGTGCTGGAGGAGCGGGCCGGCTCGGTGCGGTACCTGCTGGCGCCGTGGGTGGCACAGTCCTCGGTACGCGACCTGACCCGGCCGGACGCACCCGCGCGACCGCTCCCGGTGGCGCGGGACGGGGTCACCTCGCCGGTGCCACGGTGGACGGGCGGCGGCTGCGGACGCCGCCCGGCGCTCCAGTTGCGGTCGTCCCCCGCGATCGCCGAGCACCACGCCTTCCTGCTGGCCGACCTGGGCGGACTCACGCCCGCGCATCTGACGTACACCCCGCTGCCGGGCCACGGCTCACCGCCGGCCCGGGAGCCGCGTGAGGCGACCGGGCCGGCCGCGCTTGTGGCCTGGAGCCGGACGGGCTGTGACCTGGACTCGGCGGGTGGCGCGGCGGTGCGGGCGGTGAACGCCTGGGACTTCGCCGGGCAGCAACTCCCGGACGGCGGGGGCCACGCCGTGTGGACGTGCGCGCGGGCGGACACCTGGCGGGGTCCGGGGAACGTCACCGTCTCGCTGCGCGGGCCGGGAGAGGGCGCGCGGGTGGTGACGCGGGTGCCCTCGACGGCCGCGTGCAGCAGGTTCGGCCGGCATGTGGTGGCGCGCACGCTCTGGAGGTCGCCGCACGGGCACTGGTACGTCCTGGCGGCGGGCAGCCGCGCCGTCACCTCGCTCACTCTCACGGGCGACGTGAGCGCCACCCGGAGCGGGCGCACCCTGGCCGTACGGGTCCCCGGGGACGCCTCCACCGAGGTCCGGGGCGAGCTGGTCTCGGGTGAGGAACTGCCGGAGGTCGGGTCCGGGCCATTGGGGGGTACCCGACCCTAGCGGCGACCCGCTGCCCGACCCCTGGAGATCGACCATGGTCCACGTCCGACGTTCCTTCACCGTCCCCCGCCCGCTGCCCGCCGTGAACGCCTACCTGGCCGACTTCGCGAACGCCGTGGACTGGGACCCCGGCACCCGGGAATGCGCCCGTACGAACGGCACCGGCACCCCCGCCGAGGGCGCCACCTGGCACAACGTCTCCGAATTCCGGGGTCGTAGCACCGAGCTCGAGTACCGCCTCGACCACCGCTCCGACGACCGTCTCACCTTCGTCGGCACCAACAAGACGGCGACGTCCACCGACGACATCACCCTCCGCCCCACCCCCGAGGGCACCGAGATCACCTATGACGCCGACATCCGGTTCCACGGCCTGGCCCGCCTCGCCGACCCCTTCCTCCGCAGCGAGTTCGAACGCCTCGGCGACGAGATCACCCACACGATGCCGAAGGCCATCGAGTCGGCGGTGCCGCTGAGCTGAGGGCAGCGCCGAAGGGCCCCCGCCGAACGGTTGCTGACGACCGATCGGCGGGGGCCCGTTCGTGGGCTGTCACGAGCCGCTGTAGTCGAGATCCTCGCTGGGACGTTCCGCGGACGTCACCGCCGCGGTCTCTTCCCAGGTGTGGGCGATCGGCCCGGAAACGGAGCGCCACCACGCGTCGGACGGCACCCGGCCGCCCGGCTCGAAGGGCTCGCCGGGGCGGGGAGAGGCCACTACCTGGCCCACCGCCTCACCCGCCTCCTTCGTCCACTCCCCCGGTTCCGCCCAGGCGTGCATCGCCAGGTTGAAGGTGCCCCAGTGGATGGGGAGGAGGACGCCGCGGGGGGTGCCGGACTGGAGGTCGAGGTGGGCGCGGACGCCCTCCTCGGGGGTCATGTGGATGTCGGGCCAGTAGGGGCTGTAGGCGCCGATCTGGATCATCGTGACGTCCAACGGGCCGTGGGCCGCGCCGATGTCCCTGAAGCCGTCGAAGTAGCCGGTGTCACCGCTGTGGTACACCCGGTGCCGCTCGCCGGCGACGACCCAGGAGGCCCAGAGGGTGTGCTGGGTGTTGCGCAGGCCGCGGCCGCAGAAGTGGCGGGCCGGGGTCGCGGTCAGTGTCACCCCGCCGACCTCGGTGGACTCGTGCCAGTCCAGCTCGCGCAGCCGGTCCGGGGAGACCCCCCAGTGTTCGAGGTGCGCGCCGACGCCCAGCGGGACGGCGAACAGGGTGCCGGTGCCGGCCAGCGCCTTGATGGCGGGCAGGTCCAGGTGGTCGTAGTGGTCGTGGGAGATGACCACCACGTCGACCGGGCCGAGCGCCGCCAGGGGCAGCGGGACGGGGTGCAGCCGCCGGGGCCCGGCGAAGGGGAACGGCGAGCAGCGCTCACCCCACACCGGGTCGAACAGCACCCGGCGTCCGTCGATCTCCACCAGCACGCTGGAATGGCCGAGCCACGTCACCCGCAGGCCGCTCACCGGCGGCTTGGCCAGGTCGGCCACCGTGGTCGGGTGCACCGGGACGGTGCCCTGCGGTGCGCGGAGGGGACGCGTGTCCTTGTCGAAGAACGCCTTGGCGAGGTCCAGCGTGGAGCCGGAGGGCCGGGTACGGGCCGTGCCGCCGGGGTTCTGGAAGACGCCGTCCTTGAAGTGCGGGGAGCGCCGGATGCGGGCGAGGCGCTCACCGCTCGGTTCCGCGCCGAAGGCTTCGGGCTGTAGCGCGAGGAGCCCGGAGCTCAGGGAACGCAGACCGGACACGGTACCTCCAGGTGGAGTCGCTGGGGGGGCTCCACGGTCGACGGCGAGTGCGGCGGCCCGGAGCCGCCGCGGGCCGGAGGGCCCGGCCACATGTCCCAACGCCCGCGCGGGCCCCGCTGTTCCCGAACGGTGTTCCGGATGATCCGCCGCCCCCACGGTACGGGGGCGGCGGCGGACCTCATGCCACCGACGCGATCCGCATCCGGATGTCGCTCGGCGACAGCGCGCCCTTGGCCACCACGTGGTCCCCGGAGGACTCGCCGCGCAGCCGGCGGCCGATCCACGGCACCAGATGCGTACGCGCCCAGTGCACGTCGTCGCGCCGGATCTCCAGCGTGCCGCGCGGCGGCAGCAGCGGCCACTCCTGCTCGGGGTCGGCCGGGATCTCCAGGCCCAGGGCCTGGCCCGCGCGCAGCGCGACGCGGGTGTGGCCCTCGGGCGAGAGGTGCAGCCGGTCGCCGTCCCACGCCCGGCGGTCCTGTACGGACTTCAGGGACCACAGGTCGAGCACGGGGCAGCCGTACCGGTCGGCGATGGCCCTCACATGACCGTTGTACGTGGCGATCTTGCCGCGCAGGTGCTTGAGCAGGGGGACGCCGCGGGTGTCGAAGCCGGTGGCCACCAGTACCGTGCCGGCGCCCGCCGCGAGCTGGGCCACGGCGCGCTCGAATCGCTCGGCGGTCTCGTCCGGGTCGGTGCCGGGGCGGATGATGTCGTTGCCCCCGGCACAGATGGAGACGAGGTCCGGGGCGAGCGCCGCCGCCCTGGGCACCTGGTCCTCCGCGATCTGGTCGAGCAGCTTCCCCCGCACGGCGAGGTTGGTGTATCCGAAGTCGCCCTCGGGCCGCCGGTCGGCGAGGAGCACCGCGAGCCGGTCGGCCCAGCCGACGAACGCCCCGTCGGGGCCGGGGTCGCCGACGCCCTCGGTGAAGCTGTCCCCCACCGCCACGTACGACCCGATCACTGTCCTGTCGTCATTCTCCATATCGTCTGCCACGTCGGACCATGATTCACCTCGGGATGTGACCTACGCGACCGTAAGCAGGGGTTGACGGGCGGTGAGATAAGCCACTCCTAAAGAATTTGCCAATCGCGGAATAGCCCTGTCGGCAGCCCTGTTGGAAGGGCGTCCACGGGGCCCGGGGCGCGGATTTCCGATGTCGTATCGTCGGCGGTGCGCCCGTCGACGAGCCGCGGCGGGGCGGAGCCTTGAAGGAGCACCCGTGACGCAGCAGGTCCCGTCGACCGAGCCCGAGCTGTCCGCAGTCCGCAACTTCCGTGACGTGGGCGGCCTTCCCACGGTGGACGGGCGCCGGGTACGGCACGGGGTGCTGTTCCGCAGCGGCCATCTGGCGCACGCGACCGAGGACGACGCGGCCTACCTTTCCTCGCTCGGCCTGCACACGGTCTTCGACTTCCGCAACTCGGCCGACCAGCGCCTCGAAGGTCCCGACGTCGACCTGCCCGGAGTGCGGAACGTGAACGTGCCGCTGAGCGACCCCGCCGACGGCGCCGAGTTCTGGCGGATGGTCCGCGACGGCGACCTGGACCAGTTGCGGGACATCCTGGCCGACGGCAAGGGCGCGGGCCGCATGATCGCCTCGTACCGGCGGATCGTCACCGAGCGCACCGCCGAGCACTCCCGCGTGCTGCACGCGCTGGCCGAGGACAGTGTGCCCGCGCTGATGCACTGCGCGGCGGGGAAGGACCGCGCGGGCATCTCGGTGGCGGTGACGCTGCTCGCGGTGGGCGTGGAGCGGGACGCGATCACCGCCGACTACCTGGAGTCCAACGCCAAGCACCGGCGCTACAAGGTCCGCCGCAGCGGCGACCAGGCCAGCGCGTACACGCCCGAGGTGATGGAGCTGCTCAGCCCGCTCTTCGACGCCCGCGCGGAGTACCTGGCGGCGGCGTTCGACAGCATCGAGGACACCTGGGGCGGCGTGGACGCTTATCTGGAGCGGGGGCTGAGGCTCTCGGGCTCCGCGAGGGAGCGGCTGCGCGAGCGTCTCGTCCGCTGACCTGCGTGTCTCAGCTCTTGGCGCCCAGCGAGAACAGCAGGAAGAGGAAGGCGGCCAGGACGTGGCCGAGGGCGACGTACACGACGAGCCGGACCCACAGGGAGCGCGGCAGCTTGTCTTCCATGTCACTCATGACGGGTCTCCGGTCGGATGGCCCAGGCACAGGGTGGCCGTGGGGCTCTGGAGCAGGGTGTGGACGAACAGCAGCTCGACGCCGTCGCGTTCGTCGGCGTTGAGGCGGTGCGGGGTCAGCGAGTCGAAGTGGGCGCTGTCACCGGGTGCCAGCAGATGCGCGCTGCCCCCGAGCCGCAGCCGCAGCCGGCCGCTGAGGACGTAGAGCCACTCCTCGCCGGGGTGGACGCGCACGATGTCGCCCTCGGCGCGGTACGGGACCCGGACGCGCAGGGCCTGCATGCCGCGGCCGGGGGCTCCGGCCTGGAAGTAGGTCCAGCCGGCGGCGCGGGTGGGTTCCATGTCGGCGGCGCGCACGACGGCGTCCCGGTCGGCGGCCGTCTCACCGAGCAGGTCGGAGACCGTCGTACCGTAGATGCGGGCGAGGGCGAGGAGCATCGGCAGCGAGGGCTGGCGGTGCCCGGTCTCCAGCCGGGAGAGGTGCGCCGGGGAGAGCGCGGCGGCCCCGGCCGCGGCCTCCAGGGTGAGGCCGGCCCGGCGGCGCAGGGCGCGCAGTCGCGGTGCCACGACGGGCAGTTCGTCGCCCTGGCCCGCCGGTGAGGCCGCTTCGGAGGCGTTCATACCTCCATTGAGCCGGACTTTTGCCCGCCAGGCAATTTTGTTGCCTCAGAGGCAAAAAGCCCGTCAGAAGGCCAGGCGAAGGGCCTCAGCGTCCCGCGACCGCCTGTTTGATCAGGGTCCGCCCGAAGTCCCACATCAGCCCGCCGCCGCTGTGCGCGTCGTCCATGACGGCGGTGAAGGCGTCCACGAACCGGGCCACGTCCGCCTCGTCGATCACCAGCGGCGGGATCAGCTTGATCACCTCCAGGTGGTCGCCGGACACCTGGGTGAGGATCCGGTGCCGCTGGAGCAGCGGGACGACGACCATCTGCGCGAACAGTCCCTTGCGGGCGGCCTGGAGCATGGTCCAGCGGCCACGCAGTTTCAGCGAGTCGGGACGGCCGAACTCGATGCCGATCATCAGGCCCCGCCCGCGCACGTCGGCCAGCAGCTCGTACTTCCCGATGAGCGCGGCGAGCCGGGACTTCAGCAGTTCGCCGGTGGTCCGCGCCCGGGCGACGATCTGCTCGTCCTCCATGACGGAGAGCACCGCGAGCCCGGCGGCCATGGCCTGGGCGTTGGAGCCGAAGCTCGCGGAGTGCACCAGCACCCGGTCCATGGACGAGTAGACCTTCTTGAAGATCCAGTCCTTGCCCAGCGTGGCGCTGACCGGGACGTAGCCGCCGGAGAGCGCCTTGGCGACGCACACCAGGTCGGGCTCGACGCCGTCCTCGTGCTGGTAGGCGTAGAAGTCGCCGGTGCGGCCGAGTCCGGTCTGCACCTCGTCGGCGATGAGCAGCGCCTTGTGCCGGTGCAGCAGTTCCTGGGCGGCGCGGAGATAGCCGGGCGGGCTCTCGTGCACGCCCTTGCCCTGGATCGGCTCGACGATGAGGGCGGCGACGTCGCCCTTCTCCAGCTCCCCTGCCAGGGCGTCGAGATCACCGAGGGGCACGGCGGTGTCGGGGAGCAGCGGGGCGAAACCGTCGCGGAAGCCCCTCTCGCCGTTGACCGACAGCGAGCCGGTGGTGAGACCGTGGAAGGCGTGGTCGCAGTAGAGGACGCGGGGGCGGCCGGTGGCGAAGCGGGCGAACTTCAGCGCGGTCTCCACGGCCTCGGTACCGCTGTTGCCGAAGAACACCCGGTCCAGGTGCGGGCTGTGGGCCAGCAGGCGTTCGGCGAGCAGGCCGGGCAGCGGCTGGCAGTCGAAGCGGGTGAGGTCGGCGAGGTTCAGGTCGAGCACGTCGTGCAGGGCCTTGCGGACGACCGGGTGGTGCCGGCCGAGGCCCATGACACCGAATCCGGCGAGCATGTCGAGGTGGTCGTTGCCCTCGGCGTCCCAGAAGTGGGCGCCCTCGGCACGCTCGTAGACCTTGTCGAAGCCGATGGTGTGCAGCATGCGCGGGAGTTGCGGGTTGAGGTGGCGCGCGTGCAGGTCGTAGCGCTCGGCTCCGCGCGCGGCGAGGAGGGCTCCGAGGTCGAACTCCGTGCTCATTCAGCTCTCCTGGTTCTGCCGTGCGGTTACGTCCTTGACGGCGAGGCTCGCGCCGATCCGCCCGGCGATCTCCACCGGCGTGAGGCCGATGTCGGCCGGCACCTCGCTCCGTTCGGCGTGCGCGAGGAACTGGTCCGAGATGCCGGACCGCCGTACGGGCACGTCCACGTCGGCGTCCCCGAGGGCCGGCGCCACGGCCGAACCCACCCCTCCCGCCCGGCTGTTGTCCTCGACCACGGCCGCCAGCCGGTGCCTGGCGGCGAGCCGGGGCAGGGCGGGGTCGACGGGCTTGACCCAACGCGGGTCCACCACCGTGCAGCCGACGCCCCGCGCGCCGGGCAGCGAGGCGACCTGGAGGCAGACCGGCGCCATCACGCCGACGGCGACGAGGAGGACGTCCGGCTCGTCGTCCCGGCGGAGCACGTCCGTGCCGCCCACCTGGCCCCAGGGCCGGGATCTCGGGGCCGGCGGACTGTGTTGGCGACGATCGCGCGGAAGTCGCAGATCCCGGTGCTCGCGGACATTCACTTCCAGCCGAACCCGACGTCCGAGATACGGGTCGTCGTCATCGACCGCACCGACACGGGGGCGTCTCCGCCGACCGCCACCGGCCCCACCTGGATCCGCCGCGACACCCGGCGGGTGGCGACAAGGACGGGCCGGTACCTCGGGGACGCCCGGAAAGGCGGCGATCATGGCCTCACTCCCGGTTTCCCGAGACGGTCTCGCGCATGGCCCGCAGCGACTCCTTCAGGGAGCCCATGGTGGCGAGGACGGCGGTCGGCTCGTAGCCGCAGTGCGCCATGCAGTTGGCGCAGCGCGGGTCCTTGCCACGGCCGTACTTGTCCCAGTCGGTGTCCTCGACCAGCTCGCGGTAGGTCGGCACGTAGCCGTCGCTCATCAGGTAGCAGGGGCGCTGCCAGCCGAACAGGGAGTAGTTCGGGATGGCCCAGGCGGTGCAGGGGAAGTCGACCTTGCCCTCGAGGAAGTCCAGGAACAGCGGGGAGTGGTTGAGCCGCCACCGCCTGCGGTTGCCGCCGGAGAACGCCTTCTTGAACAGCTCGCGGGTCTGCTCGACGCCGAGGAAGTGCTCCTGGTCGGGAGCCTTCTCGTAGGCGTAGGCGGGCGAGATCATCATCTCGTCCACCTCCAGGTCGTCGTTGAGGAAGTTCAGCACCTCGACGATGGTCTGCGGGGTGTCGGTGTTGAAGAAGGTGGAGTTGGTGGTGACCCGGAAGCCGCGCTGCTTGGCCTCCTTGATCGCCGCCACCGCCTCGTCGAACACGCCCTCCTTGGCCACGGACTCGTCGTGCCGCTCGCGCAGTCCGTCGATGTGCACGGCGAACGCGAAGTACGGGGAGGGGGTGAACTTGTCCATCTTCTTGCGCAGCAGCATGGCGTTCGTGCAGAGGAAGACGTATTTGCGCCGGGCGACGAGCTGGCGCACGATCTCATCGATCTGCGGGTGCATCAGCGGCTCACCGCCCGCGATGGACACCATCGGCGCACCGGACTCCAGCACCGCGCCCACCGCCTGGGCGACCGGCATGCGCTGCTTGAGCACGCCGGCCGGGTGCTGGATCTTCCCGCAGCCCTCGCACTTGAGGTTGCAGGCGAACAGCGGTTCCAGCTCGACGATCAGCGGGAACTTGTCCCGCTTGCGGAGCTTCTGTTCGGCCAGGTATGTAGCGACCTTGATGGACTGACGCAACGGCATGGCCATCTGGCTCACCTCCGGGGGAGCGGCAAGGAACGGTGCCATTCGAAAAACGCGGGAAGGACGGAACGGAGAACGCGGAAGGCCGATATTCCACCGCGTACCGTTCCGATCCGGACAAGTTCATGTTCAGGAGCGTCCACGACCACCCGTACGGCCGCAACCGGGCGGGCGCCCGTGCCGACGGCGGTGCGCAGGGTGGCCGCCGATTCCATGTCGACCGCGATCGCGCCGGTCGCGAGCAGAGCCGACCGTTCCGGACCCCGGACCACGTGGTCGGAGCCGGTCAGGGGGCCGGTGTGGACGGTGCGGCCGGGGACGGCGCGTCTGAGTTCCTTCACCAGCAGGTCGGTGCCCGTGCAGGGGACGGTCCCCCGGGGGTCGCGGGTCTCCTCGGCGACCACCAGGTCACCGGGGTGCATGCCCGGTGCCAGCCCGGCGCAGAAGCCGGTGGCCAGCACGGCGGTGTCCACGGCCCCCGGGCCGGCGAGCCGCTCGGTGACGGACCGTTCCGCCGCCCTGGGGCCCATGCCGGTGCGCAGGACGGCGAACCGCTCCCCGGCTCCGCCCCGGTCGCCGGTGCGCAGGGCGAGGTGCTCGATGCCGAGCGCGCAGACGACCAGCAGCGGTGCCGGGGCGGGCCGGGATCTCATTCAGCTCCCTCCGGCCGCGGCGCGGACGCCTCTGCGGGCGGCCAGGGGCGCCCTGTCGAAGGGGTCCCCGTGCAGGTACCGGCCGAGCGCGGTGAGCGGGAACACCTGCCGGTAGAGGTGGTAGTTGATGGAGAAGTCCCAGGGGAAGCCGGTCCCGGTGAAGTACGGCTCGTCCCAGGAGCCGTCGTCCCGCTGGGTGTCGGCCAGCCACCGCACTCCGCGCTCGACGGCCTCGGAGTCCCGCTCTCCCGCCGCGAGCAGCGCCATCAGCGCCCAGGCGGTCTGGGAGGCGGTGGAGGCACCTCGGCCGCTCCACTCCCTGGCGTACTTGTACGAGCGCAGGTCCTCGCCCCAGCCGCCGTCGTCGTTCTGCGCCTGCCGCAGCCAGTGCACCGCGCGGCGGATCGCCGGGTGGGAGAGTGAGAGCCCGGCGGCGGTCAGTGCGGGCACCACCGAGCCGGTGCCGTAGACGTAGTTGACGCCCCAGCGGCCGAACCAGGAGCCGTCCGCCTCCTGTTCGGCGAGCAGCCAGGTGATGCCGCGCCGGGTGCGCGGGTCGTGGGCGAGACCTTCGGCCGCCATCATCTCGACGACGTGCGCGGTGACGTCGGCGGAGGGCGGGTCGATGACCTCCCCGAAGTCGCAGAACGGCAGCCGGTTGGGGAACCGGCTGGTGTTGTCGGCGTCGAAGGCGCCCCAGGCGCCGTTCTTCGACTGCATGCCGAAGTTCCAGCGCACCGCCCGCGCGATCGCCCCGTCCACCCGGTCGGGTTGGGGATGGCTGACCCGGCGCAGGGCGAGGGCGACCTCGGCGGTGTCGTCGATGTCGGGGTAGTTGTCGTTGTGGAACTCGAACGCCCAGCCGCCCGGCGGGAGTTCGGGACGCTTGACGGCCCAGTCACCAGGACGGCGGATCTCCTCGGCCAGCATCCAGTCGGCCGCCTTGAGCAACTGGGGGTGATCGGCGGCGACTCCGGCGTCGGCCAGCGCGATGACGGCGAGGCAGGTGTCCCACACCGGGGACTGGCACGCCTCGATCATCCGGGACCCGTCGTCGCGCCAGATGGCGAACCGGTCCAGCGACTCAAGGCCGGCCCGCATCACGGGGTGCTTCAGGTCGTAACCCATCAGGTGCAGCGCGATGACCGAGTACACGGCCGGCGGCTGGATGCCTCCCCAGCAGCCGTCGTTCTCCTGGCGTTCGACGATCCAGCGGGCGGCGGCGTTCATCGCGGCCCGGCGCAACCGGCGCGGCACCGCCCCCCGCAGCCGGTGCACCAGCTGGTCGAGCCGTGCGAAGGCGCCGTCCCAACTGGCCCACGACGCCATAGGCTTGGGCGGGTTGGGGTTGGCCGGGTCGGTGTGCAGCTCGTCGAGCGGGAAGGGCGCGGGGCGGACCGGCCGCTCGGCCGAGACGATGGTCAGCGGCACGATGGTCTGCCGGGCCCAGCAGCCGAAGTCGTAGATGTTGAGCGGCAGCCACGTGGGGAACCAGATGAGTTCCGGAGGGAGTTCGGGCAGGTCCTCCCATTTCCACCAGCCGAACAGCGCGAGCCAGATGCGGGTGAAGACGCGTGCGGAGGCGATACCGCCCCGCTCGCGCACCCAGGCCGAGGCCCGCGCCATGTGCGGGGCGTCCGGGGCGTCCCCGGCCAGCCGCAGGGCGACGTACGCCTCGACGGTGGCGGACAGGTCGCCCGGGCCGCCGTAGAAGGTGGACCAGGCGCCGTCCTCGCGCTGCTCGCCCCGGATGAACAGGGCGGCGGCGCGGGTGGTCGCCTCGTCGCGGATGCCGAGGAACTGGCGCAGCAGCAGGTCCTCGGCGTCCATGGTGACGTTGGTCTCCAGGTCGCCCTTCCACCAGCCCTCGGGGTCCTGCCGGGCCAGCAGGAACTCGGTGGCGCGCGCGGCGGCGCGTTCGGCGGCCCCGGGTACCCCGGCCGCCGGGGGGACGGTGCTGTCGGTGTCGCTGGCCGCGGCAGCGCGGGGCGGGATGGTGGCCCCGGTGCTTCCGTCGGTCGTCGCTGTCATGGCTTCCCCTTGGTGCAGTCGTTCGAGTCCTGCTGCTGTGGGTCCGCCGTCGGCCGGTGTGCCGCTGGTCGCGTCGCACCGGCCGGCGACTACGCGAGGATTATTCGGCCGATAGTGATCATCTCTTCCTGACGACGACGAAATCGGCGAGCGCCGTGAAAGCGTCCCGCACCCGGTCGGGCATGTCGACGGCGTGCAGGGCCCCGATGGCGACGGTGTGCTGGCGCCGCGCCTCGTCCGCCGTCCACTCGCGGCCGCCCGCCTCCTCGATGAGGGCGGCGCGGGCCGCGAACTCCTCCTCGGAGAACGCGGCGAAGTCGCTGCTCTTGGCGTCGGCGGCGAGGATCTCGCCGAGCCGCTGGGAGGCGGTGCCCCCGGCGGCCAGGGCCGCCACCACGGGCAGGGACTTCTTGCGCTGGCGCAGGTCGCTCCAGGTCTGCTTGCCGGTGGACTCCGGGTCGCCCCAGATGCCGAGGAGGTCGTCGACGGCCTGGAAGGCCAGGCCGAGGTGGTAGCCGTAGCGCTCCAGCGCGTCGGCGGTGCGGTCGTCGGCGCCGCCGAGGACCGCACCGATGGAGGAGGCGCAGGCCAGCAGGGCGCCGGTCTTGTTGCCCTCCATCTCCAGGCACTCCTCGACGCTGACGCGGTCGCGGTGCTCGTAGGAGATGTCCTGGGCCTGGCCGTCGATCAGGGCGCGGGTGGCGGCGGTCAGCCGGCGGGTGGCGCGGCCGGCCTCGACGGTGCCCAGCTCCAGCAGGACCTCGTTGCCGAGGGCGAACAGGGCGTCGCCGACCAGGATGGCCTGGGCGGGTCCGTGCACCTTCCAGACGGTGTCGCGGTGGCGGCGCTGCTCGTCGCCGTCCATCAGGTCGTCGTGCAGCAGCGAGAAGTTGTGCACCAGCTCGACGGCGACCGCGCCGGGCACGCCCGCCTCGGGGGCGGCGCCGGTGACCTCGGCGGAGAGTACGGCGAGGGCGGGGCGGACGGCCTTGCCGCCGTCACCGGCGGCCGGGTTCCCGGCGGCGTCGATCCAGCCGAAGTGGTAGGCGGCGACGGTGTCCATGGGGGGCGCCAGCCGGTCCACGGCGGCGCGCAGCACCGGGGTGGCCAGGGTCCGGCCGCGCTCCAGCAGTGCGGTCACGTCCACCGCGTCGGCGGCTGTCGAGGCCGGGGGCGGCACAGTGGGCACAGTCTCTCCTCTTGTTGCGGTACCGGAGGTGCGGGGCCCCTCCGGGCTGTGCGAAACGAGCATCAGGCCGCCTCCTCGAACTGGAAGAGGTGGCGGGGGCGGGGGCGGCCCAGGGCGTCCAGAGCGGCGTCGGCCGCGCTCACGCCACTGCGGACCGCGCTCTCCATGGTCGCGGGCCAGCCGGTGGCCGTCCACGCGCCGGCCAGGCAGAGGCCGGGGGCATCGGTGCGGGCGCCGGGGCGCAGCCGCCCGACGCCGGGGGTGGGGGCGAACGTCGCGGTGCGCTCGCGGGTGACGAAGAAGTCCCGCACCTCCGCGGCGCGGGTGCCGGGGATCAGCCGTTCCAGCTCCGGCAGGTATCGCGCGCGCAGGTCGGCGACGGGGGCGTCGATGTCGTCGTGGGCGGCCGACTGGGACAGCGCCAGGTACTGGCCCTCGCGCAGCCCGGAGGCGGCGGTGCGGTCGAACACCCACTGCACGGGCGTGCCGAGCGCGGCGAGGAAGGGCCGGGCGAGCACCGGGCGGTCGTACACCACGTGCACGTTGAGGGTCGGCGCGGTGCCGATGCGCAGCAGCCGCCCGGGGTCGTCGAGCGCGCCGGCGGGCAGCAGGTCGTGGGCCTCGCGCTGGGGCACGGCCAGGACGACGGCGTCGGTGTCGATCGTCTCGCCGGGGATCTGAACGCTCCAGCGTCCGTCCGCGCCTCGGGAGAGGGAGGTGACGCGGCTGCGCAGCTCGGTGCGGACGCCCGCGGAGTCGAGCGCCTTGCGGGCCAGCCGGTCGTGCAGGTCGCCCAGCGGGACGTGCGCCCAGCCGATGTCGGCCGCGCCCGGCTCGGACAGCAGACCGGTCTTGAACACCATCGCGGCGAGTCCGAGCGAGGCGTCGCCCGCGACCGCGTTGAGCGTGGCGACCCCGACCAGGTCCCACAGCGCCTCTACCGCACGCGCCGACTGTCCGTGCCGGGCCAGCCAGGTACCGAAGTCCTGGTCGTCCAGCGCCGGGTCGGCGGGGTCGAGCCCCCCCAGCGCGAGCGCCGCCCGCCCCACGGCGGCACGCTCGGCGAGCGAGAGGTGCGGGTAGGCGGCCAGGCTGCGGCCCAGGTGCAGCGGTACGGGCAGCGGGTCGCGCCGCAGCCGGCCGAGCCGCCGCCCCTCGGGCTTGCCGACGTCCACCACGGGTACGTCGAGCCGGTTCTGCAGCGGCGCCAGCGAGGTGCCCTCGATCCGGTCGAGGAACCAGCGGTAGGCGGTGCAGCAGCGCAGGTAGACGTGCTGGCCGTTGTCCACGGTCAGGTCGCCGCGCTGGAAGGAGAAGGCGAGCCCGCCGAGCCGGGGCCTGCCTTCGAGCAGGGTGACGCGCACGCCGGCGTCGGCGAGCGCGAGGGCCGCGGTGACCCCGGCGAGTCCGCCCCCGACCACGACGGCGTCCCGGCCGGTGCCGCCGGAGTGCGCCCGTGCCGGGCGTGGGGTCTCGCTCATGCCGCGTCCTTCCGTGCGTGCCGCGCGTGCTGGTTGAACGGTGCACGTCCGGCCGTCGCAGTCAGGGACGCCACGCCGGGGGCGAGGGTTGCCCGCGGCGGCCGGGCCGCCGGAGCCGCCCCCTGGGCCTCGGCCGTCATCAGGCGCGCCCCCTGAGCGTGTGCCGCGAGACGTGCCGTGTGTCGAGGCCGGACAGGCCGCGCACGGCGACGTACGCCTTCTCACGGCCGGGCAGCGAGACGCGGCCGCGCAGCACGGCCTCCGGGTCGCGCTCGATCCGGTCCAGCAGGCGGCGGTAGATCCCGGCCATGGCGGCGACGCAGGCGCCGCTGCGGCGGTCCAGCATGGGCAGCAGCCGGTAGCCCTCGGCGAACAGGGCGCGGGCGCGGCGGACCTCGAAGTGGACGAGGCCGGCGAAGTCGGAGCCCTCGGGCGGCATGGGTCCGTCGAACCCGGCCGAGCAGCCGAACTTGGCCAGGTCGTCGGCGGGCAGGTAGGTACGGCCGCCCTCGGCGTCCTCGCGGACGTCGCGCAGGATGTTGGTGAGCTGGAGGGCGAGACCCAGCGTGTCGGCGTACTCGGAGGCGCGTTCGACGCCGCGTGCGCCGGGTTCGGTGCCGAACACGCCCAGCGAGAGGCGTCCGATGGCACCGGCCACGCAGCGGCAGTAGACCTTGAGGTCGTCCCAGGTCTCGTAGGTGGCGCCGCGCACGTCCATCTGGACGCCGTCGATCAGCTCGTCCAGGCCGCCGAGCGGGATCGGGAAGACCCCGGCGGCATGGGCGAGGGCGACGGCCACCGGGTCGGTGTCGTCCTCCTCGACCGCGCCCGCCCGGACCCGGTCGAGCAGTGCCCGGGTGTCCTCCAGGCGTTCCACCTTCACCGCGCCGGGCAGCTCGCCGTCGCCGATGTCGTCGACGCGCCGCGAGAAGGCGTAGAGCGCCGACATCGCGCGGCGCTCGGGCGTCGGCAGCAGCCGGATGCCGTAGGCGAAGTTGCGGGCCTGCTGGCCGGTGACCGTCTCGCAGTAGCGATAGGCGGCGAGTACCGGTGCGGACACGGCTTGCGAAGCCTCCACTGCCCGGATCACCCCTCTCCTCGCAGGGTCGTGGCCGCCTCACGCAGCAACTGGAGCTTGCCGGGCTCGGGCGGGCCGGGAAGTACGTCGAAATCGGCGGCGGCGATCGCCCGGACCGCCGCCTTTCCTCCCGCCACGAATCCCGCGAGCAGCAGCTTGAGTCTGCCGTGGACGCTACCCACGAGGGGCGCGCCTTCCTTCAGCAGATCGTGTGCGCGCCGGGCCTCGAACGCGACCAGGGCGCGTACGGACGCGCCGGCGCTCGGGGCGGCGAGGTCGCTCTCCTGGACATGGAATCGCTTCATGTCCTGGGCGGGCAGGTAGATGCGGTCGCGGCCGAGGTCCTCGGCGACGTCCTGGAGGTGCTCGACGATCTGGAGCGCGGTGCACACGGCGTCGGAGCGGCGGATGCGCTCGGGGGTGGCGGTGCCGGTCACTTCGAGCACCAGGCGGCCGACCGGGTTGGCGGAGAGCTCGCAGTAGGCCAGCAGGTCGTCGTAGGTCTCGTACCGGGTGACGAGCTGGTCCTGGCGGTTGGCGGCGACCAGGCCGAGGAAGGGTTCGGGGGTGAGGCCGCGGCGGCGCACGGTGGGCTGCAGGCGGCGCAGCAGGGGATGGCGCGGGGTGCCGTCGAAGACGCGGCCGAGGTCGGCCTCGAAGGCGTCGAGCAGGGCGAGCGGGTCATGGGCGCGCTCCGGGGAGACGCCGAGAGCGCCGGCGTCGGCGCCGCCGGGGGCCAGGTCGCCGTCACCGATGTCGTCGACCAGGCGGGCGAAGCCGTAGACGGCCATGAGGTCGTCGCGCCAGGCGCGGGGCAGGAAGAAGGGAGCCACGGGGAAGTTCTCGCGCGCGGCCTTGTCCAGCGTGGCGCGTTCCAGTGCCGTCGCCGTGTCGGTTCCCGTCACTGCGCGCTGCCCGGCGCAAGGACGGCGCGGCTCGCGGTGAGCTGGGGAGTTTCCGTAGCCATTGCCGTCACATCTCCCGTTCTACACTGCCGACCCGATACACACTATTTCGGACACGCCGCCGACCCTCCGGGGGGCGTCCCGGCGGAGGGTGTCGCGCATTATCGCCCCGATTGCCGGTTTCCGGCACCGGTACAGCTTACGTTGCGCGACGCGCCGGTGTTCCCCGGGGTGTCCGGCGCATCACGACAACCGGCCGATGGACGTCAGGATTCCTGCGCGCCAACGGAGTTGACGCATCCTTTGCAGGCGCCGGGCCCCGCCGGAGGTACGCCGGCAGGGCCCTGGCGGAACGCGGGCTACTTGCCCGTGAACTTCTCGTACTCCTTGAGGACCTCTTCGGTGGGCCCGTCCATGCGGAGCTCGCCGCGTTCCAGCCACAGGACGCGGTCGCAGGTGTCGCGGATGGACTTGTTGTTGTGGCTCACCAGGAAGACCGTGCCGGCCTCCTTGCGCAGTTCCCGGATGCGTTCCTCGGAGCGCTTCTGGAAGGCGCGGTCGCCGGTGGCCAGAGCCTCGTCGATCATGAGGACGTCGTGGTCCTTGGCGGCGGCGATGGAGAACCGCAGCCGGGCCGCCATGCCCGAGGAGTACGTGCGCATCGGCAGCGTGATGAAGTCGCCCTTGTCGTTGATGCCCGAGAAGTCGACGATGCGCTGGTAGCGCTCCTTGATCTGCTCGCGGGACATCCCCATGGCGAGACCGCCCAGGATGACGTTCCGCTCACCGGTCAGGTCGCTCATCAGCGCCGCGTTCACGCCCAGCAGCGAGGGCTGGCCGTCGGTGTAGACCTTGCCCTTCTCGGCCGGGAGCAGGCCGGCGATGGCCCGCAGCAGGGTGGACTTGCCGGAGCCGTTGGAACCGATCAGGCCGATCGCCTCGCCCCGGTAGGCGGTGAAGGAAACCCCGCGCACGGCGTGCACCTTGCGCACCCCGCGCGGCTCGCCCCGCTTGACGATGCGGCTCAGGGCGGCGGTGGCGCTGCCCCTGCCGGTCTTGGCGCCGTTGACCCGGTAGACGATGTGCAGCTCGTCCGCGATGACGGTGGGCCGGCGCTCGCCGGTGTTCTGCTCAGCCACGGCCGTACCGCTCCTCAGCCTTCCAGAAGTACACGAAGCCGCCGCAGAAGACGACCACGGCCCAGGCCAGGGCGAGGGCCCACACGTGCGGGGGCAGGTTCGAGGCGCCGTAGCCGTCGATCAGGGCGTAGCGCATCAGGTCCATGTAGACGGCCGCCGGGTTCGCCTGGAGCACCCGGACGATCCACTCGGGCTTGTCCTCCAGCATGTGGTTGATGGAGAACATCACGCCGGAGGCGTACATCCAGGTCCGCAGCACGAACGGCATGAGCTGGGCGAGGTCCGGCGTCTTCGCGCCCATGCGGGCCACGATCATCGCGAGCCCGGTGTTGAACAGGAACTGCAGCACCAGCGCCGGGAGGATCAGCAGCCAGGACAGCCGCGGATAGTTGCCGAAGCCGATCACCACCAGGAACACGACGATCATCGAGAACAGCAGCTGCTGGAGCTGCTGCAGCGAGAACGAGATCGGCAGCGCGGCGCGCGGGAAGTGCAGGGCGCGCACCAGGCCGAGGTTGCCGGAGATCGCGCGGACGCCCGACATCAGCGAGCTCTGCGTGAAGGTGAACACGAACACGCCGGTGACCAGGAAGGGCACGTACGTGTCGTGCGACATGCCCCGGCTGGCCTTGAGGATCAGGCCGAAGATCGCGTAGTACACGGCCGCGTTGAGCAGCGGGGTGGCCACCTGCCAGAGCTGGCCCAGCTTGGCCTGGCTGTACTGGGCCGTCAGCTTCGCCTGGGAGAACGCCAGGATGAAGTGGCGGCGGCCCCAGAGCTGCTGGACGTACTCGGCGAGCGAGGGGCGGGCACCGCTCACCGCGAGCCCGTACTTGGCGGCGAGGTCTGCCGCCGGCAGGCTCTCGTCGGGCGACGGTGCCGCGGTCACCGCGACACCGCCGTCATGGGTTCTCTCACTCACAGGGGGAAACTTTCGTCTTCGAGTACATCGTCCGGTTCACCTGCGCGGGGCCGCTTCCCCGCCCCACCCGAGCTTCTCAGATCACCGGGGGACGGCCCAGCCGGGTCAGCCGCCACACCGTACGCCAGCGCATCGGACGGCGGGGGCCGCAGGGGGTCGCCCAGCCCTCCTTGAAGCCGCCGAACCACGCCTTCAGCGCAGGTCCGGAGGGACGGCGGGCCAGCGTGAGGAGCAGCCAGACGCCGAGGTAGACCGGGACGAGCGGCAGGGGGAGGTTGCGCCGGGCCAGCCAGACGCGGTTCCGGGCCACCATGCGGTGGTACACCGCGTGCCGTGAGGGCGCGGTCGTCGGGTGGTACAGCACCATGTCCGACCGGTAGTCGATCATCCAGCCGGCGTCCAGCGCCCGCCAGGCGAGGTCGGTCTCCTCGTGGGCGTAGAAGAACTCGTCCGGCAGCCCGCCGACCTCGCCGAGCACCTTGGTGCGGACCGCGTTGGCGCCGCCGAGGAAGGTGGTCACGCGGGAGGAGCGCATCGGGTCCGAGGCGCGCAGCCGGGGCACGTGCCGGCGCTGGGTCTCGCCGGTCTCCGGGTCCGCGATGCGGAAGCTGATGATGCCCAGCTCCGGGTCGGCGGCGAACGCGGCCCGGCACAGCTCGGCGGTGTCCTGCCGGGCGAGCAGGCCGTCGTCGTCCAGGAACAGCAGGATGTCGACGTCGCCGCCGCCGGGGCCGAACGCCTCGATGCCGACGTTGCGGCCGCCGGGGATGCCGAGGTTCTCGGGCAGTTCGACGGTGCGCACGCCCTCGGGCACGTCGGGCACCGGTGAGCCGTTGCCGACGACGACCACGGCGACCTTGTCGCCGTCCTGCTTGGCGACGGAGTCGATGAGCGCCCGGAGCTCCTCGGGGCGGTTGCCCATGGTGATGATGACCGCGCCGACCTTCATTCCGTTCACCTCAGCCTGCTCGACGCGAGAATGGACACCAGGTGCAGCAGGGTCTGCAGCAGCGCGATGCCCGCCAGCACGGCGGTGCCGAGCCGGGTGAAGAACAGGTCGCCGCGTACCTGGTCCACGATGGCCAGCACCAGGATCAGCAGCGACGCCTCGATACCGAGGATCAGCCGGTGGAACTTGAGCGCGGCGGCGGCGCGCCGGGCCAGCGCCATCCCGGAGGAACGCGGCTCGGCGGCGGACTCCTTGACAGGAGGCAGCCCGCTCTGGTGCCGGGCGACCCCGACCAGGTCGGTCTCCGCCTTGATCAGGATCGCGCCGAGCGCGGCCAGCGTGCCGAGGAACGCCCACAGCCAGTCGATACGGCCGCTGCCGAACAGGTCGGCGGCGCGCAGCCCGAGGCCGACCAGCACGGCGGCGTCGGTCAGGTAGGCCCCGACCCGGTCCAGATAGACCCCGGCCAGCGAGTACTGCTTGCGCCAGCGGGCGATCTCACCGTCGACGCAGTCCAGCAGCAGGTAGAGCTGGGTGGCGACGATGCCGAGCACGGCGCCCGTGATCCCCGGCACCAGCAGGGCCGGGGCCGCGAGCACACCGCAGACGGTCATCAGGTACGTGAGCTGGTTGGGCGTGATCCTGGTGTTCACCAGGTAGCGGTCGATGCGCAGGGACACCTCGCGCATGTAGAGGCGTCCCGCCCAGTGCTCACCGCTGCGCCGGTCCTTCACCCCCGCGGGGTGGACGACCGGACGGAGTTCAGCTACCGATGGCCTTGACATAGTCGGCGTAGGTGTCCTTGATCTGGTCAGTCTTGAGGTCGAGGTGTTCGAGGATCGTGTAGCGGCCGGGGCGGGTCTCCGGGGCGAACTCCACGACGCGGACGAACTCGTCCGCGGTGAAGCCGATGTCCTCGGCCAGCACCGGCAGCCCGTGGCGGCGCAGGACGCCGGCCATGTGCGCCGACTCCTCGTGCGCCCCGCGCAGGTACATGGCGAAGGCGGCGCCGAGGCCGCACTGCTCGCCGTGGCTGGCCGCGCGCTGCGGGAAGAGCAGGTCGAAGGCGTGGTTGATCTCGTGGCAGGCGCCCGAGGACGGCCGCGAGTCACCGGAGACGGACATGGCGATGCCGGACAGCACCAGCGCCTCGGCGAGGACCTGGAGGAAGTCGTTGTCCTCGATCCCGCCGGGGTGCCGGAGCACGGCCTCACCGGCCTGACGGGCCATGGCTGCGGCGAGGCCGTCGATCTTCTCGCCGTTGACCCGGTTGGCCAGCTCCCAGTCCGCGATGGCGGACACGTTGGACACCGCGTCGCCGATGCCCGCGCGCACGAAGCGTGTCGGGGCGGCCCGGATGACGTCCAGGTCGATCAGGACGGCGATCGGGTTCGGCACGCCGTAGGAGCCCCGGCCCGCGTCGTTGTCCAGGGTGGCGACCGGCGAGCACAGGCCGTCGTGCGCGAGGTTCGTCGGCACGGCGACCAGCGGCAGTCCGACCCGCGCGGCGGCGTACTTGGCGCAGTCGATGATCTTGCCGCCGCCGAGGCCGATCAGCGCGTCGAAGTGCCCGGCGCGGATGTCGTCGGCCAGTCGCACGGCGTCGTCCAGCGTGCCGCCGCCGACCTCGTACCAGGTCGCGCCCGGCAGCTGCGGGGCGACCCGCTCGCGCAGCCGGGCGCCCGAGCCGCCGCTGACGGCGACGGCCAGGCGGCCCGAGTGCGAGATGCGTTCGTCGGCGAGCACGGTGGCCAGGTCGGCGAGGGCACCCGGGCGGATGTCGACGACGACCGGCGAGGGGATGAGCCTCGTCAGTACTGGCACGCGATCTTCCGTCCCTTGGCGAGGTCGTCGTGGTTGTCGATCTCGACCCAGGAGACGTCGCCGATCGGCTGCACGTCGATCTTGAAGCCCCGGTTCACCAGCTCCTGGTAACCGTCCTCGTAGTAGAGCTGCGGGTCGCGCTCGAAGGTCGCGCGCAGAGCGTCGG